>JAAYBL010000239.1 GCA_012718945.1 Bacteroidales bacterium
AGTTTTCCATATTGCAGACAGTGATGCAGTTGTCATATCGGTCACGCACCACTTCGTACTCAATTTCTTTCCAGCCTTTCAGGGACTTTTCCACCAACAGCTGGTTGGAATAGTTGAAGGCTTTGGAGGCCAGGGCTTCCAATTCGGTGGCGTTGTTGCAAAAACCGCTGCCCAATCCGCCCAGCGCATAGGCAGCTCTGACAATAATGGGGTAACCCAGGTTCTCTGCCGCTTGGTGGGCATCGGCCAGGTTGGAGACCGCCGTACTTTTTATGGTCTTGACGTCGATTTCATCCAAGCGTTCCACAAAGCGTTCTCTATCTTCGGTATCAATAATGGATTGCACAGGGGTACCTAATACCTGGAGACTGTACTTCTCCAGGATACCCGTTTCATACAATTTGACCCCACAGTTGAGGGCCGTTTGCCCCCCGAAAGAGAGCAGCAAGCCGTCCGGTTTTTCCCGTTGGATAACTTTTTCAACAAAATAGGGGGTTACCGGCAGGAAGTAAATCTGGTCGGCCACTCCTTCAGACGTCTGGACGGTGGCAATGTTGGGATTGATCAACACGGTGCTGACTCCTTCCTCTTTCAGGGCTTTCAGGGCTTGCGAACCTGAATAGTCGAATTCACCGGCCTCTCCTATCTTGAGGGCTCCGGATCCCAGTATAAGCACTTTTCTGATGCGCGTATCGGACATGGTTGGTTGTTTAGAGGGTAGTTGTCAGTCTTTAATCAAGGCTAGAAAATCATCGAAGAGAAATTCAGTATCAGTAGGTCCGCTGGACGCTTCCGGGTGAAACTGGGCCGAGAAGAAAGGCTTGGTCTTATGCCGGATACCCTCGTTGGTCTCATCGTTGAGGTTGATAAACAGCGGCTCCCAATCAGCACCCAAGGTGTGATTATCAACGGCGTATCCGTGGTTTTGGGAGGTGATAAAGCAACGTTCCGTGCCCACCATGCGTACGGGTTGATTGTGGCTGCGGTGTCCGTACTTGAGTTTGTAGGTGGAGGCACCGCCGGCCATGCTGAGCAATTGGTTGCCCATGCAGATTCCGAATATGGGTTTGTCTTCGGTCAGGGCTTTGCGCAGATGATGAATGGTCGCCTGGCAATGTTCGGGATTACCCGGACCGTTGGACACAAAGAGGCCGTCGTATTCGAGGGTGCTGAAATCATAATCCCAGGGCACCCTGATAATGGTCACATCACGCTTGAGCAGACACCGAAGAATGTTGTGCTTGACCCCGCAATCCACCAGCACAATGCGTTTGGAACCATTGCCGTAGGTCAGCACGTCCTTGCAGCTCACCTCAGCCACCCAATTCACACTGTCCGTATCCAGAAAGGGGACTTCTTCTTCATCGGGATACACAAAACGCCCCTTCATGGAACCGGCTTCGCGCAGCACCTTGGTCAGTTCCCTGGTATCCACCCCGTAAATGCCGGGGATACGTTGTTCTTCCAGCCAGTCACTCAGGCTACGCTGCGCGTTCCAATGACTGTATTTAAACGAGTAATCGGAAATAACCAGTCCTTTGACATGGATTATTTCCGATTCGTAGTACACCGATAGTTGGTTTTCGATGATGTCTGCCGGGACCCCGTAATTTCCTATGAGCGGGTAAGTGACTGTTAGAATCTGACCGGCATAGGATGGATCGGTCAAACTTTCGGGGTATCCCACCATGGCTGTTGAAAAGACCACCTCCCCTGCTGTGGGCTTGGCGTACCCGAAGGATTTGCCGTAAAAGATGGTGCCGTTCTCCAGCACGAGTTGAACCACTTTGGTTGTATTCATGCACTGAGTTGCTTAGTTCTTTTTTCAGGATGCAAATGTACGGAAAAATGCAGAATAAATGACACAAATCTGCAGAAACCATCAAATAAAAAGAAAAAAGCTAATTATTTTCAATTTATCCTTAACAGATGCCAGAAATCTTATTCAGCATAGACCAAGGCGCTGGCGCCCACGATGGCTGCGTCACCCGCTTTGAGGCTGGAAGGCAACACCTTAACCTTATTTCTGAAGACGGGCAAAAGATGGGCTTCAAGGCTCTCCCTGATGGGCTTGAACAACAATTCTCCGGCTGCTGTCGGGCCACCAAAAAGGAAAATAGCTTCAGGACTGATGTGGTGAACGGTGTCGGCCATGGCCTGTCCCAGCCAGTTGCCTGTTTGGGCGAACACCTCCGACGC
>JAAYBL010000240.1 GCA_012718945.1 Bacteroidales bacterium
TTGGTATCTGTGGTGATGTTGGTTTTGACCAACTCATTACGCAATGGCAATCGTTCCGAATAGGTCAAGCCTACTACAAAGCGATTCTTGGGGTTCAGCAGGTGTTGGTATTGCACGCCGACATCGAAACTGTTACCATTCAGATGCCAGTATTCGCTAGCTGAGGTTGGATTGATGTCGGAACGGGCAAAGGTTTTACCGCTTGATTGGGTGATGAGCCCGCTGTAATACTTGTAATTGATACCCACACCCAGGTTTTTCCATAGCGCGACTGATGTACCTAAAAAGAAGGTAGACAGGCCACCTGAACCGGCAGAAGCTTCTGTGAAGGCAGTACCATCAGGTAACGTACCATTGGAGATAAAGCTGTAGCCAACCTTGGAATAAGGCATGAGTCCAACGGCTACACCCCACCAACGTTTCAACGGTATCTTCATGGCCACATAATCCAATCCGCCGTTGGGATTGTCTTGGCGCAGGCCACTTTCCTTAAACGTGGACATGGAGGCATTGACACCAAAGTCAAAAATCATGGTCATGGTGTCCAAGGCCGAAATGGAGGCTGGATTGAGCGGATTGATGGCGTTGCGGTCGCGCATGCCGACGCCGACATTGCCCATGCCTTTGGTTTTACCCAAGGCTTGTTGCTCAAGTTGACCGAAGCCAAAACGGCTGTACGGAGAATTGGTGTTCTGGGCCGACAGAAAAAGGGGCACGAACAGCAGTACAAGGACCGCTTTCAGACAGTTAGATTGAGGCATGATAATTGAGGATAGCATTCAGTCCGGTGAGCACCAAATTTTTGCACACAAAGATGTCACTTTTTACGCTTTCGGCAAAATAAAAGCGGTCACCGCCTGTTAAAAAAGCGAAAAGGTCGGGGTAAGCGGTCTTTAATTCATGTTGGTAACCTTGCAATTCGTAAACGATGCCTTGCATCACACCGGCCCTGATGGCCGATGTGGTGTCGGTGCCAAATGCCTCGAAAGGAACAGTTGGCTGGACCATGGGCAGGTTGCCTGTCTTTTCGTGCAGGGCTTCCAGTCGCAAACGCAAACCGGGAGCAATGTTGCCACCACAGTAGGTCCCGTCGGCTGTCACCAGGTCGTAGGTGATGGCCGTTCCCATATCGATAATGAGCAAGTTGTGAGCCGGCTTCAAGGTCCAGGCACCTATGGCTGCAGCGAGTCTGTCAAGCCCCAGGGTTTCCGGCGTCGCGTAGTGTAGGCGTAGGGGCTGCGGCGTCGCGGCAGTAAAATGGACGAAGCGCCCTACCCTACCCTTTATCGCGTCAATAACCGTATGATCCACGTGTTTGACGGCCGACAAAATGGCTGCATCGGGTTTATCCCCCTCCAGAAAGGCCTGCAAGCCTGCTTGATCCAATACCGGCAGGTCGGTTTCCCGAATCGCTTCTCCGGCTTGTTCAAACAGGGCCAGTTTGCAGCGGGTGTTGCCTTGGTCGATAACGAGGTTCATGGTTGGCGTTACGTGCGGTTCAGATTGCAAAGTAACGGAAAAATCCGATGAAAAAAAGTATGGCATCCTTTTAAGGGGATGCCATACTTATTGTTTGTTCAGACAGCCTGTTTCACCACGGGCGTTCAAGCTGTCCGGGTTTGGTCATTAATAACCCGGATTCTGGAAAGCAGCTTTACCGGCGGCATCAAGTGCGTCGCCATTTTCGTCGGTAAGGAGTTCCAGGAAGGCGTTGGGCCAGGGTTTGAAGGTATGGTAACGGTCAAAATTACCCTTGCCTACACCCTTGGCACCTACTGTTCCTGCACCACCCAGGTCGTCGACCGGGAAGGGATGGGAAGCTGTACCGGTGAAGGTAGCTTTGGCACCCAACATATCACGATCCCTGACACGTTCGTACAGGATACCGGCGTTGTGCAAGTCTTCGGTCATGGTCAACTCGAATATGAGTTCCCTACCCCTTTCATTGTAGATGAAATGGATGAAGCGATCCAATGTTGTCGTGGCTTCAACAGGGTAGTTTTCCTTGACTGATTTTGCGGAAACGCCGTCCCATTCGGTACCGTCAATGGCAATTGCGGCATAAGAATCGGTTGTAACGGTGTAGGGATAGGTTTTTTCGGCAGCGGGAATGACGGCTGTACCGGCCAACACAGAGGCTTCGGCTTTTACCAGCACAGGATCGCGCTTTTCGTTGGGGTGATAGGCGGCGCGTTTGCGCAACACATTCAGATCGTTGATGGCTTGCGGATACAATCCTTTGCGTCCGTAGGCTTCAGCCCTGATCAGGTAGGTTTCGGCCAAACGGAAGATAGGGGTATCAAATGATTGGCTACCATTGGCATTGGTGCCTTTACCACGGGTACGATCCAGCCATTTACGGGCTCCCATGTACCAGGCACTGGCCTTGGCCATGTCGCGGTCAATACCAAAGCCGGCACCGTTGGCTCCAGCCAGACGGTAATAGATCTTACGTCCTTCAGCGGCATAGTTGGTGATGATGGGGTTAGCAGGGTCGGCGGCGGCACCGGCTTTAATACCGGTGATGGTGTTACCTGACTTGTCAAAGTAACCGGCGTTGTTGGGGCTACCCACCATCCAGCGTACATTCATCACGTAAGGTTGGCTCATTACCCAGAGGGAGTCGTAGGGTTGATCCTTGCTGTTTTCCACGTATACAAGACCCACGTTTTCATAGCTGGCGTTGTAGAGATCCAGTGCTTTGATGCCACGTTTTACACCTGCCTTAGCAGAATCGGCTCCAGCTGGTTTCAAGTAGGTGTTGTAATACAATGCAGTACCGGCATCCCAAGCTTTGGCATTTTTAGAAACATCCGTCGTGTAATAGTTGGTCAGGAAGCTCTTGTAATACCTGGAGTCGTTGGCTTTGTCGGTAAAGGCATCATAGGCCCAGTCTGAAGGCATCAGGGTAGCATACGGACGACCGTAATTGATGTCGCGCAGAATACCGGCATCCTGATTGGTATGGTTGCTGTTGTAGACGTGCGTCAAACTAATGGCGCTGGCGTCACCGTAGCGGCCATTGTAGGTCTGGGTCGGTTCGTACTGTGCACTCAACAGGATTTCCTTCTGGCCGTCTCTGGTATTGGTCGAGCTGGCTTCAATTTTCCACAAGTCACCAAAGTCAGTGGCCAAACCGCCATAGTTCGGATTGTTGTCGTCCATGAAGTCGATGACCATGGTTGAGTAATAAATAGCACTGTCCAGGTCGGTCGCTACATTACCCTTATAGAGCATCTTCAGGTCGTCATGGGTACTGCTGGCCCAACCGGCTGCCTGAGCCCTGTGCAAGTAAAGTTTGGACAGGAAATGAGCAGCAGCCTGTTTGGTGATACGTCCGAAGTTGGACGATGTGATGGTGTACGTCTCCTGAGGCAACAGTTCGACAGCTGTGCGCATATCGCCAATCAACTGAGTGTACAACGTTTCCAGAGAAGCCTTGGGAAAGTAGAAGTTATCGGGCATACCCTTATAACTCTTCAGAATCAAGGGACATGGCCCCACCACATTGGATATCAAGTAGTAGGAATAGGTTCTCAAGAAGAGAATTTCCCCTTTACGCTTGGCCAAGGCTGTTTGGTCAGCCGCTGACAAGTCAGCGTAATTTTCCAGGAAAATGTTGCAGGCCCCAATTGAGGGGTAGCAGCCTTCAGTGAACTTTTGACCCGTTGTAACGGCTCCAATCAGATTGTTCACAAAAGGGGTGATGCGCTGGCCACCGGTTACGGCGTTACCCCAGGCATCGGGTGCATAAGATCCATTCACAATGCGGTCGGCGTTTGACCAGGAATACACCTCGATGTCGTTGTTGGCACCAAAAAGGTATTCGCCCTGGTTGTAGTCGCCCTTGTAGCGGAGTATCTTGTAACTTCCCTGGCAAAGGGATTCCAAGCCTTCCCTGGATTTATAGTAGTCTTGCGTCAACGAGGACACCACTTCTTCTTCCAGGAAGTCTTCACAGGCCGTGAAAGCAAACACGGAAACGGCGAGTAAGGCTAAACATATTTTTTTCATAGTGACTCTGGTTTAAAGGTTAGAAACCGATGCGGCATCCAAGCACGAAGCTCGTGATCATCATAGTATTGTTGTTGGTACCTCCTGTAGGATCACCGATCGAATTGACACTGGTCCATCCGTTGGTATCGTCCGGGTTGATGCCGTTCTGCACGCACTTACCACCCCACATGAAAGGATTGAGCACCTGGGTGTAGAGTTGCAGACGATTGATATCAAGTGGCTTGAGCAGCTTTTCGGGGAAGGTGTATCCCAACGAAATGTTTCTGACCGTTACAAAGGAACCATCATTGATGTACATGGCTCTATTGACATCAGCGGTTGAAACGGCTGTCGGATTGGATGTCAAACCTGGCCATTCAGCCTTGGTATTGGTTGGTGACCAGAATTCATTCAAATCGGCCTTGCGGACATAGCCTATGTATTGACCACCGGTCGAACCGCCTGGCTGCAGGGAGGAGAAATACTCCTGGCCTACGCGGGCATAGATGAAGCAACTCAACTCAAAACCTTTGTATGTAAAGGTATTGGTCATACCGGCCGTAAAGTCGGGTTGAGATGATCCCACGATGACCTTGTCGTCGTCGGTGAGTTTGTGGTCGGGGGTTCCTTGTTCAACTGGCTTGTATTGGCCAGGAGCAAATTTGTAACCATTGGCACCCCAGAGGGCGATTTCGGCCTGATCTTCTGGCGTATCCTGCCAGAGTCCATCGACCTTGTAGGTTCTGAAGACGCCTTGTGGGTAACCGATGTACCAGCCATTGCCTTTCATATCTTCCTTGCCATTGACCAACTCAACAATTTCATCCTCGTTGTGGGCGAAACTCAGGTCGGTACTCCAGGTGAAGTCACGGTTTACAATGTTGCGGGTGCTCACTGTCACCTCTACACCTTGGTTTTTGGTCTTACCAATGTTGTCCAGAATAAGGGGGTACCCAATGATGGGCGGCAGGATGCGTTCCAGCAACAGACCGGTGGTATTGGTTTGGTAGAGGTCGATGGATCCGACGATGCGGTTGTTGAGGAAACCGAAATCCAAGGCAATATTGCTCTGTGCGGCACGCTCCCAGGTGAGTGTTGGATTACTCATCAGATAGGGCAGGAAGGAAACTGCCGGCGAAGTACCAAACACGTAATCGTAGACGGAAAGTGGACCAGTCGAGGTATAAGGATCAACATTTGCCGTACCTGCCTGACCATAACCGGCTCTCAACTTCAATTCGTTCACCCAGGTCAGTTCACTCATAAAGGATTCTTCCTGAATTTTCCAGGCAGCAGACACTGAGGGGAAGGAAGCCCACTTGTTTCCGACAGACAAAACCGAAGCCCCATCAAAACGGACGGAACCAGTCAGAATGTAGCGATCCAACAAGGTATAGTTCAAACGGCCTGTATAAGACAGGAATTGTTTGCCCACGTAAGAGGTGCCATAACCGTTTGGTGAGCCGGTGGCATTAGAGGACAAATCATACCATTTGGAGGCATCGGTCAGGATTTTTTCCGCTGACATATTGGAAGCTACCCGTACACTTTTTTCCATGGATTGAACGAAGGTCGCTCCTACCGTGTGGATGTCAGCGAAGGTCTTGTTGAAGTTCAAGATATTTTCAACCAGCCAACTTTTGTAATTATCCGTATTGTAGGAGGCTGCTGCACCGGCAAACGTTGTACTGTAACGGCGCAAAGTTGATTGAGAACTCTGCCAGGAGCCATTGGCTTGGTTGTTCAGAAAAACACTGTAATTGGTTCTGAACGACAACCAGGGAGCAAAGCGGATTTCCCCGAACAACAATGTCTGTATGTTCGTGGAAGTACGCTGGTCGGCCGATTCATCGATGTCAATCATGGGGTTGTACAAAGGCATTGTGCTGTTTCCACCAGGATATTTGATGAAATCACCGTTCTCATCGTAGGGCTTGGCCATGATGATTTGTGACAGGGCCATACCATACAAGTCCTTAGCACCGGTAGCGCTACCGGAGCGGTTGATGGTACCGTAATCCTGTATCCCATGGGATACGTTCAAAGATAGACCTGCGGTTATCCATTTTCTGGGTGTAACTTCACCGTTCACCTTGAAAGTGTTGCGTTTGTACCCTTGGTTCAACTGAGTACCCAGGTTGTTGTGGTTTGAATAGGAAAGATACACTTTAGAGGTCTCTGTTCCCCCACTCAAACTGACATGATGGTTTTGAGTAATACCTGTGCGGGTCAATAAATCCACCCAGTCTGTGGTGGGCACATTGGAGGCCTTGTAGGTACCACCGGCCCAACCAGCGTTGATGGCTGCGATAACGGCTGCATCGTTATTGCCAAACATGGACAGGTCAGCAGCCAGGTTAGGTGCGGTGTAATAGGTACCGGCACCGTCCTTGTAGGCACTGGCGTTGATGTAACCCTGACGGTAACGTTCCAATGCTTCACCGGCCGTTGCATATTCAGTCAATGAGTTGATGTTGTCAAAACTGACAGACCCATCGTAGTTGATGTCTACTTTGCCTTTTTTACCTTTTTTTGTCGTAATCATGACGACGCCGTTGGCACCGCGTGATCCATAAATGGCCGTGGCCGAGGCATCTTTCAAAACAACCACTGCTTCGATGTCGTTGGGGCTGATATCATTCAATGTACCGCTAAAAACGGCTCCGTCTACAACGTAGATAGGTTCGTTTTTTGCTGTAATCGAACGTTGTCCACGAATGGTAACACTGGCGATTTCACCGGGTCTGAGGTTGGTAACGATGTCCACACCAGCTGCTTTACCCTGAAGGGCTTGCACGACGTTTTGAACCGGACGTGAGGTAATCTCTTTTTCGCCCACATTGATCAAGGCACTGGTGACGTCTCCTTTACGTTTGGAACCGTAACCAATGACCACGACCTCGTCCATTTCATTGGAACTTTCGGCCAATTTGAGGGAGAAAACACGTTGATTGCCAACAGGCACTTCCAGCGTGCCATAACCAATAAAGGACACAGTCAGGACAGCTTTTTCATCTGTCACATCCAGCGCGAAGGCACCGTTCACATCGGTCACCGTACCTTTGCTGGTCCACTTCTGCTTGACAGAAGCACCGGGCAAGCCCTGCCCCGTCTCGTCAAGCACGGTTCCGGACACCCGAATCTGGGCCACCAATACCATAGGTAAAAGGAAGCCCGCCAAAAAAATCAGCGATCTTTTCATTAGCATGTAGATTTAAGGTTAGTCTTCGATCATTGATCCAATAGACGGTTCAAATGTAGGGGGTGTTCGTGTCTTTAACAGTTATAAATTTGTCATACTTTTTACATTTTTTGACCCTTTTTTAGTCTTTTTATGAGGATTAAGTGTCATATATACACTCTATATATCAGGTTTTTACCCCATTTTTTAAAGGGTTGAACACCACAAGAAGCGGGTAGATATTGAAAATAACGCGTTACAACCGCATTTAACACAA
>JAAYBL010000241.1 GCA_012718945.1 Bacteroidales bacterium
AGATCAGTATCATCGGCGCCGGCAACATGGGCGGCGCTATGGCCAGAGGCCTCAGCCAAGGTCAACTTTTCAAGGCCGCCGACATCGCCGTCAGTGACATCAGTACCGCCAACCTGGACGCCATCCACGCCTTCAATCCGGCCATCGTTTGTCATACCTCCAACCTGGATTGCATCAAAGGAGCCGACTTCATCGTACTCGCTGTTAAGCCTTGGTTGGTCGAGCTGATTGCCCATGAAATAGCCGATACTGTCAACTACAACAAACAAGTGATTGTATCCATTGCCGCCGGTGTATCCCTCGAAAAGCTGCAAAGCCTGTTCCCCGACAAGGACGATTCAGTGGCCACCCTGTTCAGGGTCATCCCCAATACAGCCATCGATGTGCAGGAAAGTTTTTCCTGTATTGCTTCCTGGAATGCCAGCGATGAACAAGAGGCCTTCATGGTAAGCCTGTTCAACGAAATGGGCAAGGCCATGCTGGTACCCGAAAGTCAACTCAACGCTTACATGTCTTTGTCCTCCTGCGGCATCGCCTACGCCTTCCGGTATATCAGAGCTGCCATGGAAGGTGGCGTCGAAATGGGCATTTACCCAGGTGTAGCCAGGGATGTTGTACTGCAGACGCTGAAAGGCGCTGTCGCTCTGTTGGAAGCCAACGGTACCCACCCTGAAGTAGAAGTTGACAAAGTGACCACGCCGGGTGGTATCACCATCAAGGGATTGAATGAAATGGAACAAGCAGGCTTCACTGCCGCCATTATCAGGGGTTTAAAAGCCAGCCATTTGAAATAAGAACGATATCCATGACCACGTGCCGCTACAAACGTATCACGGTAAAGGTGGGCAGCAATGTGCTCACTAGCCCTCAGGGAGGACTGGATGTGAACAGGCTTTCCGCTATCATAGACCAGGTAGCTACGCTGCGCAAGGCGGGCGTAGAAGTGATCCTGGTCTCATCGGGTGCTGTAGCTTCCGGACGAGGCCTGGTCAAACCCAACCGCAAGTTAGATCCCCTGGATCAACGCCAGCTATTTTCAGCCGTTGGTCAGGCCATTCTTATCAACGAATACTACCGCTTGTTCAGGGAAAGAGGGCTGGTCTGCGGCCAGGTACTCACCACCAAGGAAAATTTCCACAGCCGCCGTCACTACCTGAACCAAAAAAACTGCATGACCGTCATGTTGGAAAACGGCGTGATACCGGTAGTGAATGAAAACGACACCATCTCGGTAACCGAGTTGATGTTTACCGACAATGACGAACTCTCAGGCCTCATCGCCACCATGATGGATGCCGAGGCTTTGATTATTTTGAGCAACATCGACGGCATCTACAACGGTCATCCTTCTGACCCTGACGCCAGCGTCATACCCATTATCCAACCAGGTGTGGACGTCAAGCAGTACATTTCAGCTGAGAAATCATCGTTCGGACGGGGTGGCATGCTCACCAAAACCAACATCGCCCGCAAAGTAGCCGAAGAAGGCATCACCGTCTATATTACCAACGGTCTGAAGTCCAACCGACTGATTGATCTGTTGAATCCAGACATAGAGGTGCCAAATACTTGTTTCACTCCGGGCACAAAAGCCGCATCGGCCGTCAAGAAATGGATAGCCCATTCCGACGGTTTTGCCAAAGGTGAAGTGCACATCAACGAAGGCTGCTTTAAGGCCTTACTCGATAAAGGTGCCACCAGCCTGCTACCTGTCGGCATCACCCGTATTGCCGGCACCTTTGAAAAGGGTGATATTATTGGTATTTACGACCCAGCTGGCAATCAAATTGGCGTGGGCAAGGCTCAATACGGCAGCAACAGCGCCAAAGACGTGGTTGGCCAAAAAGGTGAGCGTCCCTTGATTCATTACGACTACTTATACCTCGATTGACATGAACCTTATCAAGACCTTTGAGCAAGCCCGGGCCGCCGGCCGGAAGTTGCCGCTGGTCAGCGACACCACCATACAAGCCGTGTTGCACGACCTGGCCAGTGCAACCTTGGCTAACATGCCCTTGTTGCTGGCAGAAAATCAAAAAGACCTGGACCGCATGGATCCGGCCGATCCCAAGTACGACAGGCTCAAACTGACCGAACAACGCCTGACCGACATCGCCGCCGACCTCAACAACGTGGCCGACCTGCCCTCCCCGCTGGGACGGGTGCTGGCGGAAACTACCAGGCCTAATGGTCTGCGACTGCGGAAAATCAGCGTGGGCTTCGGTGTCATCGGCATCATCTACGAATCCAGGCCGAATGTCAGTTTCGACGTGTTCGCCCTCTGCCTCAAATCGGGCAACGCCTCCCTGTTGAAAGGCAGCAAGGATGCCCATGCATCCAACCTGGCTATCGTGGAATTGATCCACGCTGTTTTGAAACAACACCAATTGGACCCAGCCCTTTGCACGCTACTCCCGGCAGAACGTGAAGCCACATCGGCCTTGCTTAATGCCAGAGACTATGTGGACCTCCTCATACCCAGAGGTAGCGCCAATCTCATCCAGTTTGTTCGCGAAAACGCCACCATCCCCGTCATTGAAACGGGCGCCGGCATTTGCCATACCTACTTCGATGTGGATGCCAACCTGGAAATGGGAGCCGAGGTTGTGTTCAACGCCAAGACCCGTCGTGTCAGCGTGTGCAACGCCCTTGATTGCCTGATTATCCACCAGAATCGTTTGGCCGATCTGCCTGCACTCTGTGCCAAGTTGGCCACCAAGTCCGTGACGATTTTCGCCGATACCCAAGCCTCTGCAGCTTTACAAGGCCACTACCCCGCCACCATGCTGCAGCCTGCTAAAGTTGAACATTTCGGCACCGAGTTTCTCGATTACAAGATGGCCATCAAGACAGTTAGCAGTTTGGACGAGGCACTCACTCAAATTGCCAACTACAGTTCCAAACACAGCGAATGCATCCTCACGGAAAACGATACCACCGCGTTGCGTTTCTCCCAAACGGTCGATGCAGCCTGTGTCTATACCAACGCTTCGACGGCTTTTACCGACGGTGCTCAATTTGGATTGGGTGCAGAAATAGGCATTAGCACCCAGAAACTCCACGCCAGAGGCCCCATGGCCCTGGAAGAACTCACCACCTACAAGTGGCTTATCACCGGTAACGGACAGACACGACCATGAAAGAGATTCTTGTTGAACTGATCACCATCGGTGATGAAATCCTGATCGGTCAGATTGTTGACACTAATTCAGCCTGGATGGCTACGGTCTTGAACCAGGAGGGTTTCCGCATCAAACAGATCACCTCGGTGTCCGACGACACCGACCACATCCTGGAAGCTGTTGACCTGGCCTTCAAACGGGCCGACGTGGTCCTTGTAACCGGAGGCCTTGGCCCCACCAAAGACGACATCACCAAACAAACGCTGTGCACTTATTTCAACACAGAACTGGTGTACGACACCACCGTGTTGGAAAATATCCAGGCTTTGTTTAAGGACAGGCCTGTCGTTCTCAACGAACTAACCCTCAACCAAGCCTACGTTCCGAAAACGGCCACCATCATCCAGAACAAACGAGGCACAGCCCCTGTTACCTGGTTTGACAAGGGCGACAAAGTGCTGGTCTCCATGCCTGGCGTTCCTTCTGAAATGCAATGGGTAATGAGCCACGAGGTCTTGCCCAGACTGAAAGCACACTTCAAAACGCCGGCGCTGATGCACCGGACGGTGCTGGTACACGGTTACCCCGAATCTGGCCTGGCCATGACCTTGACCGACTGGGAAAACAACCTCCCGTCCTGGATAAAGTTAGCCTACTTGCCTTCGCCAGGCTTGGTCAAACTCAGGTTGACCGGTTCGTTGGACAAACGAGAAGACTTGGCCGCCAGCCTTGAACGCGAATTGGTAAGCCTCCGTGCCATTCTGGGCAAGGCCATCCTGGCCGAGGCCGACATACCGGTGGAAGCGGTTGTTGGACAAGCATTAAAAAACCACGGCTTAACCCTTTCCACCGCCGAAAGCTGCACAGGTGGCCGCATAGCCCATTTGCTGACCAGTATTCCCGGCAGTTCGGCTTATTTCACCGGCTCAGTCGTAGCCTACGACAACCGCATCAAAGTGGAGGCACTGGGCGTTGATCCCGCCAGCCTCGAGACAGAAGGCGCTGTCAGCCAAACCGTGGTAGAACAAATGGCAGCCGGCATCAGGCAACGCTTTGGCACCGACCTTGCCCTGGCTGTTTCCGGTATAGCCGGACCCGATGGAGGCAGCCCTGAAAAACCAGTCGGCACGGTCTGGATCTGCGCCTGTTCAGGAACCGAAACCCTGAGCCGTCGCTACCAGTTCGGCCAAAACCGCAGCCGCACCGTCGACATGGCCGCCCTTTCGGCCATGGCCCTGCTCCTCGAAGTCATCAATCACACGAACCAATCATGAAAAAGCCGTATCATCGGCTATAAACCCTCAGCACAATGAGACATTTCACCAACGTCAAAGATTTGGGCAACTTGAACGAAGCCGTCAAGGAAGCCCTCGAAATAAAGAAAAACCGGTTTGCCTACAAACACTTGGGCGAAAACAAGACCCTGATGATGGTCTTCTTCAACTCCAGCCTTCGTACCCGTCTCAGCACCCAGAAAGCCGGCATGAACCTGGGCATGAACACCATGGTACTCGACATCAACCAAGGTGCCTGGAAATTGGAGACCGAACGGGGTGTGGTCATGGACGGCGACAAGCCCGAACACATCCTGGAAGCCATTCCCGTGATGGGTAGTTACTGCGACGTCATCGGTGTACGCGCTTTTGCCAAATTTGAGAGCAAACAGTTCGATTACGAGGAAACCATCCTCAACCAATTTATCAAGTATTCGGGCCGCCCTGTCTTCAGCATGGAAGCCGCCACCGGCCACCCGCTGCAGAGTTTTGCCGACCTCATCACCATTGAGGAATACAGGGAAACCGCCCGTCCCAAGGTCGTCCTGACCTGGGCGCCTCACCCCAACGCCCTGCCCCAGGCCGTGCCCAACAGCTTCGCCGACTTCATGAACGAAGCCGACGTGGACTTTGTCATCACCCACCCCGAAGGCTATGAACTGTCCTCAACGTTTGTCCGTAATGCACGCGTAGAATACGACCAAATGAAGGCCTTCGAAGGCGCCGATTTCATCTATGCCAAAAACTGGTCCGCTTTCCAGGATCCCAATTACGGCAAGATCCTCAGCAAAGACCGCGCCTGGACAGTGAGCGACCGCCAGATGGCCGTGACCAACAACGCCCGCTTCATGCACTGCTTGCCCGTACGCCGCAACATGATCGTGACCGACGATGTCATCGAAAGCCCCCGAAGCCTGGTCATCCCCGAAGCCGCCAACCGCGAAATCTCTGCCCAAACGGTGATTAAACGCATCCTTAAAAACCTTTGAACAGCAAGGGAAAAAACGTACCTTTGCAGGCATTTGAAACAGAGACCCCGACCAACCATGCGGGGCAAAAAATAACACGATGGATACAGTATTGAGCGGCATCCGGTCTACCGGAAACTTACATTTGGGTAATTACTACGGCGCTTTGCGGAATTTTATCCGCATGCAGCATGAAAATAATTGTTTTTTCTTTATCGCCGACTACCATTCCCTGACCACACACCCTGACCCCAAGAGCTTACACGCCAATGTAAAAGAGGTGCTTTGCGAATACCTGGCCGCCGGCATTGATCCGGAGGTAGCCACCATCTACGTGCAAAGCGACATGAAAGAGGTCATCGAACTGTATCTCATGCTCAACATGCACGCCTACATGGGCGAATTGGCCAAGACCACCTCGTTTAAGGAAAAAGCCAGGAAACAACCTGAAAATGTCAACGCCGGTCTCCTTACCTATCCAACCCTGATGGCGGCCGACATCCTCATCCACAACGCCGACAAAGTACCCGTGGGCAAGGACCAGGAACAACACCTCGAAATGACCCGCAAGTTTGCCCGCCGTTTCAACAACTTCTACGGTGTAGAATTCTTCAAGGAGCCCCAGGCCTACAACTTTGGCGAAGAGCTCATTAAAATTCCAGGCCTGGATGGAAGCGGCAAAATGGGTAAATCGGAAGGCAACTGCGTGTACCTCTGCGACGAGCCCAAGGTCATCGAGAAAAAGGTGATGAAGGCCTTGACGGACGGAGGCCCCACAGGCCCCAACGCCCCCAAACCCGACTACATCGAGAACCTCTTCACCATCCTCAAGGTGGTGTCCACCCAGGATACGTATGATTACTTCGATGAAAAGTGGAATACCTGCACCATCCGGTACGGCGATTTGAAAAAACAACTGGCTGCCGACATCATCAAAGTGACCAGTCCCATCAGAGAGCGCTACCTGGCTATCAGTCAGGACGAAGCCTTCCTGCACAAGGTCACGACCGAAGGGGCAGAAAAGGCCAGAGAAAGTGCGACGAAGACCATCAGGTCTGTCAGAGAAATCATGGGATTCAAACCCTTTTGACCTACTTTATCACGTCACCAATCAATTCACGCAAAGCTTCCAGCTTGGTTTCCATGCTTTTGTAGTCAGAATGAGGTCTGACTTCATCCTTGTGTCGTGGTGCATCCAGTGAGGCATCCAGAAAATCGGGTGCGTGCACATTAAAATAATCGGCAAGTTGGGCCAATCGGGTCACCGTGAAATCAATCTTTCCGTTTTCCAGTTTGGAGTACGTCGTCGGTGAGAAATCCAGATCATCGGCCACATTTTGTTGAGACAGCCCAGCCATCTGCCTGACGCGGAGCAGTTTTAAACCGATGAGGCGGTTAAGTTCGTAATTGATGGTTTTGACAGCCATATCCGGATACTTGGTTGCTATCAAAATTACGACCCCCTGTCGGTGCCAGCAACGACTTTAACGCAAGAATACTTCCTTAAAAGAAGGTTTCTTTCGTTAAACGCATCATTCAACGCCACTAATCATGAATATTTATCCAAAATTCAAATGAAAATACGCCGGATTTGTTGAAGTCTGTGTGAGTAAACGCCACGGACGCCATCGAAGATACCTTGTTCATCCCAACGATCGATGCGCACCCAACCCGATGCATGTATGATGCGTTTACCTTCAAGCAACAATCCCACATGCACCACACGCCCCTCTTCATTGTGGAAAAAGGCCAGATCACCTGCGGTGGCATCCGCCAGATTGTCCACTTGTGTCCCCAACAACGCTTGCTGTCTGGCGTCTCTTGGCATCAACATGCCGCACATGGCAAAGGTCACCTGTACCAAGCCTGAGCAGTCCATCCCTAAGGCTGATTTACCTCCCCAAAGATAAGGCGCATTTAAAAAGCCCATCGCCAAGGTGGTGGGTGTGACACTTGAGGTTGACAGATGTGAAATTGTAGCTGTTAAGGCAGCAGCAAGCACGCGTTCACCGTCAAGCAAACGACTACCTGCTGGCAAATATGCCTGGCCATTGACTGTTTCACATAAACTGAGCGGGGATATTGTCAATACCCTTGGAGCCGCAAAGGCCTGACGCGTTAGTTTTTCAGAAATGACAACAACCATTTTTTCGGTACACCACCCTTCGTACCCGTCATCCAATACCCTCACAAAGACCCAGGATTCACGGTGTTCCAAGATCAACATATATTGACCATGCAGGAGCTGGCTCACTTGTTCAGCTCTCTCTGAAGGTTGAGCCCTCAGAGGGATCAATGGCAAGGCTACATAGGCAAATTCGCCTAGGTGACCATGATACGTAAAAACCGATTCATCCAGACCTTTGGGACTTACGGGTTGCGAAATCAACGGCAATGATTCCATGTCAGTAAGGTATCAAACAGTGAACAAGCGCGCAACATCATCAGGGCTCAAAGAGACCAAGGTCTTTTTTCCATCAGGCGTGTATAATGGCTCATCAGCTTCTGTCAATCGCAGCACAAGATCTTCCATTTCCGTAGCTGAAAGAAAACGACCAGCGGGTATGGCAGCCAACCGGGCCAGACGCAAGGCCATCTGCGCTGTAGCGTCAGAAACGGGTGTTGAACCCGCCACTGCATCAGTTGCTATCAGTTCGAGCAGCCAAGCCTCCGCTTGATGGGCTTCTCCCTCCATGGGAATGGCTGTCACATCAATAGACTCAGGCGTGATGACAAATTGAAAGCCCAATTGTTGCAACACAGGTAATGCCGATTCAAAATCTTGACGTTGACCTTTATCCAGGCTGAGGGGCACGGGAAACATCAGCGTTTGCGAAACGACTCGCTGCAGGGACAACTGTCGAACATACCGTTCGTACAAAACCCTAACATGAGCTCGTTGCTGGTGTATCAGCACAAAAGACTTCCGACAGTTTAAAGCAATATAAGTGGCAAACAATTGAAATTTCGGGGCCTCCAAATCAAGGACACAGGACGAGTCCTCACGTTCTGTTTCTGTGAACAAGCCAGTTTGGTTGGGTTGGCTGGCCAATTGATCGAACCAGTCATTGTCCGTTACCTTAGAGCCACCTGTTCCCTGTTCCGCGTTTGATGCGCCATCGTCTACGGAATCGACCTTCGTATCGGCTTTAAAGCCTTCATAGAGTGCAGCCCAATCGGAGGGAGCCTGTCGTGTTGCCTGGGAAACACGGTTATTCGAGGTACTTGGTATACCAGTTCCCGACGAACCGGCCCCGAAAGAGCCACTTCCACTTGTAGTGTTGAAGGGGTTATAGGAAGGATTAAATGATACTTTTGGGGGATCGACCAACCGATCGTGCCTGAACACGTCAATATCAGGCGCATCATCCCGGTCGAAATCGATGGAGGGCACTGCGTTGAATTTACCCAACGCTTCCCTGACCGTCGCATGTACAATGGGCCAAATAGCCTGCTCGTGTTCAAACTTGACTTCGGTCTTGGTGGGATGGATGTTCACGTCCAATGCTTCCGGGTCGACCTCGAAATAAAGGAAATAAGCGGGTTGCATGCCAGCTGGCAAGAGCGTTTCATACGCTTTGAGCAGCGCACTTCTGAAAAACTTATGACGAATGAAACGGCCGTTGACAAAAAAATACTGGAGCGGATCACGCTGACAAGCGGCAGCCGGATCACCCACAAAACCGGAGATGGACACCAACGCCGTCTGGACATCAACAGGGTACAATTGTTTGTTCAATTGACCGCCAGACCGTTTACCAAACAGTGCCAAAATCCGTTGTTTCAAGGGTCCTGGAGACAGTTGATACAATACATCGTCGTTGTGTGTCAAGCTCAAGGAAAGCTGAGGGTACACCAAGGCTATCTGAATAAACTCATCCCTCAGGAACTTTAGCTCTTTGGTGTTGTCGCCTAAAAATTTTCGACGAGCCGGGATGTTGTAGAAGAGGTTACGCACCGTTAAACGACTGCCTTGAGCAGCCAGCGTAGGCTCTTCATTGGTTATGGTACCTCCCTCTATTTCAATTTTCCACGCCAACTCATCGGCCGCTCTTCGGGTGACTAAATCCACCTGAGCGACGGCAGCGATGGAAGCCAAGGCTTCACCCCTGAATCCCATCGTTCTGATGTGAAACAGGTCATCGGCCTGTTTTAACTTAGACGTGGCGTGGCGCTGGAAAGCAACTCTGGCATCATCCGGACTCATACCTTTGCCATTGTCGACAACTTGAATCAACGTTCGGCCTGCCTCTTTCAAACGTACGTCTACCTGGGTTGCACCGGCATCGATGGCATTTTCCATCAATTCCTTGATGACGGAGGCCGGCCGCTGCACCACCTCTCCTGCCGCTATCTTATTGGCGACAGATTCTGGCAATACGTGTATGGTCGTTTCCATGGTTTTCGTTATTCTTTTTCGATGGATGATGTGATGCTTACGCTTCTAAACACATCCTCAGGATCCTTGGGTCTGGCATCACCGTGCCATTTGAATCGTTCCAGGTATGTTTTTTCTGCAGGTAGCTTGTCCAGAGGATAAAACGTACCCTTTGGTTGAGGCCATACCAACAATTTTTCCAGTTTCCCCTCCTTGCGGTACAGGGTAAGGTAACTGCCTTCCAATCGATTCAAGCCCATTACCAGATTATCTTCATCGATGGGCAGATAAATTGTTTCAGCATTACCACTAATCTCCACCCGTGTCACTTCGTTGCTAAGGCTGTCGAAAAAGGCAACCAAATTCTTGCCCGATGATTGGTTGTAGAGCGAATCACGCTCCCAGGCGATGACCAAGGCCGACTTTTCCACCCGTAACCGTTCGGGCTTGTTCGATTTGGTATGCAGAAACATTTCTTCACCTGTTAATTGTTGTTCCTCAGACCAAATCACCGGTGTACCTGTCAGGTAGAGGATGGAATCCTTGGTTGAATAGAACATCGAATCGCAAAGTCCCTGAAGGTCGGATCGGTAAAATCGGACCCCGTGAAACGCCTTGACCGTTTGATAAATGGAATCCTTGACAGTCAACAGGGTATCTGCATGCAAATACAAGGTGTCGTTCGATGAATGCTCTATCATCAAGGCATTTTTGGTCAACAAAGCATAATCCTGTTTTTCATCGCTGTAGCCATAGGCGCCCTTCAAGGTAATCTGGTGAAGGGTATCCACCATGACAACATTGCCAAATCCGATTCCAACTCCAGTTAAGCTATTGTAATCGAGCGTATCAGCGACAAGATGTCTGTTGGTTGTATTCGCATAGGAACGATCCAGCAAGTGGCTTTGTTCCGTTTTCGTGTTGTACCAACCTCGGGTCGAATAAATGTACCCACTGTCGGAAACAATCTCGGTAGGACTTACGATACTGGCCACCTCTGTGTTGGTGTTGTAGAAAAGCTGCTGAGTGCTCATCACAAAATCAGGATTGACCAGTTTTACATCGTTCTTAAACCAGGCCTCTTTAGATTCCGTGCTGTACTGACCGTATTCGGAAGACAGCTCATTGGTGCCGTCTTTACTTTCATCAACCAACAAGCCCCCATCAAAGAAATAACCGATGTTTGCCAAACGGTCGAAATTTAAACTGTCGGTAAACAAGGTCACATCCCGGTTTTCCAGACGCACCATTTCTCTTGCCTTGGCTAATTTGGTGTTACCATCGTAATACATCCAGGCTGCGTACAAGAACAATGTATCACCCTGTTCCATATGCACATTGCCTAAGGCAAGCAAGGAGTTGGTAGAACGGTAGAAAAAGGCGGAGTCGCAGTACAATCTGGCACTGTCGTGTCTGAAAACCACATCACCTGTCACCAATTGATAATCAGGCCCCATGTCCTTATCAAACGAAAGCGTCAAGGCACGCTCCAGGTAAACAGGGTCACGGTCTTTTCTGTTATTGGATTGCCGCATTTTAGAAACATCAGCCACAGGTATGGTTCCCTTTCCAGCGGCTGACGTCTTCCCCTTGGTGGATGAAGCTGTCCCCTTAATGGCCGCATTGATTGGTTTAGCGGCTTGTTTGCTTGAAGATGGTTCTGATTTGGGCTGTTGTTTGTGAACAGTCTCTCTGGGTTTTGTGGTCACATCAAATGGATTTTTTCTGCCCTGCGTGCTCGTTTGAGCGAACAACAGGACAGGAAAAAGGCATAAAAAACACATCCATTGTATTTTATGCCTCCAACCATTATTTATAACCCGCTGTATCATGATGCTTTCCTGATCCATCCCGGGTATTTAAAGGTACAGTTACGCCAGTTTTCACTGATACGAATGTAGGTTTTGGCTTGTTTAGCCTTGATCCATTCGTCAATAATATCATTACGCTTCTTCTCGAGCAGTAAGTCTTTTAATGCCTGGAAATCTTCGGTCAAAGACGCTTTATGTGGTTTGGTCTTGGTCTTGACACGAATGATGGCGCAGATTTCCTTGTCTTTGTTTTCCAGCCTCATCGTAAAAGGGGCCGAAATCTCACCCACATTCATCTGGTAAACGGCTTTCCCCACATCTTGAGGCAGTTCTTCCAATTTAAAGCGGGATGTCAAGGTTTGCGGATTGACCATCAAACCGCCATTCTTTCGGGTGTCTTTGTCGGCTGAATAGTATTGAGCAGCCTCACCAAAAGTGAGCTTTTGATTACGGATCAAGTCGGCAATACTGTCGAGACGTTGCAACGCCTTGTTGCGTTCCACGGCAGAGATCCTCGGCTTCAGCAAGATGTGGCGGCAGTTGATACGGTCACCCAGTTTTTCAATCAATTGAATGATATGAAAGCCATATTCGGTCTCTACGATTTTGGATACTCGTTTGGGATCGGACAGTGAAAAAGCCACATTGGCAAATTCAGGCACCAGTTCGGCCTTGCCAACGAAACCCATCTCGCCTCCAACCCTGGAGGTCCCTCTGTCTTCCGAATACATCAACGCCAGGGTAGCAAAACTTTCTCCATTATTGATTCGTTCGGTAAAACCGCGCAGGCGTTCCTTGATGGCCTCCACTTCTTCCTGGTCGTAGTTGGGTTCAACGGTAATGATTTCAACTTCTACTTCTCCAGGGATGGTCGGAATACTGTCTTCAGGCAGCGATTTGTAGTATTGACGGATTTCGGCAGGCGTCACCTTGACATCTCCAATCAAGTTACGTTGCACTTCTCCCATAATGTTTTGCACCCTGGCTTGTTCCCGCCACATTTCCCTCAAGCGGGAAATCGGCTTGCGGGCGTATTCCTCCAATTTCTCCTTGGAGCCGTAAAAGGCAATGCTGCGGTTTAATTGACGGTCGACAGTGGTTACAATCTCACTTTCATCCACATCAATACTATCGAGGTCGGCTTGATGCAAGTAGAGCTTTTGAATGGCGAGTTGTTCAGGTATAACACAGTAAGGGTCTCCATCAAACTTTATGCCCTCCAATTGCGATTGCAGCCGCTGATTTTCAACTTCTGAACGTAAAATAGGTTCGTCGCCCACCACCCAGACGACTTCATCAATGACGTTATCTTGAGCACCTGCAGGTTGATACCCTGTCAATATCAGAGCTGTCAGCATTAAATAAGTGAGCTTTTTCACGTTCAATCGGGTTTGTTATATAGAATCAACCGGCCGTCTTCAGTGGCCTTGTTTTTTATTTCGGATTCAAATTGCTTGATGAAAGCCGTCTTGCGAGTGTTCAACATGACATTGGCAACCAGCGATTTGGCATATTCAAAAGGAGCCGTTTCACCTTTTGCAACGCCTTCGGATACGCACAATAAGTAACGGAATGCGTCATCGGTTACCTCAACGGTTTGCCCTCCCTTGGTCAAAGCAGACCCCTTGGATAAAAGGTCTGGCACATCCCCAACCACGTCAGACAGGGGTGTCCATTGTTCCATGAAATAATTGAAGACACTCGCGTACTGCACGCTATATCGTTCTATCTGTTGCAGGTTACGGGTATCCAAATCAGACAACCATTTTTTTAGCCCGTCAATATTGGGGGCATTCAAAGGCACCTTGATAAAAATACCCTTGATCAGATCCCTGTCAGCGGTGAAACGGTTTTGGTGTGCCTCATAGTACTCTTTTAATTCATCCTCGTTGACTTCGGCCTTAAATCGTTCATTGAGTACACGTTGTTGGTATTCGTAACGTATCAACGAACGGCGGTAGTTTTCTACCATCCGCTCTATTTCCTTGGTTTCGGGGATATTCTTCACCGCCATCTGGTAAACCAGCATATCGGTGATCTTTCCGTTTAGGAATTCCTGTATGTAACTGGCACTGTCTTGAGGCGACAATCCATCCGGCATTTCCTGCAACGCCTCATCCAAATAGATGCTCTCACCGGCAACTTCGGCCAGGCATACCCTATCTGAGGCCTCATTGGGCGACAAACAGGTTTTCAGCAACAGAGGTATCAAGGCAACCACCAACAAAACAGTCTTCATGCCAGCTATCTGGTTTCACAGTTTTTAAGCGGTGGTAAAGATACGGAAAAAGCAGCAAAGCCGTAAAGGCTTAATTTTTATTAACCGTAGCCGCCACTGCTTTATCGATGGAAACAGGGTATTTCTTCCTCAATGTCGACAACCATTGCTTCTCCAGGTAGGTCTGGTAGTCGGACACAACCAACCCACGCACATCGGTATAGGCCTCAGGGCCTTTTTTCAGCAACTTACCTTGCAACACAGGGAAAGGGAATCGAGCATCCTGCTTGGTGCTGGTTTTCTTGAACACCAGGGAGTCAACTGTGCCGTTCTCCCCTTGTGCATAAAGCCCGCGTTCCACACGCACCAATTGGGTGGTGTCGGTGTTGTACGTTCTATGCAGGACCACAGCGATGGAATCGGTCGGCAGCTTGCGCAGTTGTTTCTTGACAGCATCGGCCGTGGTTTTGTCGGCACAATGTACCACAAAACCCTTGAAACGAGGTGCTGTCCAATCGTAGGCTTTTTTATTGGCTTTGAAATAGGCTTCCAGGCCTTTGGTATCCAAGGAAGCTTTATCCCAGACTTCTCGGTTGCTCACCTCAAACAACAGGATGCCATCTCTGTATTCCTGCATCAAATGACCAAATTCCGGGTATTTTGTTTCCAGGCGGCTGTCTTCGTAAGCCAAGACTTGATCCTGGGCAAAAGCATCCAAAGCCTTGTTTATATTATTGGCCAACTGTGGCTTACCAGCCAAGAAGCTGGAAAACGCTCTTGCAACCACCTTTTTGTCACCAAGGGTAAAGAGGGTGGCAGACGATTGGGCCAACCTTTTTACAGCGGTCGAATCACGGTGCAGCCTTAATTGGTCATAGGCCTGAATAAATGCTTGAAGCGTATTTTGTTCGATGGAATAACCATACTCTTGTTTCAACTTGGCGACCAGTTCGTATTTGGGCTCCTGCGAACGTTCATCCCTGCTGATGATGCCATTAATATCACTCATCATCTCTTCCTGAGAAGGATAGGGCAAGAATTCCAGGGCTTTGACAATGTGCCAGCCGAAGCTGCTCTTGAAGGGCTCGGAGTATTGACCGACCTGCAATTTGAAAACAGCATCTTCGTATTCGATGGGAAGTGAACCGCAAAACAGTACGCCATATTCACCACCACGACTGCTTGAACCCTGGTCATCAGACGATTCCTGTGCCACCTTGGCAAAGTCGGCTCCGCCTTTCAACTGCTCGTATAGGTCAAAAATGGCTTTTTTGGCTGTCTCTTGGGCTTCTGGACTGTCTTTCCCGCTGGCCATTTTCATGATGTGAGCCGAACGGTACCGACCGGGGGCTTGCCTGCGGCTGTGAACCTTCACGATGTGGTATCCAAAATCGGTACGTACCGGCGCACTTATTTCACCTACTGGTGTGCCATAAATGGCATTTTCAAAGGCATAGATAAAGCGGAAACCGGTCACGAAGCCCAGGTAACCTCCTTGCTCCCTGGTTCCGTCTTCGGAATATTGCTTGGCAAGGTCAGCAAAATCGGCTTTACCAGAAATCGTTTGTTTGTAAATGTCGGTAATCTTGTTCCAGGCAACCAGGGTATCTTCTGGCGTGGCATTCGGATCAACACGGATCAGGATGTGACTGGATTCCACGTACTCCCTTATCCTGTCGTAGGTTTTCTTAGCCAACCTGGCTTCTGTCTCTTTATCTGTCAGATAGGGTGTGATGAGTTGTTTGCGGTAGCCGTCCAGTTCGTTGACGAAGGCTGTTGTCGTGTCCAATCCCTGGGCTTCGGCTTCGGCCACCTTGAGTTTGAAATTGACAAAAAGGTCTACGTATTCGTCAAATGACTGCTGGTCGAATGTGGTATTTGTGTTGTTCTTTTTCCAAATATACTCAAATTCAGACTTGGTAATGGCTTTTTCGCCAATGGTCATTAAGATCGGGTCGTTATCCTTGGCCATAGCCGCTGTCAAACCCAACGTCAAGCAAAACAATAAGGCGGTACGTTTCATTTTCAAGTAATTATGATTCAATGTTAAGGTCGTTATATGAGCTGAAACAAGGCACTCTCCACGCACTTGCAGAGAGGGCCTAGTCAAGTTGTGACAGACACAAACCTATAAACGTCAAACCGGGTGAAAAATTGTGTACCCGGTAAAATCAATCGGCTCGGCTGTAATTGGGGGCTTCACTGGTGATGGCCACGTCATGCGGATGGCTTTCTGCAACACCGGCTGCAGTGATACGCGTGAACTGTGCATCGTGAAGTTTGTCAATGTTTGGAGCTCCGCAATAGCCCATACCTGAACGAAGACCACCCACCATTTGATAAATCACCTCGTACAAGCTTCCTTTAAACGGAACCCTGGCAGCAATGCCTTCGGGCACCAGTTTTTTATTATCTGTTTCTTCAGCCTGGAAGTACCTGTCTTTGGAACCTTTTTCCATGGCTTCAAGCGAACCCATGCCACGGTATGATTTAAATTTACGGCCATTGAAGATGATGGTTTCACCGGGAGACTCCTCTACACCAGCAATCAAACCACCCATCATGACACAATCTGCACCAGCAGCCAAAGCCTTTACCACATCACCGGAATAACGTAAACCGCCGTCGGCGATTAGGGGTACACCAGTACCCTTGATGGCTTGAGCCACATCGTAAATGGCTGACAACTGAGGTACACCCACACCGGCAATCACACGGGTGGTACAAATGGAGCCTGGGCCTATGCCCACCTTAACAGCGTCGGCACCAGCTTCGACCAACATTTTGGCGGCTTCACCTGTTGCAATGTTGCCCACCACCACGTCGATGGTTGTGAATGTCTTTTTAACTTCACGCAGCAAGACGGCTACGGATTTTGAGTGGCCATGAGCGGTATCGATAACAATGGCGTCGACACCGGCTTCAACCAATGCGGCAATCCGTTGCATGGAGTCATGGGTCACACCCACTCCGGCAGCTACACGCAGCCGGCCTTTGCTATCCTTGCACGCTGAAGGTTTATCCTTAGCCTTGGTGATGTCTTTATAGGTAACCAGCCCGATGAGGTGGCCTTCACTATCCACCACGGGCAGTTTTTCGATTTTATATTGTTGCAGGATTTCGGCCGCCTTTTCCAGGTCGGTGGATTGCCTGGTGGTGACCAGGTTTTCCTTGGTCATGACATTGTCCACCAGTTTGTTCATGTCCTGTTCGAAACGCAAGTCACGGTTGGTGACAATACCCACCAGTTTTTTGGATTCATCCACCACAGGAATGCCTCCGATATGGTACTCAGCCATGAGGTTAAGGCATTGACGAACAGTAGAGCCTATCTTGATGGTTACCGGATCGTAGATCATCCCATTCTCAGCCCGCTTCACGATTTGCACCTGCTTGGCCTGCTCGGCGATGGTCATGTTTTTGTGAATGACACCGATACCGCCCTCTCTGGCGATGGCGATGGCCATTTTCGATTCGGTCACCGTATCCATGGCGGCCGATACAAAAGGAACCTTGAGGGAAATGTTTCGGGAAAAGCGGGTGCTCAGGTCAACCTGATTGGGCAATACTTCAGAATAGGCAGGAACTAAAAGGACGTCGTCAAAGGTCAATCCATCAAAGCGAACGCGGTCTGCAATAAATGACATAAGAGTGGGGGTTTGAAATTTATTGCGCGCAAATATACGCACTTTTTCGTGATTAGTTGCCCATTTCCGAAAGAAACTTGATGCGCACCAGCCTGGATTCCTCTTCTGTAAAGTCGCCTCCCAGCTCATCCAGAGCCTCCTGGATACTGTCGGAAGAGGATGTTTTAAAGTAGTCCATCAGCTCATCAATGTGGTCGTCGTCCATGATCTCATTCAGGAAATAATCGATGTTGATTTTTGTGCCCGAATAGACGATGGCTTCTATCTCGTCCAGCAGTTCATTAAAGTCAAGACCTTTGGTCAAGGCTACGTCGTCCAACGCAATCTTGCGGTCGATGGCCTGGATGATGGACACTTTGAGTTTGGATTTATTGGCCACTGTACGCACCCTCAAATCTTCGGGGCGTTCAATTTCGTTTTCCTCACAATGCTTTTTGATGAGGTAAAGAAACTCTTCTCCGTAACGCTTGGCCTTACCAGCACCTACACCAGGCACATTCTGGAGTTCATCCATCGTGATGGGGTAGGTCGTAGCCATGGCTTCCAGGGAAGGATCCTGAAAAATGACGTAAGGCGGCAGGTTGAGCCGTTTGGATATGCGTTTACGCAAGTCCTTAAGCATCGAATACAAACCAGGGTCAACGGCACAAGCGGCACCACCCCGTACAGGTGCTTCTTCTTCTACATCATCAAAATCATTATCCTCGGTCACCATGAAAGCAACCGGCTTCTTAAGATAATCGCGACCTGCCTGCGTCATCTTGAGCAAGCCGTAGTTTTCAATATCCTTGTCAAGGTAGCGGCTGATCAGGGCCTGGCGGATAACCGCGTTCCATGTTTTCTCTTCTTCGTCAGAGCCACTACCAAAAACCTCAAGTTCATCATGCTTATACGAAACGACTTCCGATGTAGCCTTGCCCAATAGGACATCAATTACATGGTCGGTCTTAAATTTTTCTTTCAATGCCACGACGGTTTCCAACACCGCCAACAACAATTCTTTTGCTTCCACCTGTTTTTTAGGATTAAGACAATTATCACAATTCCCACAGCTGTCCTGGGTATATTCTTCGCCGAAATAATGCAAGAGCAGCTTGCGACGGCACACCGACGACTCAGCGTAGGCAGCCGTTTCCAGCAAGAGTTCCTTGCCGATTTCCTGTTCAGCGACAGGTTTGCCCTGCATGAACTTTTCAAGCTTCTGCAGGTCTTTGTTTGAGTAAAAAGTGACACACAAGCCCTCGCCATCGTCACGACCGGCCCGTCCCGTTTCCTGGTAATACCCCTCAAGGCTTTTGGGAATATCATAATGGATGACGAAACGCACATCTGGCTTATCAATACCCATACCAAAAGCAATGGTGGCCACGATGACATCGGCCTTTTCCATGAGGAAGGCATCCTGGTTTTCTGACCGTTGAGCGGTATCCATTCCGGCGTGGTAGGCCCTGGCTTTGATGCCGTTGACCAACAGCGTTTCCGTCAACTCCTCCACTTTCTTCCGGCTCAGGCAATAGATGATGCCCGACTTACCCTGATGTCCTTTAATGAACTTGATGATGTCCCTGTCGATGTTTTGGGTCTTAGGGCGCACCTCATAGTAAAGGTTGGGTCTGTTGAAAGAGGATTTGAACACAGTGGCGTCCATCATGCCCAGGTTTTTCTGAATGTCATGTTGCACCTTGGGCGTGGCGGTGGCGGTCAAAGCGATGATGGGAGCCCTGCCTATTTCGTTGATCAAAGGGCGGATACGCCTGTATTCAGGCCTGAAGTCGTGTCCCCATTCTGATATGCAATGGGCTTCGTCCACAGCAAAAAGAGAAATGGGTATATGCTTAAGAAACAGGATATTTTCATCTTTGGTCAACGACTCAGGCGCTACGTAAAGGAGCT
>JAAYBL010000242.1 GCA_012718945.1 Bacteroidales bacterium
TACTTCAGACGAGTGGATCACCACCCGCACCGGTATAAAAGAACGCCGCATCCTCAAGGATCCATCCCTTGGCTCCTCTTATATGGGTACCAAAGCCATAAAGCAACTACTGGAAAAGACCCACACCAAACCCGAAGAGGTCGACGCCATCATTTGCTCCACCACCACCCCCGACTATATTTTTCCTTCTACCGCCTCCATCATGGCTGAAAGCTGTGGCATTCGCAACGCGTTTGCCTACGACCTGTCCGCTGCTTGCAGCGGTTTTCTTTTTGGGCTGGTCAACGGTGCCACTTTCGTAGAGTCAGGCCGTTACAAGAAAGTCATCGTGGTGTCAACCGAAAAAATGTCCTCCATCACCGACTATACCGACCGTACCACCTGCCCTCTGTTTGGCGATGGCGCCGCCTGTGTGATGCTTGAACCCTCCAACGAGGAGTTGGGTCTGATAGACAGTGTGCTGCACACCGATGGCTCCGGTTTCCCCTACCTGCACATCAAGGCCGGCGGTTCAGCCAACCCCATCAGTCACGAAGCCATCGATAATCGGCAGATATACACCTATCAGGAAGGCCAGCAAGTGTTTAAGGCAGCGACCTCCAAGCTTGTGGAAGCCTCCAATGAAATGAGGCGCCGCAACAACCTTTCCGCCGACGATGTCACTTGGGTAGTGCCACACCAGGCCAATATGCGCATCATCGACTCCATTACCCGCACCATGAAAATACCCATGGAAAAAGTGATGGTCAACATTCAGAAATACGGCAACACCTCATCAGCCTCCATTCCCATCTGTCTCTGGGAATTTGAAAGCCAGCTCAAGAAAGGCGACGTGCTGATCATGTCAGCCTTCGGCGCCGGATTCTCCTGGGGTTCCGTCTATTTGAAGTGGGCATATTAATGCAATAACCCCAAAAAAAACGTATCTTTGTGCCTCAAAAGTAATAAGATGCACAAAGCAGGGTTTGTCAATATAGTCGGTAATCCGAACGTGGGAAAGTCCACGCTCATGAATAACCTGGTGGGGGAGCGGATTTCCATCATCACCTCCAAGGCACAGACCACGCGGCACCGCATCATGGGTATCGTCAATGGCGATGATTTTCAGATCGTTTACTCCGATACCCCCGGTGTGCTGACACCCAACTACAAGTTGCAGGAGTCCATGCTCAGCTTTTCGCAATCAGCGCTGGTTGACGCCGATATCCTGCTCTATGTGACCGACACGGTGGAAACCGTCGACAAGCACCAGCAGTACATCCAGAAGGTGCAAGCCCTGGACATACCCATCCTGGTGGTCATCAACAAGATTGACCTCACAAACCAGGAAGCCCTGGAGAAACAAGTGGAAGCCATGCACGCCATCTTCCCGAAAGCCGAGATTTTCCCCATTTCAGCCTTGCGTAAATTCAACATTCAAAACCTGTTGAACCGCATTCAGGAGCTGTTGCCCGAGTCACCGCCCTATTTCGACAAGGACGCCCTCACCGACAAACCGGCCCGTTTCTTTGTCACCGAGATTATTCGTGAGAAAATCCTGTTGTATTACCAGAAGGAAATTCCCTACGCCACCGAGGTCGTGGTTGAAGCCTTCCAGGAAACAGACAACCTGGTGAGCATCAACGCCCTCATCATTGTCGAACGCGAAACACAGAAGGGTATCATTATCGGACACGGCGGTAAAGCCCTGAAAAAAACCGGCACGGAAGCCCGCCACGACATCGAAGCCTTTCTGCAGAAGAAAGTCTTCCTGCAACTCTTTGTCAAAGTAGACAAAGACTGGCGCAATAAAGAAAACCAACTTAAAACATTCGGTTATATTCAATCATAATACGGTTCGTTCAACGGCGTTGATGCCGTTCCGTTCCATTTTTTCACTGTAAACAACAAGCACATCA
>JAAYBL010000243.1 GCA_012718945.1 Bacteroidales bacterium
CGCTCTTTCAAGCGTGCATAACAAAACAACCAACTTCTTAACCCTTCTAATCATGGAACGAATAGCTTTTAAAATGAAACTCATACCCGGTATGAAAGCCGAGTACAAACGCCGTCACGATGCCATTTGGCCAGAAATCGTCGAACTGATCCATAAAAGCGGTGTCAGTGATTATTCCATTTTTTTGGACGAAGAAACCAACATCCTTTTTGGCGTGCAGAAGTCCGACGGAGGCATGGGCTCACAAGACCTGGGTTTCAACGAAATACAGCAGAAATGGTGGGATTACATGGCCGACATCATGGAAACCAATCCTGATCATTCTCCCATCAGTATTCCCCTGGAAGAAGTGTTCTATCTCCCTTAACACCCTTTCAAATAAAAAGAAGGAGTCTCAAATGCCATAGCGTTTGAGACTCCTTCTTTTTTAGGTCTAAGTCCTTCAGGGCATCAGGGCAGCCCCACCATTACTTTGACCGAGCGTACACCTCCAGAAGTACGCATACGGACCACATAGAGGCCACGTTTTACGGTCAGACTTCCGTCTTTTGTCAAGGTCTGCCTGTAGGCCAGGCGTCCGTCCAATTGGAACACTTCAACAGCGGTGGGGACTGTCACACCCTTGAAAACAATACCGGTTGTTTGTCCAAGGACGACCAGGGAGGTGGCAGCCAGTTGTTGTTTGTCCACCGTTACCTGAAGGGTCGTGGCTTCACTCAAGGAACCGTGTTCGTTGACAGCTTGAATGCTGACTTTGCCAAGGCCTATTGTACTCAATGGCAAACTTGTTTCAGTCGTATTATACATAACAGTGTCGTTGACGGTTACGACATAACCGATGGCGTAGGGCACAGCATCCCAATTCAACGCCGTGGCTGTCAAGGTGGCTGTTGGCTTAACGCAAGGTTCAAGAGCTTCGCCTGGCATCCAGTTGTCGTCACCACCCAAGACATTCTTCACGGTGTATTGCCTGACTTCCTCATCGGTCAGACTGCTTTTGGCATTGCCTTCCACTTTGGTATTCGTGTTCTTGTCGGTGTAGTAGTAATAATCGTTGCGGTTGCTCAAGTCGACAGGGTTGCCTTCCCAGTCCATCGTGTTGTAGTCGGCGAAAATAGCAGGGATGGCTCCCATGGTTTCGTACCAGCCGGCTCCATAGATGCTGACGTTCTTGCCTAATTTCGTGTTTACAAAGGACACTTTTGGCTTGTTCTGCCAGGGCCGTCCGAAGTAAACCAAGGTCGATTTGGGTGCGTCGATGGTATTGTTCATAAAGATGTAGCCCCACTTGGTTTCGGCCGCATGACTGGGTGCTGTGATGTAGCCACCTGCGTCGCGGTTGATGTATATGGTACAGGCATCGAAGAAGACGTCTCCACCACCGTAGATGAAGTCAACCGCTCCTTCAATGAAGCAATCCTTGAGGTAATGCCTGTAATCAGGCTGGCTGTAGGTGGTCAGGTACGTATCCTGATAGGAACGCAATTTGCACTTGTGCAGGATTACTTTGTCTCCAACGGTGTACAAGGCCAGTGCCTGAGGCCCTGCCAGCTTGCTCACACCCCAATCGTTTTCGAAGGAAATACCCTCGGCAAAGAAATCACTGCCATTGACGACAACGGTGGCGCTTTGGCTGACGTGCAGGTTCTGCTTTTCGGCAGGCACTGAAGGATCCGTGGTGGAGCCGCTCAGGCGGTTGTCCGTGATGATGACTTTGTCGGCACCTTCACCGATGAGGTGGATGTTGCGCTTGTCAATCTGCAGATGTTCGTTGTAACGGCCAGCCTTGATGTAGATTAGGTAGGGGGTGCCTGAATTGGCCGGGGCGGCGTCGATGGCTTCCTTGATGGTGGCATAACCAAGGGTGCCAGCCCAGGTGGTCGAATCCTTGGAAACTATGGCGTCGAATAGCTTGGCTGCCGGTTGGACCTTATTCATTACTGTGAAAGTGAAGGTAATACCAGCAAAGGCATTGCCGCTTTGGTCAACGATGGCGCCGGCAGGAACGGTGACCGTGTAGGCTTGGCCATAGGTCAATCCGGCATAGGCAAAAATGGCGTTGGAGCTGCCGAAACGGCCGGTCAATACATCTTCGCCCAGTGTAATATCACCTGTTCCCTGCAAAACCTTTTCGTTGAAGGTCAGGATGATGGATCCAGATGCCGAAGCACCGGTGCCCGCATCGGCCGGTAGGGTGGCCAACAGGACGGGAGCTATGGTATCAGCTACGTGTTCACGATCGGCTAGCACGAAAATGTTGGTGATGGCCGTGCCATCGTTGCCCGTAGAACCAATGACAGGACTGGTCAGATCGGCCACCCAACGCAGGTAGAGTTTATTCAACCCGGCACAGGTGTCAGGTAACAATACGTCAGCCCCTACCCATGATTTTGGTGTTTCCAGGGTCAGGGTGTCCAGGTTGACAAAAGTGGCGGCACTATCGACAGAGTATTGCAGGATTTGGCGGCTGTGGGTAGAATACCCGCTGCTCATCATTTCGTATTTGACCCTGATGTTGCTCACGTTATGCGTGCCAAAGGTGGTCTGGAAACCGTATTGACCCAATTGATCGTTGCTTTTCCAGTTAATGGCGCAGTTTTTCCCTTCACTGGTGGTGGCGCCGCTTTTTTCCAACCAACTGGTGGTGCTGGCATCAGCCAGTTTGACCGCGCTGAACAAACCGCTGTTGGTGGTCTCGGCATAGAACTGCCCTGTCAGGTTGTTGTTGCCGCTGTTGAAAAAGTCCCAGCCCACAATGTAGTCGATTTCGCTCCAGGTGGCGGTCAGGGTGGTGTCGGCCGTGATGGTTATCACCCGCTGCTTGGAGGTCGTGCCGTCTTCCCAGCTCAGGAACGTCATCACTTCGTTGGAATGAGGCGTGATCATGACGGTTGTGCCGGTTTCATAGCGTCCGTTGGTGGGCGCAGGACTGAGAGTATAACGACCAAAACGGCTGCCTTCTACCTTACAATCAAAGGCATAGGTATCGATGGTTTCGTAATGGGCTGTGAGTGTATCGGTCTGGTTCAAGGTATAATCAAACTCAGGTTGGTCGGACACCAGACTGTCACCGTTCATCCAGCCGATGAAACGATAACCGAAGTTGCGTGTTGCTTTCAAATGTACGACGCTGCCCTTATTGTAAGAGGAGGAAAGAGGGGTAACAGCAACCGACGCTGCACCTTCAGGAGTAACCCCGGTGGTCAACGAGACCTGTTCAGACGTGATAGCCACCATGCCGTACAGGTTGAGTTCAGCCATATAGGCATTTTGATCGCTGGTGATGTTTTCGAAGCGTATGGCCACGTTGGACTCATTGATGGTGCATTCCACGATGGCCCCATCGGCAGGGTTGGCTACGGCTGACGACAAGACCACCCAATTGGCATCAGTGGCACTTTTCTTGAGCAACTTCCAACCACGGTTGCTACCGGTAGCCCCGTGTACAAATTTGACCCTGGACAAGTGCTTGAATACACTGGTCTCAATAAAGGCCGTGGGCGATTTGGCGGCCATGGCGTAGCCAATGGTGAAAGGTCCAACCCCTTTACCGCTGCCGTCCAGGTATTTGAAGCGGGTAAGCTGTACGCCTGCTGGATCGACCAAGGTCTCACCAAAGGTCATGGTAAAGGCTTCGTTGGAGAAACTGGTGGTCTTGTTCACCACCACGGGGGTGGTACTGCTGCTTACAGCATCCCACTCTTGAAAGGTGGTGCTGTAAATCAGTCTTTCCTGAACAGGGGGTTCCTCGGCTTGCACCATCGGTGTGACGATGGTAAGCAGCAAGCCTGCTAGCAACAGGAAAAAGGCTGTGGGTTTGGTAAAAGTTGACGGCTGTTTCATGGTTAAAAGAGTTGGTTAGGTCTGCAATTCTACGACTTTCACCTTAAATGGAGGTTGATTTTTTGGTTTTTTATCACTATTATTTAATATCTGGTCGACGTTGTTTGGGAAGGTGGATTTTTTTGGTGGAATTTTTGTCGCTCCCCGTAAAAATGCGGACATTTGATGGCATCCTAAAAAAACAAACCTTACGATAATGACCATTCAATCCCTGCGAAGTAAGAAACGCTGTCTACTGATGGCAACGCTCCTCATTATTAGTGTATTGACCGTTCAAGCCGGTGACAGACGCCATCTGCTCAGGGTGGATACCGGTTGGGAATTTTACCTCGGTAACCAGCCCTCATTGACGGCTTCACAGGGTCAGCAAGGATGGACAGACGTCGCATTGCCCCACGACTGGAGTATTTTGGGTAAGCCCGAAGCCCACCATCCCATGGGCAACGATGGCGGTTTTTTTCCGGCCGGTATTGGTTGGTACCGCAACCAATTCAAGGCACCTGCGTCTTGGTCTGGTCGTCAGATTCAACTCTATTTCGAGGGCGTGTACATGAACGCTCAGGTCTTTCTCAATGGAACGTTGATAGGAGGGCATCCCTATGGCTACACCTCCTTTCTTGTTGACTTGACACCTCATCTGAAACTCGGTGCGACCAATGTGCTGGTTGTCAAAGTAGACAATAGTCAACAAAAGAACAGCCGATGGTACACTGGCTCCGGTATCTACAGGCCAGTCTGGCTCAGGGTGGCAGATCCTGTACACCTCACGCATTGGGGCTTGGCCTTGACTGCCCACCGCTTGACCCAGCAAGAGGCCGAGGTCGGTGTGGAGGCCAGTCTTGTCAATCAAACCGACAAGCCACGTCATGTTAGCCTGAACATCAATTTTATTCATGCCAAAGGCCAAAAGGTAGCCAGCAAAAGCGTATTGGTAGACGTGCCAGCCGGAGATACCGTACTGGTCAGCGAACGGCTTACGGTCAACTCTCCAGCCTTGTGGTCACCAGAAAATCCCAACCTGTACGAGGCCGAGGTGACCATCGTGGAAGGCAAAAATAAGCTTGATCAACGACGTGAACGGTTTGGTTTGCGCACGTTGACCTATTCGGCAACGAAAGGGCTGTGCCTTAATGGCCTGCCCGTGCTGCTCAATGGCGGTTGCGTACACCACGACAATGGCATACTGGGGGCGGCCGCCTACGATAAAGCCGAGGAACGCAAAGTGCTTTTGCTGAAGGAAGCCGGTTTCAATGCGGTGAGAACCTCCCACAACCCGCCTTCCGAGGCCTTCCTGGATGCCTGCGACCGATTGGGTCTCCTGGTTATGGACGAATCCTTCGATGGGTGGCGCACAGCAAAGACGCCCTTTGATTACGCGCTGCTTTTTGATGCCTGGGCCATCAAGGATGTGACCTCCATGGTGCTTCGCGACAGAAACCATCCGTCCATTTTCTGCTGGAGTATCGGCAACGAGATTATTGAACGCAAGGACCCGCAGGCCGTCCATACTGCACGACTCTTAAAAGATGCTGTGAAGGCAATTGATCCTACGCGGCCGGTTACGTCAGCCATGACCACCTGGGACAGCGAGTGGGAGCGCTACGACACCTTGTTTGCCGTCCACGACATTGGAGGCTACAATTATCAGTTGCACAGGGCTCCCAACGATCACAATCGGGTGCCCGATCGTATGATCATTCAAACCGAGTCGTATCCAAGAGATGCCTTTGCCAACTGGTCGCTGGTGCACGATGAGCCCTATATATTGGGTGATTTTGTATGGACGGCCCTGGATTACCTGGGAGAATCCGGCATAGGCTGTTACCATTATCCGGGAGAGAAAGCCGGCGAACATTGGGAGGGTGATTTTTACCCCTGGCACGGTGCTTACTGCGGTGATATCGACCTAGTGGGCTGGCGCAAACCCATTTCTCATTACCGTAGCCTCTTGTACAATCCCACCGAAACGCTTTACATGGCTGTCAAAGAGCCGAATCCGGCCAGTGGTGCCATTACCCTGACCTCGTGGGCTGTCTGGCCAACCTGGGAAAGCTGGACCTGGCCTGGTAAGGAAGGCCAACCGCTGGAAGTGGAGGTCTACAGCAGGCATCAGGCCGTACGGCTGTATTTGAACGATCAGCTGGTGGGTGAACAACCCACTACCCGCCGTGAATCCTTCAAGGCCACCTTTACGTTGCCCTACCAATCCGGTTGTCTGAAAGCGGTCGGTGTCGATGGTGGCCAGGAATCCGGCAGTGCTCTGTTACAGACGGCCGATCCTGCGGTACGCATCCGCTTGACGACAGATAATAACCGCTTAAAAGCCGATGAACAAGACCTGGCTTTTGTGACCATCGAACTGACCGATGCAAAAGGGGTGCTAGACCCCAATGCCAGCCATAAGCTTTCCATGACCGTTGAAGGGGAAGCTAGTCTCCTGGCTGTGGAAAACGCCGATCTTACCGATACCGATGCCTATGTGGGAGATACCCACAAAGCCTGGAAGGGCCGGGCTCAGGTGATATTAAAAGCAACGCGTAAGCCAGGCTCTATACGGTTGACGGTGAAAGGAGAAGGCCTGGAAACGGCTGTCTTGACCTTTAGGTCGACGTCCAAGGGGGTGGAGCCCGGTTGGCAGGTAGCCTTATAACCCCTGCTTGATGCTGGTAAAAAGTTCCCCTCAATTGTTCTTGTGGGCGTTTGTGGGATTGGATTTTTTTATATCTTTGTGTCCGTTTTCGAGCTGTTAGCTCAGCTGGTTTAGAGCACTACCTTGACAGGGTAGGGGTCACTGGTTCGAATCCAGTACAGCTCACTTGATAGTCGGTTCCTTTTGGAACCGGCTTTTTTTTGCTTGATGAGTTCGCGGCAAATCCGTATATTTGTGTACCTGTTTTCACCAAATGTTTACCAAAAATGCTGATTAATACCGTCTCGCATGAAAAGTAAAAGGACTCAAAGAAAAGGCGCGCCTATCCTGTTCGTAGGACTGACTTGCCTCACCGTATGCCTGGTTGGATTCAACGCCATGGCTCAAGGCCCCGGGAAAAGAAACCAACAAAAACAATCCAACGTCTGTCCCCTCGAAAACAAGACGGCGATAAGTTTGAAATGGAAGGACTCTACACAGCAGGTACAAAGTATCAGTTCAGCGACAGGTAATTTATACAAGCAGGTCAGTCATCACGGGCCAGCCGTTGAAAATGAATTCGCGGCTTACCGTTTTTATTTTGACCATAAGGTGTCCATCGATGTGTACAACAAGGTGAAACCCGGACTTGAACTGGAAGAGGCAGCCTGGTATCCCACCAAAGAACAACAACAGCAAGGCTGGGGCGCCGACCAATATAAGGTTTGGAGCACGGTTGGTTGTGGTGGTGTCCGATTGTGGGACGGTTCAAAAGAAGTGTTTCTCAATCCGGTGACCAAACGTACGGCCAGGGTGTGCAAAGAAGCCAATCACAGCTACATGGAGATGTTGTCTGAAGGCATACCATACATGGGCGATACCATCGATGTGCTGGTCAGGTTGACCGTTTTCTCGGGCAGGCGTGAAGCCAAAGTGGAAGCTTTTGCATTCAGTGCTAAACCCGTCAAATTTCTGACCGGTCTCAATTTCCACCCCCAAACAGAAACGGCCGCAGGCTTAAATTATGTCGCCAGCTGGGGTATTCACCCTGAGGATGTTGCCGCTTTTCAGATGAAGATAGGGGCCGCCGTATGGTACAACCCCGCCGACTTTGAACCTTTGGTCAAGGTGGACGATGTGTTCAGGCTGGTCTCCAAACCCACTCACTACCTGTCAACCTGGATTACCACTGCTTGTGAAAAAGAAGTGGGCATGGCCGACTTTGCCCAGTTTAGCAGTTATTTGAACGCTTTCAAACCTTGATCTATGTTTGATTTCCTGGACGTCTATCCATGGCTGTTGCCCATAATCATCTTTTTTGGGCGCATCCTTGATGTGACCCTGGGTACCCTGCGCATCATTTTTGTTTCCAAAGGTCAGAAATACCTGGCCCCTATAATGGGTTTTTTTGAGGTCTTCATCTGGGTGATTATCATTTCCCAGATACTGGCCAGGGCTAACGATATGGTGGCTTACCTCAGCTATGCCGCTGGTTATGCGACCGGCAATTACGTAGGCATCATCATCGAAGGGCGCATAGCCTTCGGTATTGTTGTTTGCCGCATTTACACCAATAAACTACCCGGTAAACTGGTATCGATGTTGGCCGATCACGGCTACGGTTCAACCACGTTTGAAGGCATGGGGTCCAAGATGAAGGTCTGGGTTGTTGAAGCCGTGATTGAACGCAAAGACTTGAAAACGCTTGATCATTACATCGCCACCTTTGATGAAAACACCTTTTACACAGCAGAGGATGTGCGAACGCGCCAAAAAGGCATCTTTCCCAAATCGACGTTGCTATTTAATCGATGGCGACCTGGAAAATGATTAAACCATAAACTATGACATTCAGTATAGAACTGATTCTCTTAGGGGTATCCCTGCTTTTTTTACTGAGTATCGTGGCCGGCAAAGCAGGTGACCGCTTCGGTGTGCCCGCCTTGCTTTTGTTTCTGCTGATGGGTATGCTGATTGGCAGCGATGGCTTGGGTATCCAATTTGAAAACATCGCCATGGCCAATAATATTGGTATGGTGGCGCTTATCATCATCCTGTTTTCCGGCGGTATGGATACCAAGATAAAGGAGATTAAACCCGTTGTGGCACAAGGTGTTGTGTTGTCAACGTTCGGGGTATTTCTAACGGCACTTTCTACAGGCTTTGTCGTTTGGTGGGTGTTTGGGTGGACCTTGCCCTCGGCCGGCCTTGGACTGGTGACAGCCATGCTGATGGCGTCTACCATGTCGTCTACCGACTCAGCGTCGGTCTTTTCCATCCTGCGTTCCAGAGGCGTCAACCTGAAGCACAACCTGCGTCCCATGTTGGAATTGGAAAGCGGGAGTAACGACCCCGTCGCCTTCGTTCTCACGGCTACCTTGATTGATTTAATCAACCAGGAACTGACTATGGGGTTCGCAGCCATCATCGGAATCATCCTGCTGCAATTAGTCATTGGTGCCATTGCTGGTTATGTGATGGGACGGTTGACTGTCGTAGCCATCAACAATCTTAAGGTCAGCAATGCCTCTTTCTACCCCTTCCTGGTATTGACCTTTGCCCTGCTCACCTTTTCGGCGACGTATTTCTTAAAAGGCAATGGCTATTTGGCCGTCTATATTGCCGGCCTGGTGGTAGGTAACGCCCGTTTCATCCACAAACGTCCTATTTTCAATTTTTTCGATGGTGTGACCTGGATTAGTCAGCTCCTTATGTTCTTGACATTGGGATTGTTGGTTAATCCACACGAGTTGGTTCCCATCATTGTGCCCGGTTTGCTGATCAGTGTGGCCCTCATCATGTTGACGCGCCCCTTGAGCGTCTTCCTTTGCCTGTTGCCTTTCCGACATATGCCTGTCAGGGATAAAACGTTTGTTTCCTGGGTTGGCTTGAAGGGTGCCGTCCCCATCATTTTTGCCATCATGACCCTGGCGGCAGATGTGCCCAACGCACGGTTAATATTCAATACTGTCTTCTTCATCACGCTGGTTTCGCTCGTTGTACAAGGTACTAGTTTGACCAGGGTGGCCAAGTGGCTGAAATTAGCGGATAAACCGGTGGATAAGAGGACATTGGAGCATTTTGATGTTGAATTCTCGGATGAGATGCTCTCACAGACAGCGGAGTTGGTGGTACACGCTGAAGCCTTGAAAAATGGCAAAAGGCTGGTTGACTTATCCTTACCCGATACGACCTTGGTCGTAATGGTCAAGCGGGGTGAACGTTATTTTGTCCCAAAGGGGCAGACCTTATTGTCAGAAGGAGATAAATTGCTGATCCTGGCCGATACTGAGGCTGCCATCAAGGAGACGCAACGATACCTGTGTCCTCCCAAAGTCAAGGCTGGAAAGGCATAATCAAACCATCGTTTGCACCGATACAACCGGGTACCGCTGCCATCACGATGTCGAGGGTGGAGGATTAGAAATGACTGGATCCGTCCCAGCAATGGGTGCACAACCTTTCTTTGGGTATACCGATGGCTTCGACCAAATCTTCGAGTTTCTGAAAACGCAACGATGTCAATTCCAGGTTTTTGCGAATGGTGTCCACCATGGCCTTGTATTGCTCCGTGGTGTGGTCTGAATAAGGCGCCATGTCCACGTCGTTATGTCCTTCCAACTCCTTGACGGCCTTGTAGGTGGCCAAATCGAGGCTGGATCTTGAACGGCTGAAGTTCAAGTACTCGCAGGGGTAGGTAAGGGGCGGGCAGGCCACTCGCATGTGAATTTCCTTGATGCCGGCTTCACGCAGGTCGTAGACCTTGTCTTTCATTTGGGTGCCTCTGACAATGGAGTCGTCCAGGAAAATACCCGATTGATTATTGATGACCGATCTGTTGGGCAATAACTTCATTTTTGCCACCAGGTCGCGCATGTGTTGGCTTTGAGGCATGAAGCTTCTGGGCCAGGTTGGGGTGTATTTGGAATAGGGGCGCTTAAAGGGAATGCCTGTCTTATTGCTGTAACCCATGGCGTGTCCAACGCCAGAATCGGGAATACCGGCCACAAAGTCGGCTATAATCGTATCGTTCTTGGCTAATGCTGCTCCACAGCGGTAGCGGCATTCGTCCACATTGATGCCTTCGTAAAAGGAGGGAGGATAGCCGTAATAAACCCAGAGAAAGGCGCAAACCTGCATCTCTTTGTTGGGTTTTCGCCATTGTTCGTAGCCATCGGCCTTTAACAGCAGTACTTCTCCAGGCCCAACATAGTAGTCAATGTCGTATTCCAGGTTGGAAAAAGCACAGGTTTCGAAGGCGGCGGCGTAAGCGCCTTCTTTTTTGCCGAGGATGATGGGTGTTCTGCCCAATTTGTCTCTGGCAATGATTATACCCTGGTCAGTGAGTATCATCATCGAGCAGGATCCTTTTACCTTTTCGTATACATTTTCAATGCCGGTCAAGAAATCGGTGCCCTCGGCAATCAGCATGGCCACCAGTTCGGTGGGATTGACAGTGCCCTGGCTGGTTTCCGAAAAGGTGTGATGCTTGGATAAAAAGTGATGTTCCAGTTCCTCGATGTTGACAATACGGCCCACGGTGGCTACGGCAAAACGACCCAAATGTGAGTTGACCACGATGGGTTGGGCTTCCAGGTCGCTGATGACCCCTATGCCGCTGTTGCCCGAAAAATGGGCCATGTCGTTTTCAAATTTGTTTCTGAAATAACCGTCTTCAAGACTGTGGATGGCGCGTTGAAATCCTTTTTCTTTGCTGAGGAAGGCCATGCCTGCTCGTTTGGTGCCTAGGTGAGAATGGTAATCTGTGCCGTAAAATACATCTGTTACGCAGTCTGATCCTGAGATGCTGCCAAAAAATCCACTCATGGGTAGGGGCGTGTTTGGTTGTGTGAGAACGGGGGCAAAATTACCTCAAAATAATGGAAAAGCAAGGGCCCTTTTGCCCTTGCTTTTCCAAAAAATGGGGTATGGATGGCGGTTTATTTCAACACAAAACTATCCGTGTACTGTTTCCCCCTGTGTTCCAGGGTTACAAGGTAGGTGGAGGCCGGCAAGCCAGCTGTGTTGAGGTTGATCTGAGATTGAGTCTGGTGCTCTTTTTCCAAAACCATCTTACCCTGTGGATCGTATACCCGAACATGGTAGGGAGTACCGTCAGCGTATTCGAACGACAACCGTGTTCCCTGCTTTGATGCGTTGGTTGCCAGGCGAAGGGGTGATGCCTTGCCATCCTTGCTTGAACTTAACACCGGCTTAGTGAAGTTGGCGGGCTTGTCAAAACGGAAGACCTGCATGGAATAGGCCGGCAGTGTGAGGGTGCTGGATTTGCTCAGGTCCAGGCTGACACTGGTGGGTTTGATCAGATTGGGAGAAGCCAGGGTGTTCCTGTCGGTCTTGTTGCCGGTCAAACGAGTCACCTCGACTGTTTGGCTGCCGCTTAGCGCAGGAATGTCAATGGTGGCTGTCAAGGCTTTCTCTCCTGAATTGACCAGTTTGACAATAATCTGTTGGCTATCTTTATCTTCAGTAATCGATGCCGTAACAGGGCCTGGAGCAGCCGGTACGTTGAAAATTAGTTTGTCATCAATGTAGCATAAAACGCCATCCTTACTAGCTATCAGTTTGATGAGGTACCACTGGTTGGTGTTGATGCTGCCGGATGTAGACATCAATACGCTTTTTGTGCCGTTGGATACCTGTTCGATGGCGTGTTGTGAGTTGCCCCAGCCGCCAATGTTGAACCAATAATAATTAGCGCCATCCTTATAGCCGAAGGGGATCAGAAAGCCTTCGGCTCCACCCGTTTTCCTGGCTTTGATGGTGTACGTATACGTGACATTGTCGACGCCGGTCTGGAAGATGCTGTAAGCCGGCTGGGCCGTGGACGATTGGGTATACACGCCACCAGTGGCGTTGAAGGTGCCGGCAGACACTTGCCAATTGGCACTCCCTGCGCTGAAATCATCGTTAGCCAGGGTGTTCTCCCCAACGGTTATGGTCAAATCATCAAAGTCAGCCTGGGTATTCCAGCTACCCACTCCAACCTTGCCTTTGAACGGTGATTCGGCCGGCGTGTACGCATCCGTATACGTAAGTGTGCTGGGCAGGTAAACGTCTCCGGCGTTGACGCCGTACATTTGTTGAACATAATAGGAGGCTGTTTTGACCACGTTGGTGTTGTCAAAGCGGATCAGGTCTGGGTGCCACTGGTTGTTTTGTTCGTTGCACAAGAGTGGAGCGTAACACGTCAGTTCGATGATATCGGCGTTGCGTTCAACACCGGTCAAGTAAGCCGCCTCAGCGATGGCGTTATAAAGCCTGTCGTCCTGAGAGGCGTATTCACCGATAAAGACTTTAGGCCCTTGTCGGTCAAAATAATCATAGCGATGGTTGTTGTTCAAGAACCAGTCGGGACTGTTGTAATAATGTTCATCCACGGCATCCAGGTTGTTTTCGCGGCTGAATTCCCACAGGGAATGGTAGTAACCGCCTGTATCATCAGTGCCCGAGGTGCCGATAATCTTAATGGCGGGATACTTGGCACGAACTGCGTTGGCAATCAGCATGAATCGTTCTCTGAACTCGGGTATGTCATCTTCTTCGTTGCCTAGGCACAGGTATTCCAGTTCGAAAGGAGAGGGGTGACCCATGTCGGCCCTGACCTTGCCCCAGGTGGTGCTGCTGTCGCCGTTGGCAAATTCTATCAAATCAAGGGCATCGTCTACCCATTCCTGCATCTGATTCATTGGAGCCACTTCACGGCTCCTGAATTGACAGGAAACGCCCACGGGCAACACTGGCAGGGGTTTGCAGTTGATGTCTTCACAATAAAGGAAGTATTCGTAGAATCCCAGTCCATAAGTTTGGTGATAGCCCCACAGGTTCCAGTTGGGTTTGCGTTGCGCTACATCCCCCACGGTATGTTTCCATCGATAGGCGTTGGCCAACCCCCTGCCGTGTGATACACAACCGCCTGGAAACCGGAGAAATTGAGGCTTAAGATCAGCAATGGCTTGGGCCAAATCGGCTCTCAGACCGTTTTTGCGGTTCTTGAATGTTTTTTGAGGAAAGAGGGAGACCATATCCAGGTACACATTTCCACCACCCTGTGGCAAGACGTGCAACTGTGCATCCGGGGTGTAAAGCTTGGGTGTCAATACCAGCGTATAGGGTTTCCAACTATCAGTTGTCGTTTTAATGGTATCCGTGGCCAATACTCCGCCCGCTTTGTTTTTCAGCTGAATAATCACCGGTTTGTCGAAATCGGCATCCCGCTTCAAATACACGGAGAAGTCGTACTGCTCTCCGTTCTTGACAGCGATGCCGTTGAAGCCGCTGTTGTACACACCGACGGCAGTACCTGCCTGGTTGATGGCCATCTTCAGGTAATGGGTGTTGTTGTTGTTCAAGGGTGACAGATTTTCGACTGTCAGGGTAACCTGGGCGCCACCTTCCTGAACAGGTGTCCAGGCTGTCAAGGGGCCAAGGCTGGTGTAGCCGGAGACGACGTAATGCTCAAACGAACGGTTTTGGACGAGTTCGGCGTAGAGTCCGCCGTCGGCACCATAATTGATGTCTTCAAAAAAAGCGCCAATCAGGTCCTGGCTCATAGGGATGCCGGTTTGGTTCACATCAATACTCAGGTTGACCTGAGCCTGAGAAAAAGAGTAAAGAAAAACGGATGCAAGAACCGTTATCATTCGTAGGTGTTTCATGGTATCTGGCTGATTTAACGGTGGATATTGTGTGTACAAATATAATTGTTTTTTGTACACTTATTCTTTGCCGGGGCGATTATTTAAAAAAATCTCAGGAAAGAGCTTCTGGATGAACCATCCATCAAAACGAATGTTATATTTGTCAGAAGAGATATAATAACCTTCTACGGAGGAACTATTTATGCCACTCGAACCACACGCTGAAAAGCGTTTCAAACGACAGTTACTGATCATCTCACTGACATTGAGTATATTGGTGTTGGCCGGATCAGGTGTATATTTTCATTACGAAAAACACGACAATGAGAAGAACAAGAGTGGGGGTATTGCCGTAATTGCCGGCATGAAAGCTGATCAGTTGGAGCAATGGAATAGGGAACGTCAATCGGAAGTGCTGTTTTTTTCAACCACTGAAGCCCTGCTTAAATACGTTTATCCCCTCCTTTCAGGTGATCAAACGCAAATACTATCCATTAGAAAAGCCTTGTTGCACATCATGACGGGAGGACGGTATGAAAACATCAGTTTGATGGATACCAAAGGGCAGCTTGTTTTCAGTGTCTATCCATTCCTCTGTCATCCAGAAGGCCACCTGCTGGAAGATATCAAAACCGTTGTTCAAAGGGATACCGTTTATCTACGCGACTTTTATACCTGCGCCAAAAATGGCGAAATGCGCACCAATTTCCTGGCACCGATTAAACATCCTGATGGCACAATCGTGGCTGTCATGGTGTTTCAACTAAATCCCCAACAGTATTTATACCCCCTCCTGATTTCCTGGCCACAGCCCACGGAGACGGGAGAATCCTTTCTGGTGCGTCCACGGGGTAATCAGGTTGAATTGCTGAGCCCCTTGCGGGAGAAGGTGGATAGCGTCGTCTTTAAAAAGATCGTTGATGGTCAGTCTGATTGGTTAGGTCGGAAGATCCTTAATGGCGAGGAGGGTATTTTTAAAGGTATTGACTACTGGAATAAGGAGGTGCTGGCTGATATCCGACGGGTAAAAGGCACCAACTGGATCATGGTCACAAAGGTTGATACCGATGAATTGTTCAGACAATTCTATAAGTTGGAAGCGTTTATCTTGCTATCAACCGCTTTTGTTTTGTTGTTACTATGGATATCCATCGCCTGGATCTATAAAAACCGCCAGCAACGAATGGTCAAGGAGTTACAGTTGAAAAACCTGGATTTGAAACGATTACAGGAAGAATCGGCTGCAACCTTGTACAGTATCGCCGATGGGGTCATCACCACTGATAACAAAGGCATGGTGTTGAGAATGAATACGGCGGCCGAAAAATTGACGGGATGGCAGGAAAAAGAGGCGATAGGCCTACCCATTGAAACGGTCTTTTCCATCATTAATGAATCGACCATGCTCCCTGAGCCCAACCCCGTCAGGCTTATTCTTAACAGGGAGAAATCAAACCCATTGAACAACGCCTCCCTACTGGTGACCAAAGAGGGTGGTAATCACCCCATCACTCACAACGGGGCCCCCATTCATTTGGGACGGGGCGGTTTGTTTGGTGTGGTGTTGGTGTTCAGGGATAACGCGGAAGAAAGAGGCCGTCATCGTCTTGTTGAAACGCGCTTGCGTTTGATAGAATGTGCCCTCAGTGAATCGTTGCAGGATACCATGGACCTAATGGTTAAGGAAGTCAATCAGTTCACTCAAAGCCAGGCTTGCTTTTACCTCACCTTTGCTGAAGGTACGTCAACTGTCAATTTTCAGGCTTGCAACACCATGATGGATGCATTTTCCAGTCATGACCCAGAATGCCTGAGTCTCAAGGCTAACAGTGTCTGGTCTATCTGCGTTGAGACGGGTAAACCTCATCTTTACACCAAACCGGCTAACGCATCCTCCTTCCCGTCCAATCATCCTTTGTCAATTATTGAACAGGCCTTGGTTGTACCCGTCCTACGTCAGGGACGGACGGTTGCTGTGCTGGGTGTTGTCAACAAGAAGAACGGCTTTTTGCCAGATGATCTTGATTATGTGAGCTATTTGGCCGACGTGGCCTGGGAGGTGACGTCTGGTAAAATCAGTTATGACCAATTACAGGCTAGTGAACTAAAGTACAGGGCCCTTATTGACAACATGAACGACACCGTCTGGATTATCGACATGAACGGGCGATTATTGGACGTTAACAAGGCCGTTTTAACACAGTTGGGCTATACCAAGGAAGAAGTCCTCAAACTGGGCTTGCAGGGACTTGATGCTTCTCACACGAATGGAGAAATAAGTGGAATGGCAGAATCCATGACCAAGGATATTACTCAGGTTTTCGAAACAAAGCACAGAGCCAAAAACGGAAAACTGGTGCCTGTGGAAGTCAGTTCCAATATGGTCGATTTCAACGGTGTTCAGACCATTGTCAGTATTGCCAGGGATATCTCACAACGCAAACGCGATGAGGGATTCAGGCATCTGTTGTATGAGATTGCCAGTTATTCGTTGACCACCGGTAGCCTGGAAGAGTTGATGGTTGTCGTGCGCGCCGAATTGGGAGACGTGATGGATGCCGATCACCTGTATGTGGC
>JAAYBL010000244.1 GCA_012718945.1 Bacteroidales bacterium
ACCTTTGTAGGTTTTGGTGTGCTGGGTGCTATGTTCCCTTTCCATACGTGGTCGCCTGACGGTCACGCTTCAGCACCAACCGCTGTTTCCATGCTTCACGCCGGTGTGTTGATGAAACTGGGAGGTTATGGCTGTTTCCGTATTGCCATCTCCCTCATGCCTGAGGCCGCTCATGAACAAGCCTGGATCTTTTTGATCCTGACTGGTGTGAGTGTCGTTTACGGTGCTTTCGGTGCTATCAAACAGAAGGACTTGAAGTACATCAATGCATACTCGTCGGTTAGTCACTGTGGCTTGGTATTGTTTGCCATCCTCATGCTCAACGAAACGGCTACGACTGGTGCCGTGATGCAAATGTTGTCGCACGGTTTGATGACAGCCCTCTTCTTTGCCTTGATTGGTATGATCTACGGACGTACCCACACCAGGGACATCAGAGAAATGGGTGGTTTGATGCGTGTGATGCCTTTCCTCTCCGTAAGCTATGTGATTGCCGGTTTGGCCTCTCTGGGTCTGCCAGGTTTGAGCGGCTTCGTTTCTGAGATGACCATCTTCGTTGGTGCCTTCCAACACACGGATACCTTCCACAGAGTGTTCACCATCGTGGCTGTTTCTTCCATTGTCATAACGGCTGTTTACATCCTCAGGGTGGTAGGCAAGATCCTTTATGGTGGCATTCACGATGAACACCACGCACACCTGTCCGATGCTTCATGGTATGAACGGGTAGCTGTGGTCGTATTGATTGTTTTCATCGCCTTCATTGGTATGTACCCGTCTTTCGTGTCTGACATGATCAGGGGTAGCCTCACAACCTTGGCTATTTGGTGACCGTAACCCTTTGAGTAACTGACTAACTGTAACATCTATATGGATTTAAGCAATTATTTATTGATGAAGCAAGAAATGTCACTGTTGGTGGTGTTTCTGATCCTGTTTATCTTCGACCTGATGGTCTCGGACAAAAACAGGCACATGGTACAGCCACTTGGCCTCTTGCTTTTTCTGGCACATACGGTGTACGGCTTCTTGCCGCAAGCCACGGGTACTTCATTTGAGGGAATGTATGTGCTGGGGGCATCGGAAATATGGGTAAAGAACATCTTGAATGTGGGTGTATTGCTCATGCTCCTTCAGAGCAACGGATGGTTGTCCGGGGAAAAAGCCGCTTTTAAGCGGGGAGAATTCTTTTCCTTGACCTTGTTGACCCTCCTTGGGATGTACCTCATGATTTCATCCGGTCATTTCATCCTCTTCTATATTGGTCTTGAAATGGCTTCTCTGCCGATGGCGGCCTTGGTTGCCTTTGATAAGTACGAGAACAACTCGGCTGAAGCTGGTGCCAAATACATGTTCATGGCCGTCTTTTCTTCAGCCATTCTGTTATTTGGTCTTTCCTTCCTCTATGGTGCTACCGGTACATTTTACTTCGAGGACGTCAACTTGTTGGTGAAACCTGATGCATTGATGTTGACCGCCATGGTGTTGTTTGTGGTGGGCCTATTTTTCAAGATATCCCTGGTGCCTTTCCATTTCTGGACGGCCGACGTTTATCAAGGTGCTCCCACACCGGTAACGGCTTATTTGTCGACTATTTCCAAGGGTGCTGCCGTTTATGCTTTGATGGTGGTTCTGTACAAGGTTTTCCCCATTGTGGCCATCGAATGGAACACCATTCTGTGGTGGGTAATTTTGGTCACTATCACCTTAGGTAACCTCTTTGCTTTACGTCAAAAGAATTTGAAACGCTTCCTGGCGTTCTCCTCCATCTCTCAGGCCGGTTACATCATGTTGAGTGTGATGACTGGTTCAGCACAAGGTATGGCAGCCACCATCTACTATGTACTCGTGTACATCTTTTCCAATATGGCTGCTTTTGGGGTTATCTCCAGCATAGAGAGCAAGACGGGTAAGGTCAATATGAATGACTACGATGGGTTGTACAAAACAAATCCGAAACTAGCCATTGTCATGATGATAGCCATGTTCTCCTTGGGTGGTATTCCTCCCACGGCTGGTTTCTTCAGCAAATTCTTTGTGTTCACGGCCGCTGCCGCACAGGGTGAATACCTGCTGGTCTTCATCGCTCTGGTCAACACCATCATCTCCTTATACTACTACTTGTTGGTGGTCAAAGCCATGTTCATCAACCAAAACGACCAACCTCTTGCTCGAGTGACCAGCGATGGTTACCTCAAACTTTCCTTGGTCGTGTGTCTGGTAGGTATCGTGGTTATCGGTTTGCTTGGTGGTGTCTACGAACAACTGACCAACCTAAGTTTCGGCTTGTCCTAAATATTCATACAAACAGCTATTGACGAGCAGGCGTTTTGGTTTTTTAACCAGGCGCCTGCTCTTTTTTTTCTTCTATGGAAAGGATCTAAACTTGTTTTTTTGAATCAAGTGCCCCTCTTATTTGACCGAATATTCCACCGAAGATGTGGTCAAACGTGGTACTTTTGGTGTACTTATGTAGCGAAACAGCCCTTAAGAATTAACCTTTAAATCTAGTTGTATGAAGAAACCCCTACTCCTTTTACTGTTGTTGCTTGTAGGCATCTATCAAGTGCAGGCTACTTTTGTGCCAACGCCCGGTGCCAAATACAACATCGTACAACACGCATCCAAACGCGTTATTGGTGCTGATGGTACACAACCATGTGTGCAGGATGTCAATAACAGGCCTAATCAATCGTTTGAGTTTGTGGCTGTCTCCGGATTGACCGATACCTATTACCTGGTCAATGAAGATGGGAATTACTTAAACAAATTGTCTACCAATGCATGGACCACCGTTTTTGAAGCAGCCCCCAACGGCCAGAATTCTGAATGGGTGGTTGTCGGTGAACAAGACACCTTCCGTCTTCAGCTGACGGTGAACAGTCTGTACATGGCCAGTGATGAGACAGGTACTGGCTCGGCATTGTATTGCGACAAGTCTGCTGACCACGAAAGAGGTACCTTTACCGTACAGGAAGCTGTGGTTGTCTATGAAATCTTTGATCTCTCCATCCGCAATGTACGCGTACAGATTGAAAAAGATCACAAGCCGTACCCCATTACCATCACTTGCTCTGGTTTTTGGGATCCAGTCAAAGTATTGACCCCCGAGGGTTATACGGTGAGCAAATCCGTCTTTACACCCGAAGAATTCGAGGAGAACAAAGGGAAGATGGGTATGGAAATCAGTTCGTCGGCCCCTGTGGGTGACACCTCAACCATCTATTTTTACATTGGAGAATACGGTGTCGACGAAATTATTTTCGACTCCTTGCAGGTGGCTACGGTTGAAAAACAACCACGCCATTTCATCAAAAACAACGGAAATCCCTTGTTGGTTATTGGTAGCCATGCAGAATCTGGAGCTCCTGCGTTGACCACCAATGAAGGGAAGCCCTCACAGCAATTTATCCTCAGACCTGTTAATCCTGGTTTGGTGGACAGCCTTTATTACATTATCCAGGATGAAGGGTATCGTTACATGCGCAAGGTGCCTTCCAGTGGTTGGAGTGTTGATTTCGGTACCGCTTCACAGGAAGCTATCTGGAAAATTTCTCCGATTTCTGAAAACAGCGATACAGTTGGTTTGATCAATACTGTCACCAAAAAGTACCTGGGAGCTGACGGTTTGGGCGCAGAAAGCAACCTGTATGATGATAAGGCTTGGGTAGAAAATCCCAAAACAGCCCCATATACCCAATGGGTGATCAAGGAAGCTTCTCAGGAAGCCATTCCGGAAATCTATGAACAACCCATCGGCTTGGGCTTTAACCTGGAAATTGAAAGCAATTACCAATCGTATCCGTTCCGCTTTAAGACGTCTGGTATCAAGGAAACGATCCACATTGTTCCTACAACCGGTTTTACTGTTGACAAATCGAGCTTTACTCCTGAAGAAGTGAAAGCGTTGGAAGGCAAGGTGACGGTTCGTATCAGCACCAAACTTGAAAGTGGTATGGATGGCAATCTTTACGTGTCCAAGGGTGCAACCGCTGGTGAAACCATGCTGGATACCGTTAATCTGTTGTCAGTGAGCGTACACCCAAGGTTCCAGATTCTCAATGGCGCCAGTGAAACATTGGTATTGGGCAGTCACCCTGACGATTCCAATCCTGCACTGACCATCAACAAGGATACCATCACCCAACTATTCATTGTTTGTAAGGCTGATGTTCAATTGCCCGACAGTTTGTCATCCTTGACGGATAGCCTGTACTTTATTGTTCAGGACGGTGATTACCGGATGTTGGCCAAAGATGCTGCCAATTATTGGGGTACCCTCTGGGGAGTTCCCTCCAATGAAGCCTTGTGGTTCTTGCACCCACAGGATGGTGGTATTTACAACATCGTGAATTTCGTTTCCGGGAATTCGTTGGGTTGCGACGCTATCTCTGAACTGGGTGGCGACTACCTGTATTGCGACAAGATTTTCACACCTGCTCCTACTGCCAAACCATTCTGCGAATGGAAGCTCGTGTCTCACGCATTGGGTATGCCTGCGGTTAGCAGTAGCAAACTGGTTATTACAAATAATGCGGGTCAACTTACCTTGCATGGAACCAAGACCGGTGAACGGGTACTGGTGTACAACTTATCAGGTCGTTGCGTCCGTCAGCTGACTGCTGCGTCTTCGGAAACAGCTTTGAATCTGACGCCTGGTTTCTACCTGGTTAAAGTGAATAATACTGTCCTGAAAGTAGTACTCTAAGGGGTTCACGACCTGCCATAATATGGTGCCTCAGAAGCAAACGCTTTTGAGGCACTTTTTTTGTCTCTTTTTTCTTCGATTCCGCTTCCCTTTGGGTGGGAATCTCTTTTTCACTTCGATTCCGCTCCCCTTAGGGCGGAGTCGGGTACTGGAGACAATACCCAATCCCGTCAGGGGAGCGGCCTCAAAGGAGGGAAAAGAAGAGCCGCTCCCGTAAGGGGGACGGCTTAGAAGGGAAAAGAAGCAAACATAAAAGGCATTGTTATTTTCTGGAAGGATTTTTGGGGAATCGCCCTTCTGCTACCCGTTTTTCCTGTTCAAACATTTCCTTGATGGACCAAAAACAGGAAAAGCCAAAAACCCCAAGTAAGGCCGACCATATGGTATTGGCGATGAAAAGCGAGGCCGCCGTGGCCAGAATACCGACGACCAGGAAGACTATCCAGAATTTGACTCCGAAATAGTATTCCGCTTTGATGACCAAGGGGTGGAAAAGGCCGATGATTACAAAGGTGGCCAGTCCGAGCAGTAAGCCATTATAATACATAGGCTGTTTTATAGGTAGGGAACGATGGATTCCAGGTGATTGCCCCTTGATCCTTTGATTAAAATGGTGTAGCCTTCCAACGGTTGTTCCTTGAGGTAGTCGATGAAGTGGTCGGCATCGGTAAACAGGGGATAGTCGCTGTTGGCTTGTTTGAATTCCTCGCCCACTAAGAAGACCCTGTCGAAGTTGGCTTCGGCAATGTGGTAGGCCAGTCGTTTGTGTTCTTCCTCACTTACGTTGCCCAACTCCTTCATGCTACCAAGGATGACGGCCTTGCGGGGAGCCTCATAATCCTTAAAGTTGCGCAGGGCAGCAGCCATGCTGGTGGGATTGGCGTTGTAGGCATCTATGACTAGGCTGTTTTGCTCGGTTTGATGAAACTGGGAGCGGTTATTGCTGGGTACATACTGTTCCAGGGCTTCAATGATGGCCTCGTCGGATACGTCAAAGTGGAGGCCGACACAGATGGCCGCCAGAACGTTTTCCAGGTTGTAGGAACCAATCAGGTGGGTGTTGGCTTCATGGCCCTGGTCGCTGTATTGCTTAAACCAACGGAGCTTGAGAAAAGGAGAGCAGGAGAGGGCTTCACCCCAGAGTGGGTGTCCGGGACTGGTGGCGTATGGAATGTGTTCGATGTCTCTGGCTATGCTTTCCAGGTAAGGATTTTCCATGTTGATAAAGATGTGGCCACCTTTGGTACGAAGGTGATCGTAGAGTTCACCCTTGGTTCTGAGAACCCCTTCAAAAGAACCAAAGCCTTCAAGGTGAGCCATGCCCACGTTGGTGATGAGACCGTAATCGGGGTCTGCAATGGTACATAGGTCTTTGATTTCACCGGGGTGGTTGGCCCCCATTTCAATAACGGCTAATTGATGCGCCTTTGTCAGTCTGAGTAAGGTCAGCGGTACTCCGATATGGTTGTTGAAGTTGCCTTGCGTGTACAAAATGTTGTAACGACGACTCAGGATGGCGGCCATCAATTCTTTGGTTGTGGTTTTGCCATTGGTACCTGTGATGCCGATGACGGGTATGCCACAAACCTTCCGGTGGTGGTTGGCTAAGGACTGGAGCGTTTCCAGTACATTGTCAACCAATAGACATCTATCGTTGACGACAGCGTCTGCTTCATCTACAATGGCGTAGCTGCTGCCGGCCTTTAAGGCTTGAGACGCAAAATGATTGCCGTTGAAAGAAGCCCCTTTGAGGGCGAAAAACAAAGATCCTGCCGGAATGTTGCGGCTGTCGGTGGTCACGTGAGGATGGCGCAGGAAAAGGTCGTACAGGGTTTCGATGGACGTCATGGTTGCTGGGATTGGTGTAACAAGGTTTACCTGGCTGAATGAACAGTAAAAGTACCATTTTTTTTTCAAAGCCGTTGGTTTTCGGATTTTCAATTTACCTTTGTAGAAAGCCGGTTGATTGCCGACCCTCAAGATCAGACACCCTATGAATCCGACCACTAGCTCCTTCTCCCTCAATCTCAACGGAAAACTGATGTCGCTTGCTACGCCTAAGGTTATGGGCATCCTCAATGTTACCCCTGACTCTTTTTTCTCCACCAGCCGATATATGTCTGAAGAGGGCATTTTGCGCCGGGCCGGAGAGATGATTGATGAAGGGGTGGACATCATTGATGTGGGTGGTTGTTCAACCAGGCCTGGCATTGACTTGGTCTCTGAGGAAGAGGAACTTTTACGTATCCGCCTGGCGTTGCACTTGATACGGAAGCGCTGGCCTGACATACCCCTTTCCATCGATACCTTCAGGGCGTCTGTGGCCGCTAGTGCTGTCAGCGAATATGGGGTTGACATAATCAACGATGTGTCGGGTGGAACCATGGATAAGGCCATGTTTTCCACTGTGGCGGCATTGAAGGTGCCTTATATCCTTATGCACATGAAAGGTACACCGACAACCATGCAGAAGAATCCCCACTACGATGACCTCATGGTTGAGATTGCCCGGTATTTTTCTCAAAAGATTCAACAATTAAGGCAACTGGGTGTTAATGATATTATTCTGGATCCTGGTTTTGGTTTTGGGAAAACGGTAGAACACAATTATGAACTCTTGAGACGCTTGACGGATTTTCAGGTTTTTGATGTACCTTTGCTCGTAGGAGTGTCTCGCAAGTCGATGATATATAAGCCTTTGAATAAGACGCCAGACGAATCCCTGCACGGAACCATCGTCCTTAACACCCTGGCATTGTCGAAGGGTGCGCACATACTGAGGGTGCACGACGTGGCTGCTGCCAGGGAATGTGTACAACTGGTACAAACCTGCCAAAACGCCGGATTATGTTAAACGTGCCCATCATGCCCACCATCATCGATGTGATCGACATCGTTTTTGTTGCCCTGTTGCTATATGGGACCTACAAGTTGATGAAGAGCTCCGGCGGTCTCTCTGTCTTTCTGGGCGTTATCTCCTTTGTTGCTCTCTGGGTATTGGTATCCTACGTTTTTGAGATGAAGTTGATGGGTGCCATCATGGATAAATTCATCAGTGTGGGCGCCATTGCCTTGATTGTCTTGTTTCAGAATGAAATCAAGCGTTTCCTGGTGATGCTTGGTTCCAGGCGCCGTTGGCAACCCATGACCAGCCTTTTTTCCAGCCGCAAGCAGGATGCTTCCAAGACTGATCATTGGGTGATGCAAATTGTACTGGCGTGCCAGGATATGTCCAAGCAGAAGACTGGGGCGTTGATTGTCTTGGAAAACAAGGTGGTGCTGGACGATTACGTCAAATCTGGTGAGATACTGGATGCCACCATCAGCGGTCGTCTGCTGAAGAACATTTTTTTTAAAAACAGCCCTCTTCACGATGGTGCTGTCATTATTTGTAAGGACCGCATTAAGGCGGCTGCCTGCGTCTTGCCCGTGGCCCACGACGAAAACCTGCCCAAGGAATTGGGTTTACGCCACAGGGCTGCGCTTGGATTGGCTCAAGTAACAGATGCTAAGGTAATTGTAGTCTCTGAAGAAACCGGACGGATAAGTCTGGCGTTCAAGGGTGCCATCAATCAAAAACTCAGCATTGAAGATCTGGAGCGATTATTGACCGAAGTTCATTGAGCCTTATCGGCCCCTTTTTTCGCTATTTTTTTGGCGATTTTGCTAAGTCTATGTTGCAAAAAGTCCGTATATTTGCACTGCTCAATCCCCCATACATGGACATACTAGACAACATGCTTGCCCGCGCCCAAGCGAAACCCAGGCGCATCGTCCTCCCCGAAGGGACAGAAATTCGTACGTTGACCGCGGCTGACAAAATTTTGGCTGATAAAGCGGCTGAAATCATCCTGATTGGTCAGCCCGAAGAAATCCGCACATTGGCCGACAGTCATGGCTTAAAACATATTGTAAACGCCACCTTGGTTGATCCCAAGCAACATCCCATGAAGGAGGCGTACACCAAACTCCTGCTTGATTTGCGTCAGAGCAAAGGTGTCACGCCTGAACAAGCGGCCAAGTTCGTGGAAGACCCCCTCTATCTGGCTTGTTTGATGATCAAACATGGCGATGCAGACGGTGAAGTAGCCGGTGCCCGCAACACCACTGGCAATGTTTTGCGTCCTGCCTTCCAGATCGTCAAAACTCAACCCGGCATCAGTGTGGTGTCTGGTGCTTTCCTGATGTTTTTGTCTACCGAACAATATGGTGAAAACGGTTTGATGGTGTTTGCTGATTGTGCCGTACACCCTGAACCCAATGCTGAAGAATTAGCCCAAATTGCTGTAAGTACGGCAGGGACAGCCAGGAACCTGGCTGGTTTTGAACCCCGTGTCGCCATGTTGAGCTTTTCCACCAAAGGCAGTGCCAAGCATGAGCGGGTAGATAAGGTGACCGAGGCGACCCGACTGGCCAAGATCATGGCCCCTGAATTGCTGATTGATGGAGAATTGCAGGCTGATGCTGCTTTGGTGCTCGATGTGGCATCAAGCAAGGCTCCAGGTAGTCCAGTGGCTGGTAAAGCTAACGTATTGGTATTCCCCTCGCTTGAAGTTGGGAATATCGCTTATAAACTGGTGCAACGCTTGGGTAACGCAGAAGCCGTCGGCCCCATCTTGCAAGGTATGGCAGCGCCCATCAACGACTTGTCCAGAGGTTGTTCAGTGGACGATGTCTACAAGATGATTGTCATTACATCCAATCAAGCCCTCGGTTTGAAGCATTAAACCGCCTTTTGGCGTACAGGTAAAATAGAAAAAAATGATCGTATTAGTTCTTAATTGCGGAAGCTCTTCCATCAAGTATAAATTGCTTGATATGCAGACCAGCAGTACGTTGGCTCAGGGTGGTATTGAAAAAATTGGTCTTGAAGGCTCCTTTTTGAAGTTGACCTTGCCAGATGATCAGAAAGTGGTCATCAACAAATCCATCCCCGAACATCAAACTGGTGTTGAGTTGATCTTGTCTGTGCTCACCAGCAAGGAGTATGGGTGTATCAAAGACTTGTCTGAAATTGAAGCCGTCGGCCACCGTATGGTACACGGGGGTGAGAAGTTTAACGCCAGTGTGTTGATCACACAGGAAGTGATTGAAAAGGTGGAAGAATGCATCGATCTTGCGCCACTTCATAATCCTTCAAACTTGATCGGTGTTCGTGCTGTGGAAAAACTCATGCCGAAAACCCCGCAAGTGGCTGTCTTTGATACAGCGTTTCATCAAACCATGCCTCCCAAAGCCTATATTTATGGCTTACCCTATAGCTATTATCTAAAATACGGTATCCGTCGTTATGGATTCCACGGCACCTCACACCGTTATGTCTCCAAGCGTGCCTGTGAAATACTGGGCGTGCCCTACGAACACCAACGCATTATCACCGCTCACATTGGCAACGGTGCTTCCATCACTGCCATTAAAAACGGAAAGTCCATTGATACCTCCATGGGTATGACCCCTGTTGATGGTTTGTTGATGGGTACCAGAGCTGGTGAGATTGACCCGGGTGTGTTGACCTTCATCTCTACCAAGGAAAATATGAGGGCCTCCGAAATCAGCGATTTATTGAACAAACAAAGTGGTGTGCTGGGTGTGTCCGGTGTTTCCTCAGACATGAGGGAATTGGGCGTAGCTGTTCAGTCTGGCAACGAGCGGGCTATTTTAGCGCAGGAAATGTATGATTACCGCATCAAGAAATTTGTAGGCTCCTACGCAGCGGTGCTGGGTGGTGTCGACCTGCTCGTCTTTACAGGCGGGGTAGGGGAAAACCAATGGACTACCCGTTCCAATGTTTGTGCCAATATGGAATTTATGGGCATAAAACTGGATGAGTCCAAAAATATCGGATTGCGTGGCCAGGAAATGGTGATTTCGGCACCAGATTCCAAGGTGACTGTGATGGTGGTGCCCACCGATGAGGAGTACATGATTGCCAAGGATACCGTCGATATCCTTTGCAAGGATTGTCATCAATCGTAAAGCGTCCTCAATTCAAATCCCTGTTCATCCATCACACCGTAAGAGTAATGGTAAAACCATTCTCCCAGGATGATGATGCGTGAGGAAGAAGACAGGGATAGGTCAAGCAAAATATGTCGATGTCCAAAAATATAAAGGTCGGGGGCTTTGTCTCCGGCCTTTTTTGTATGTTCCTTGGCAAATTGCACCAGGTGTTCCTTGTCCTCTCCGAGATAGATTTCAGGGCCTGGCCCTCTTTTTAAGCGACTGTGTTTGGCCCAATTCAAACCGAAGCCCATACCCAACCATGGATGGATGGTCTTGAACAACTTTTGGCAAGTCTTGTTGTGAAAGATGGAGCGTAAGAGTGCGAAGGAACGCGAAGGATCGCCGAGGCCGTCTCCGTGAGCCATAAGGACGTGTTGGCCGTAAAGTGTGGTTTCATGTATGCCATTGATGACGGTCACACCCAATTCTTCCTGTACATAGCTGAACAACCAAATGTCATGATTGCCGGTGAACCAGTAAACAGGGATACCGCTGTCGGTAAAGTCTGCCAATCGGCCGAAGAAACGGACGTAGCCTCTGGGTACAACGTACTTGTACTCGTACCAGAAGTCAATCATGTCCCCCAACATGTAGAGGGCTTCGCAGTCGGCTTTGATGGTGTCCAGCCAATCGACCAGTTTCTGTTCCCTGGCTTTGTCGCCTTCGAAAGCCAGACTGCCCAGGTGGGTGTCGGAAATAAAGTAGGTTTTCACGTTGGTGCAGTTACATAAAACCCAACTCCAGTTTGGCTTCCTCCGACATCATATCCTTGTCCCAGGCCGGTTCGAAAACCAGGTTGAGTGTGAGGCTTTTCACGCCCTCGATGCTTTCCACCTTCATGCGTACATCTTCCAGGATAAAGTCGGCCATGGGACAGGCTGGTGCTGTCATGGTCATATCGATGGTCACCTGGCCGTCTTCTTGCGTATCGATGCGGTAGATCAATCCCAGGTCATAGACGTTGACAGGAATTTCAGGGTCATAAACCGTTTTCAGCATTTTTACAATGGCTTCTTCAAGGGCCAGAAAGGGTGTCGCTTCCATAGGGTTGTTTTCAGCAAAAGTACCTTTTTTCACCAGAATTGGCAAGTCTCTACAGTTTGCCCTCATCGGCATAACTGAAGTAGATCCCTTCGCTGACGATGATGTGGTCGGTTAGCTGAATATCCAGGTTGACGCAGGCCATCTTGAGCTTGTGGGTGATTTTGTCGTCGGCTGTGCTGGGTTTGGGATTGCCCGATGGATGGTTGTGGCAAAGGACTATGCTGGAAGCCAGTTTGTCCAAAGCGTGCTTGAGGACGATTTTTGGATCGACAGTGGTTTCTGAAACCCCACCATGGCTGATGCGGAGGCTCTCAATGATCCTGTGTTGGTTGTTCATCAGCAACAACCAGCATTCTTCATGGGGGAGGTCGGCCAACTTGGGATGAAAAAGGTTATAGATATCTCTGCTGTTATGGATCTGATGTTTGGAGAGGACATCGGACGAACGCCGTCGACGGCCCAGTTCGAGAGCTGCCGACAGCACAACGGCTTTGACAGGCCCAACACCTTTGAATTCCCGACATAAGGTCTTCAGGTTGAGTTTGCCCAATTCAATCAGGTTGTTGTTGGCTGCGTTCAGTATGCGCTTGGCCAGGTCCAGGGCCGACTCTGTCCGGCTGCCTGAACCCAACAAGATAGCAATCAGTTCGGCGTTGCTAAGGTTGCCGGCTCCCTGGTTGAGGAGCTTCTCTCTCGGTCTGTCTTCTACCGCCCATTCCTTGATGCTAAACCGTTGTGGTTCTTTTGTTTTTGATGTGCGTGTTTCCTGTGTATCGTTTTTCATGATATATAAATAAGTGCACAAAGTAAACACAAAAGAAACATAAAAGCAATACGATAAAACAAAAAAATCATCCAGGCTGGCCGGATGATTCATTATTCGTTCCTTGAGAAAGGCTTATTGGCGTACGCGTTCTGCGTAGGAACCATCTCTGGTGTCAACCTTAATCAGTTCTCCGGTTTCGATGAACAAGGGTACGCGAACGGTGGCACCGGTTTCTACTGTGGCTGGTTTCAGCGTGTTGGTGGCTGTATCGCCCCTCAAGCCTGGTTCCGTATAGGTGACTTCCAGGATGACGTGGGTGGGCATATCGGCGTAAAGTACTGTTTCTGATTCGGCGTGCGTGACCACTTCGAGGATGTCGCCTTCTTTCATAAAGTCGATACCGTTGATGTTCTCCTTTGCGATGGTGATTTGTTCGTAGGTCTCGTTGTTCATGAAATTGTAGCCCATATCGTCCTGATATAAGTACTGGTATTGTCTGCGTTCGATACGCACTTCGTCAAGTTTGACGCCTGCATTGAAAGTCCGTTCCAGGACGCGTCCGGTAACGACATTCTTCATTTTAGTGCGCACAAAGGCGGCACCTTTGCCTGGTTTTACATGGAGAAATTCGACGACAAAGAAGTATTGTCCATCGATGTCGAGGCACATGCCATTACGGATGTCTGCGGTTGTTGCCATTAGTTGATGATCTGAAATATTGATAATTAA
>JAAYBL010000245.1 GCA_012718945.1 Bacteroidales bacterium
AAGGAAACGCCTCCGTCTGAGGGCGGCAAACCTTGGGTAAGGTCGGTGAAAAGCCCGGTGACCAACCTGGCGCCGCATATTAAACAAAACCTTGATGTTGATGATATCAAACATCAGTTAATCAATTTCATGGCATGGATGGATCATGCCAATTACATTTATACTTTCACAGAAAAAGATAGACGTAGAATCAATCAATATGGCAACATTCGAAGTTAAAATGCCCAAGCTTGGCGAAAGTGTGACAGAAGGGACCATCGTATCCTGGGCGGTCAAAGAAGGCGATATTATCGCCGAAGACGATGTTTTGTTTGAAGTGACCACTGCCAAGGTGAATGCGGAAGTGCCTTCGCCAGTGGGTGGTACACTGATGAAAATAAATTTCAAGGAGGGTGACACGGTGCCTGTTGGCGAAGTGGTTGCCTTGGTGGCATTGGAAGGTGAAGAAACAGGAGAGAGCGAACAAGCCGCTACTGAGCCGTCACCGACACAGGAAAGCGCTTCAGCGGGTGCTGTGGTGGCTCAGACACCGTCAATGCCAACATCTACTGTAGATTCTACACCTCAGACTGCCGCAGCACCTTCTGTAGCGGCTCCTGTTGTGGACGAACGCTGGTATTCCCCCGTTGTCCTGCAACTGGCCAAGGAAGCCGGATTAAGCCAGGCCGCATTGAGTACGGTACCGGGGACCGGTTTTGAGGGACGTGTCACCAAACACGATCTGCAAGCCTACCTGAAACAGACACCGGCACAGCAAGCTGTCAGTCAAGCCGTTAATAGTGCAGCTAATCAAGCAGTTAACCAACCCGCTGCACAGCCTGTAAATCAGCCTGTCAATCAGTCTGTCAATCAATCCAAAAATCAACCTGTCAGCCAACCCGTCAGTCAACAACTCGTAAAACCGGTGGCAACAGAGGGCGTCCAGCGCGAAGAGATGGATCCCGTCCGTCGCATCATTGCCGACCGGATGGTGCAGTCCAAGAAGGTTTCAGCCCACGTCACGACCGTGGTGGAAGCCGATGTGACCCGCCTGGTTCAATGGCGCGACAAACACAAGGGCGCTTTCAAACAGCGTGAAGGCATCAGCCTAACCTTCCTGCCGGCCATTGTTTCGGCGACAACCAGGGCGTTGGTTGATTTTCCCAGGGTGAACGCCTCAGTGGAAGATCATACCATCCTTCTTAAGAAGCACATACACATGGGTATCGCTGTTTCTTTGGCCGATAACAACCTGGTGGTGCCTGTCATCAAAAACGCCGACAAGCTCAATATTAACGGTTTGGCTCATTCCATCGAAGACCTGGCGGCCAAAGCCAGAAACAACAAGCTTAAGGTGGATGACATTGAAGGGGGCACCTTTACTATCACCAACTTCGGCACCTTCAAGAATCTGATTGGCACACCCATTATCAACCAGCCTCAGGTGGCCATCCTGGGTGTGGGTTACATTGAAAAGAAGCCAGCCGTGGTGGAAACACCAGAAGGTGACGTTATCGCCATCCGGTACAAGATGTACCTGTCGTTGACCTACGACCACCGGATTATTGATGGTTCTCTGGGCGGTGCCTTCGTGCGTCGCATTGCAGATTACCTGGAACAATGGGATCCCGCCAGTGCTTTATAAACGTTCATCCTTTAAAAAGTCTCAACACCCTCAACGGTTATTCTTATGAAACAGTACGATATTCTCACGACAGACAAGGACATCCTGGCCAAGTGGTATCACCTTTTGACGCTGGGACGCGCCATCGATGATAAAGCCCCCGTGTACCTGCTACAATCCTTGGGCTGGTCGTTTCACGCCCCATACGCAGGTCACGACGGCATTCAATTGGCTTTGGGCCAGGTCTTCAACAAGGACACTGACTTTTTGTTTCCCTACTACAGGGACATGTTGACTGTGTTGTCGGCCGGTATGACGGTCGAGGAAATCCTGCTCAACGGTTTGAGTAAGGCCACCGACTTATCAAGCGGTGGGCGTCATATGTCCAACCACTTTGCCAAACCTGAATGGCACATTCAAAACATCTCTTCGGCCACCGGCTCTCACGACCTACATGCCGTAGGGGTGGCCAGAGCGATGAAAGCGACGGGGCACAAGGGCGTGA
>JAAYBL010000031.1 GCA_012718945.1 Bacteroidales bacterium
AACCAGCAATCCGTGGTGTTTTCTGGTATTGCAGTCGACGATGGTAGAGAAACTGTAAGCGCCTGATTTGTTAGTCCTGAGCATCTCTTTTGACAGGGATTGCTCCAAGTTGATCATCAGATTCTTGTCAAATTTCAAATAACTCATGGTGTCAAGATTGGTACACGAATATACGGATTAATGCCATAGATTGTTTGCAATCCTGTGAATTTTATTTGTCCGAACCGTGTGGTTGGCCGTAATCAAATCGATAGGGCGTTAAGTTTTAAGCGTATACTCAGGGTTTGGCGCTTTCCAACAATTCCCTGATGGCGTGGGCATCGGTGGCGATGGACAAGTCGTTGAGCAAAGGGTCCAGATTGCTGGTGATCAACTTGACGGAAATAGCCAAGAGGATGATGCCGAAGAACTTTCGAAGTACGTAGATACCGCCTTTGCCCAGGATGCGCTCGATGATGCTGGTGGAACGTAGGACAAAAAAGACCAGCAGCATATTGAGGGCCAATGCGATGATGATGTTGGTCACATGGAATTCAGCACGTAGGGAGAGTAGGGTGGTGAAGGATCCGGCGCCCGCAATGAGGGGGAAGACCAGTGGTACGATGAAGGACGTCTCTGCCGGGCTTTCGTCCCTGAAGATGCGGATGTCAAGAATCATCTCCATGGCGATGATCAGGATGATCAGGGCACCGGCCACGGCGAAGGAAGAGACATCAACGCTGAATAGTTTGAGGATGCCCTCACCGACAAACAGAAAAAGGGTGAGAATGGTAAAGGAAACCAGGCTTACCTTAAGTGGTTGCAAGTCGCCCCGGCGTGCCTTCAGGTCGAGAATGACAGGAATGGATCCCGTAATATCGATGATGGCAAACAAGACGACAAAGGCGCTGGCTATTTCGGTCAAATTGAAGCTCATGACTGGTTTTGATTGAGGCGTGAAGCGTGGGTGTATATAAAAAGCAAAAGTAAGGAAAAGTAAGGAAATATAGGGATTAATACGTACATTTGCGCGTACTTTTTCAGCGCTTTGAAACGGTTCAGCCTATGTCAGCGTTTGCCATTTTTTCCAACCTGTCCTTGTTCAAACAGGTCACGCATGAAGAACTTGTCAGCTTGATACCTCGTATCGCGCTGGATTTTAGCACGTTCATGCCTGGTGATCAAGTGCTGGGCCCGGAAACTGAGCCAATTGGCCTGATGTACCTGCTCGAAGGCCGGGTGCTGGGGCGTTACAAGGATAGCAGGATTCAATTCGGCCCTGGTGACCTTTTAACCTTCTCCGGCCTCTTTGGTCGCAATAAACAGGCTTTTATGAGCCTCGAAGCGTTGGAACCGGCCAAGGTGTTGACACTGGATGCGCACTCGCTGACCTTCCTCATGCAACAACACCAGGCTATTTTGACAACGTATGTGGGTTGGCTGTCTGATGCCGCTGACCCCATCCGCTGCCTGCACACATTAAACGAATTACGACAACCATCCGACAGTCGGCCTTGAGCCATTGGCTGTTATTATTACATTGATTATGAGTACTTTTCAAAAAATCATCATGAGTTTATTGCTGAGTGGGGCCACGCTGGCTTCTGCCGCCAATCCCTTTTTTGCCAAGAAATACGGTAACCCACACGAAACCCTGCCTTTCGACAAGGTGAAGCTGGAGCATTTCATGCCGGCGTTCGAAAAGGGATTTGCCCAACATGAGAAGGAAATCAAAGCCATCGCTTCCAACAAGGCGCTGCCTACGTTTGAAAACACCATCGCTGCCCTGGATTATTCAGGCGTATTGCTGCACGATGTGTCCGCTGTCTTTTATACCCTGACCGGCTCGGAAAACACCGACGAGCTCATGGCCTTGTCCATGAAGATTTCGGCCATGCAAACCGAGCACAGCAACAAAATCAGCCTCAATGAGGCCCTTTTTAACCGCATCAAGGCGGTGTACGATCAACGTGAGTCCTTGAACTTGTCGCTCGAACAGCGCAAACTGTTGGAGGATACCTATGAGTCGTTCGTTATGAGCGGTGCTGCCCTGAAGGGTAAGGACAGGGAAACCTACAAAGAACTCAGCAAACAGTTGAGCGAGTTGAGCGAACGTTTCTACCAGAATTCACTCAAGGCTACCAATCAATTCGAGAAAATCATCACCGACGAAGCCTTGCTCGAGGGACTGCCCGCCGATGTAAAGGCGACGGCCAAAGCCAAAGCAGCGGCCAAACAGCAGGAAGGTTGGTTGTTCGACTTGTCGGCACCTGTGTACACCTCTCTGATGAAATACCTCAAAAACAGGGACCTTCGTGAAACGTTCTACAGGGCTTATTTGACCAGGGCTACCTCTGGAGAATTGGACAACAGACCCGTTATCGCTGAAATCGTTAACTTGAGACGTGAACGTGCCCAATTGCTGGGCTCTTCCACCTATGCTCATCACGCCCTCAAACGCCGCATGGCTGAAAAGCCGGAAGCTGTGATTGATTTCCTCGACCAATTGACGGAGGCGTACTTGCCCACTGCCAAGGCTGAATTGGCTACGATTCAAGGCTTTGCCACCGGACTGGAAGGTCGTTACACCAAACTCGAACCCTGGGATTTTTCCTATTATTCTGAAAAATACAAACAGGCCCGCTACAGCGTGAGCGATGAGGTTTTGAAACCTTACTTCAAGCTGGAAAACGTTATTGATGGTGTTTTTGGTCTGGCCACCAAACTCTACGGCATCACCTTCAAACAAAACAAATCCATTCCTACCTGGAATCCTGAAGTGGATGCCTGGGAAGTGTTTGATCAGGATGGTAGCTACCTGGCTGTGCTGTACACCGATTTTCACCCAAGGAAAGGCAAACGTGCCGGTGCCTGGATGAGCAATTTTAATGAACAGTACAAGCTCAATGGCAAGGATGTACGTCCTCATGTCAGTGTGACGATGAACTTTACCCCATCTACCGAAACCAAACCATCGTTGCTTACCTATGACGAAGTGACCACCTTCCTGCACGAATTTGGCCACGCGTTGCACGGTATATTCTCGGATGTGACCTACAAAGGCCTTTCCGGAACCAGTGTGTACAGAGACTTTGTGGAATTGCCCTCTCAGGTAATGGAAAACTGGGCCTCTGAAAAAGCCTTTTTGGATGGCTTTGCCAAACATTACCAAACAGGTGAGCCCATCCCTGCCGAATTGATCCAGAAAATAAAGGACGCTGAAAATTTTAACGTGGCCTATGGTTGTATGCGTCAGCTCAGCTTCGGCTACCTGGACATGGCCTGGCACAGTATGTCGAAACCGTTCGACGGTGATGTAGTCGCTTTTGAGCGGGAAGCCTGGAAAAAAGCCATCATCCTGCCTCAACCCGACGATTGTTTTATGAGTGCTACGTTCAGTCACCTTTTCTCGGGTGGCTATGCTGCCGGTTACTACAGCTACAAGTGGGCTGAGGTGCTGGATGCTGATGCCTACGACTGGTTTGTCCGCAACCAGGTTTTCGACAAGGAAACAGCTAATTCCTTCAGGAAGAACATACTATCCAGGGGCGGTACCGAACATCCCATGGTGTTGTACAAGCGATTCAGAGGGCAAGAGCCTACTATTAATGCGTTGCTGAAGCGCAACGGTCTGCTCTAACGTTTGAACGATGACTGAAGCAACCTCCAAACAGACGGCGCTGGACAAGCGTTATATGCGCATGGCCCTTATCTGGGCTGAAAATTCCTATTGCGAACGCCGCAAGGTGGGCGCATTGCTCATCAAGGATAAGATGATTATTTCCGACGGTTACAATGGAACACCGTCGGGATTTGAGAACATCTGCGAAGATGAGACCAACAGGACCAAACCGTATGTATTGCACGCTGAAGCCAACGCCATCTCCAAGGTGGCCAGGTCGTACAACAGCAGTGATGGCGCCACCTTGTATGTGACGGCTTGTCCCTGTATCGAGTGCGCCAAGTTGATTATCCAGGCCGGCATCCGACGGGTAGTGTACGGTGAGCCCTATCACATGGATGATGGGCTGAAACTGTTGCAAAGAGCTGGCATTGAGGTTGTTTTTTGTGATAATACCAAACTGCATGGAAACGACAAAGAAGACTAAGTATTGGTTGCCCCTTGTCATGGCGGCTTGTGTGGTGGTTGGATTGGTACTGGGTACCCTTTTGACCAGACAATACGAGGCGGGTAGTGGCAAGCGTTTGAACAATTTGAATAAGTTGAGTGCCCTGCTGGGACTTATCGACAACAAATATGTTGACAGCCTTGACTTGACGAAAATTTCGGAAGACCTCATTCCCTATGTCCTCAAAGAACTGGATCCTCATTCGGTCTACATGTCTGCTGAGGAACGCAAGTTGTCGGATGCGCAAATCGAAGGTCGCTTCGGTGGCATTGGCGTGGAATTCAGGATGTTGGATGATACAATCTTTGTTACTTCCGTGGTTAAAGGTGGTCCATCCGAACGGGTGGGTTTGTTGGCCGGCGACCGTATTGTGACGATAGAAGACAGCGTGTTTGCCGGTAAGGGTATCGGCAGTGAAGCGGTCATGAAACGCCTCAGAGGCGAGAAGGGCAAAGCTGTCAACATCGGTGTGTACCGTAAGGGCGAACCAGACCTTCTTTCGTTTACCATAGTGCGCGATGACATTCCGGTATACAGTGTCAACGCCAAGTATAAAATTGGGCAGGATGTGGGTTACATCCGCATTGGTGATTTTGGTCGCAACGCCCACGCTGAATTCCTGAATGCGGTGGCTTCCCTGCGTAATCAAGGTTGTGGACGGCTGATCATCGACCTGCGTGGCAACACCGGAGGGTTGATGGATGCGGCCCTCAATATCGCCAACGAGTTTTTGCCTGCCAATCGTTTGATCCTTTACACGCAAGGTAAGGCCTACAAACGTGAGGATGTCTATTCCAATGGTAAAGGCTCCTGTCAACAGTATCCAGTCGTGGTGCTGGTGGATGAATGGTCGGCTTCTTCGAGTGAAATCGTGGCTGGTGCCCTTCAGGACAACGACAGGGCCTGGATTGTGGGCCGCCGTACGTTCGGAAAAGGGTTGGTACAACAGGAGATTCCCTTCAGGGACGGGTCGGCCGTTCGTCTGACCATCGCCCGGTTCTACATTCCATCGGGTCGTTGTATCCAGAAACATTACAACAATGGTGACGATGAGTCGTACCAATATGATATTCTGAACCGTTACCTGAATGGCGAACTTGGTTCCCGCGACAGTATTCGCACCATCGATAGCTTGCGCTTTGAGACCAGGGGTGGCCGTACGGTTTACGGTGGCGGGGGTATTGTTCCTGACTACTTCGTGCCGCTGGATACATCCGGTTATACTGCCTGGTATTCACAAGTGGTGGGCAATGGACTGGTGTCCGGATTTGCCTACACCTGGGCCGTGGACAACAGGGAGCGTTTGAAAGCCTTTAATACCCCCAATAAACTGGCGGCTTACCTGGATGAACTGGATCTGATTACCCCCTTCCTGAAGTATGCGACGGCTCG
>JAAYBL010000246.1 GCA_012718945.1 Bacteroidales bacterium
CAATGAAGTAAGGTTGGCCTGAAAATAATCCGTTCCTTCCTTTTATTAACCATTTTTTTGTATATTCGCAGGCTGAAAAAAGTGCGACTACGCAGTATATAATTGAAACTATCTTCCTATGGCAACATTACAAAAAATCAGAAACAAAGCCGTGCTGCTGACCATTGTCATCGGACTTGCTTTGTTTGCTTTTATCATCGGTGACTTTTTAAATTCAGGCTCCTCGCTACTGCGTCAGTCCCAGGAACAAATCGCTACCATTGGCGATTATGACTTGGATTACAAGGACTATGAAGCCCGCATCCTTGAAATGGAGGAAGTCTACAAGATTCAATCCGGACAAAGCAACATCGACGATGCCGTGATGGGACAAATCCGTGAATCTGTCTTTGAAACCATCGTTCGTGAACAATTGCTCGCACAACAAGCTGAACGTCTTGGCGTTACTGTTACCAGTAAAGAAATATTCAGCATGGTGAACGGTGCCAATGTACATCCTTTGGTTATGCAGTTGCCCATTTTCCAAAACCCTCAGACTGGTCAGTTCGACAGGTCGATCATGATGAACTTTTTGCAGACCATCCAGTTGGATGATCTTTCTGCTTATGATCCTGAAGCTCAAAAACAAATTCAGGATCTCAAGGCCTACTGGTTGTTCTGGGAAAACAATTTGAAATACACCCGCCTGGAAGAAAAATTGAACACACTTCTGACCAAGGCCGTTCAAGCCAACAGCCTGGATGTGGAAGTTCAATTTGCCAACAGGATTGACCAAGTCGATTTTGCCTATGTGGTGAAACCCTATCAAATGCTGTCCGATTCACTCTTTAAAGTGAGTGATGCCGACGTGAAAAAACGATATAGCCTCAAAAAAGAACGCTATTTCCAACGTCCATACCGCTCAGCCAGCTATGTGTTGGTTAACGTAACCCCCAGCCAGGAAGATCAACAAGCCGTTGAAACCAGGGTTAATAGCTTGCGTGATGGCTTTGCAACAACGACAGAACCCGCCGTATTTGCCAACACCAACTCTGATGACGCCCATGTGGATTGCTACCTGGCCAACAGCCTCTTCAGCGAAACCATCAAAACCTTCCTCGCAAGTGGTAATGCCTTCTTGGAACCCACTTTCAGCGATGGCGCTTATCAGATGGCCAGAGTGTTGAGCAGGACAGTTGCACCTGACTCCGTAAAAGCCAATCAGATTGTGTTGCCTCTTGACGCCACGACCAAAGCCGACAGCTTGTTGAACGTCCTGAGAAAGGGCGCCGATTTCAAGACCGTGGCTGCACAGGTTAATGGTGGTGGTAACCCCGATATGGGTTGGTTCAGGGAAATAGATGCCATGCAGATGGGAGAAGACTTCCTGACAGCTTGCTTCAACGCCAGCAAGAACGCCTACTTCACGGTCAAGACCAAATACGATCTACGCATCATGCAGGTTACTGAAATGACCAAGCCTGTGGCTAAAACCAAACTGGCCTTGATTACCCAGCGTGTTGTGCCCAGCTCTACAACGTACAGCAACCTTTACAATGCCCTCAACCACATTGTAGCTGAAAACCAGGATGCAAAATCCTTCTTCGAAGCTGCTGCCGCTGCAGGCTATGAAGTACAACAGGCTCCTTACCTGCACGAAACCGATGCTACATTGGCTGAAATACCTCAAATGAGACAGGCCGTTCGTTTCGTGTTCAACAACGACATCAATACCGTGTCACCCATTCTTGAAAACAGTAGCAACCAATTCCTTGTAGTGGGTGTGACCGCTGTCAACGATGGCGACTATCAATCGTTGGCTGTTGTTGAACCAGCCCTGAGAACGGAGTTGATCAACGAACGCAAGGCTGACCAGATGGTTAAAGACATCACTGGCAAAAACCTGACATCCTTGGCTCAGTTCAGCGAAGCTGAAGGCTTGCGTATCGATACCGCCAAGTACGTCAATTTCTCTTTGCGCCGCATCACCGGTGTGGGTGAAGAACCTGCATTGATCGCTGCTGCCATGAAAGCCGAACCCAACAAATTGTCCGGTCCGGTGAAGGGTAAAAATGGTGTGTATATGTTCCAGATTGTTTCCAAAACGAAATCGGAAGAAGCTTTCGATGCCATCATGGAAAAACGCAACTGGGATTCGAACAATCTTTATCGCATTATGTACCAAGGATTTGACGCTCTTAGAAAAGCATCCAAGGTAGAAGATAACCGTATCCGTTTTTATTGATTAACGCACTATACGATACGAAAGACCACTCCTATGGGGTGGTCTTTCTGTCTTTTCAGACATGGAGAAGCAAGAACTCGTGGGCATGAGCCCAGCCAGCCTCAAGGCCTGGGTGTTGGGACAAGGATTGCCGGCCTATACGGCAGCCCAGTTGACCGATTGGATTTACCGCAAGCGGGTAAGGCGCTTTGAAGATATGACCAATCTTTCCAAGGCAGCCAGAAATACATTGCAAACCATTGCCACCCTCTACGATGTGCCCCCTGTCAGGGCTGATCGCTCCACCGATGGCACCATCAAATACCTGTTTCCTGCCTTAAAAGGAGGCTTTATCGAAGCCGTGTACATCCCTGAGGCCGATAGAGCCACGCTCTGTGTGTCTTCCCAGGTGGGTTGCAAAATGGGCTGTGCATTCTGCATGACCGGCCGGATGGGGTTTAAAGCTAACCTGAGCACGGCAGAAATCCTCAACCAGATCCTCTCCATTCCCGATGTCGATACATTGACCAACGTTGTCTTCATGGGCATGGGTGAACCCATGGATAATCTGGACAACGTGCTGCCCGCATTGGAACGGTTGACCTCGGCCGATGGCTTTGGTTGGAGCCCCAAACGCATTACTGTCTCCACCATCGGCGTTTTACCAGCTATGAAGCGTTTTATGGCCGAAAGTCAATGCCATTTGGCTATCAGTCTACATACACCTCAACCAGCACAACGAGGCGACTGGATGCCTTCAGAAAAAGCGTGGCCGATCAAGGATACCGTAGCCTGGCTAAAAACCTGTGATTTCAGTGGCCAGCGTCGCTTATCGTTCGAATACATCGTATTCAAAGGCCTCAACGACAGCCTTAAACAAGCCGATTACCTGGTAGCCTTATTGAAAGGTTTACCCTGTAGGGTTAACTTGATTCGCTTCCATACAATTCCCAATACGCCCTTTGTGAGCCCCGATGAAAACACCTTGATAAAGTTGTGCGACTACCTGAATAAGAAAGGTTTACGCACTACGATACGCAAGTCAAGAGGGGAAGACATACAAGCTGCCTGTGGCCTGCTGTCGACCAAGCAAGAAAACGGCTAATTTTTTTCAACACTTTTTGGCAGAAAACACGCAAATATCCGTATCTTGTCGGAAATTTTGTCAGTTTATCCCCTTTTTAAGGGTTTCTCGCCCATGTTTAAAGGCAAAGGGTGGGGTATATTTATCTAACAATATGGAAGACAGTAAAATACGCGTCGGAGTGACGCAAGGCGATATCAACGGTATAGGGTATGAAGTGATTCTGAAAACCCTGGCTGACCCCCGTCTCTATGAAGACCAGGCGGTGGTCATCTATGGTTCACCCAAAGTGGCGGCCTATCATAAAAAAGCCCTCGACCTGAACGGCGTTCAACTAACCACCATTAACGCCGCCAAAGAAGCGCAGGTAGGTAGGGTTAGCTTGATCAATTGTACCGACGATGAGGTAAAGGTCGAGCTGGGCCAATCGACAGCCACAGCCGGAAAGGCCTCCTTTCAAGCCCTGGAACGTGCTGTCGCCGATCTGAAAGCCGGTTTGCTCGACGTGTTGGTGACAGCCCCTATCAATAAACACAACATTCAATCGGCCGAATTTTCATTCCCCGGCCACACTGAATACCTGGAAGCCTCCTTGGGAGACGGTAAGAAAGCGTTGATGATCATGGCCTCTTCCTTGCTTAGGGTGGCCGTTGTCACAGGCCATGTACCCTTGGCTGATGTGCCCGGTGCCATCGATGTGCCGTTGTTGCTGCAGACAATCAAGGTGTTCAACCGCTCCCTGATGGTCGACTTTGGTATCCGTAAACCCCGCATCGCCGTACTAGGTCTCAACCCACATGCCGGAGATGAAGGCGTGATTGGCAAAGAAGACCAGGATGTTGTGGCCGAAGCCGTTCGCAAGGCTCAGGAATATAAAATCTGCTGTTTCGGCCCCATACCAGCCGATGGCTTCTTTGGTTCCGGCGAATATAAAAAATACGACGGCGTCCTGGCAATGTACCACGATCAAGGCCTGATACCATTCAAAGTCATCAGCATGGAGGGTGGTGTCAATTATACGGCAGGATTGGCATGTGTGCGTACATCACCGGCACACGGCACCGCCTACGACCTGGCTGGTCAGAATCTGGCATCGGAATCATCCTTCAGGGAAGCCTACTACATGGCCTGCGATATTTTCAAAAATCGTCAACTCCATGCTGAACTGACCAGCAATCCCTTGCGCAAGCAAACGGTTGAACAGGCCGGAGATTTGTCCGATTTGCTAACCGATGATGAGGCATAAATCATGGATATTCAATCTGTCAAACAACGCTTTTCCATTATTGGGAACACCCCTGAACTGAACAGGGCCATCGATATCGCCGTCCAGGTGGCGCCGACCGACTTGTCTGTGCTCATAACTGGTGAAAGCGGTGTTGGTAAGGAGAGTTTTCCACAAATCATTCATCAATTCAGTCACCGAAAACACGGTCCCTACATTGCCGTCAACTGCGGTGCCATACCCGAAGGAACCATCGACTCCGAGTTGTTTGGTCACGAGAAAGGCTCCTTTACCGGCGCGTTGGCCGATCGCAAAGGGTATTTCGAAGTGGCCGACGGTGGAACCATCTTCCTGGATGAAGTCGGGGAGTTGCCGCTGTCCACTCAAGCAAGACTGTTGCGCGTGTTGGAGTCGGGTGAATTCATTCGCGTAGGCTCCTCCAAAACCCAGAAGACCAATGTCCGCATCGTTGCTGCAACCAATATGAACATGTTGGAGGCTGTCAATACCAACCGCTTCAGGGAAGACCTCTATTACCGCTTGAATACAGTGCCCATCTCGGTGCCACCGCTTAGGGATAGATCGGATGATATTTTACGTTTGTTCCGTAAGTTTGCCCTGGATTTCGCTGAAAAATACCGGATGCCGGTGATACAGCTCACCGACGATGCCAAAAGCATGCTCGTCAATTACCGTTGGCCGGGGAATGTCCGTCAACTTAAAAACATCACCGAGCAAATATCCATCATTGAGCAACAACGCGACATCTCAGCGTCAGTCTTACAGGGCTATCTGCCAGATGCCAACTACGAAAAGATGCCCATGCTGTATACCGGTCATGCCTCCGATCAGCGCACTTTTTCCAATGAGCGGGAAATTCTCTACCAGGTGTTGTTCGATATGAAAAAAGACATGAACGAACTCAAACTGCTGGTCAATGACATCATGAAGAAAAACGGTCAGGAGGCACCCCTCATGCACGAGAAGGAATTTGCCACCTATCCACCGTTCATACAAACGGAGGTGTCGCCCAAGGATTACCGGCAGGCAGCAGCTCCCAATATTCAGGATACGGAAGAATACTTCGAGGAATCATATTCCCTCGAGGATATGGAGAAAGAGGCCATACGCAAGGCATTAGACAGAAACGGTGGCAAACGCAAAAGCGCTGCTGCTGAATTGAACATATCCGAACGTACCCTGTACCGAAAAATCAAAGAATACAACCTCGAATGAGACGGCTATTTCACATACTTACCTTGTTGATGGTGCTGGTGGTTGCCGGCTGTACCGTTCAGTACAAACTCAACAGTGCTTCCATCGACTATTCGAAGGTCAAGACCATTTCCATCATGGATTTTCCTAACCAGGCCACTTTGGTGTATCCTCCTTTGTCACAGGAGTTCACAGAAAGTGTGAAGGATTATTTCGCGCGGCAAACCAAACTAAGACTCGTACCCAGAGAGGGCGATTTGCAAATAGAAGGTGAAATTGTGGGCTACGAACTGACGCCCATGTCCACACAGGCCGACGGTTACGCATCTGAAACGAAGCTGACAGTGACCATCAATGTGAGGTATACTAATACCACCAATCCCGATGAGCACTTTGAGGAACGTTTCTCGGCCTACAGAAACTTTGAGGCAACCCGTATGTTGGAAGATGTACAGGCAACGCTGTGTGATGAAATCTGCAAGGAAATTGCAGAACAGATATTCAACAAATCTGTAGCCAATTGGTGATATGAACCCAGTCCAACTCATAACCTGGTTGAAGGATCCGGCATTGCTGGATAAAGATAGCCTGCTGCCGCTTCGGTCATTGATCGATGACTACCCCTGTTTTACGGCGGCCAGGATGCTTTACCTCAAGAATCTCGCCCAACTCAACGATGTTCGATACACCTCGGAGTTGGTCAGAGCGGCCGTTTCTGTACCCGATCGACGCAAACTGTACCTCTTTATGGAAAACCGGCCGGCGTCCAGCTTGCCTGGTATGAAGACGGCCGATCAGTCGGAAAACAGGGATTTCTCTTTGATAGACCGTTTTCTGCATCATGTATCGGTGCAGGAAGACGACGAAGAATTGGAACTGTCCGACCAATACCTGAAGCCGGAAGATCTGGCTGGGGAGACCGGCGATAGTCCTGCTTCGGAAACGGAGACTTCACCAACAGGTCCGGTCGGCTTGACGGAAGATAGTCCCGTTGAGGCAAAAGGAGGCCGCATTGAGGCAGTTTCTGGCGTGCAAGATAAAACCCCTGTGGCGACCTTTGAGGAAGATTTTGGGGTGGGAGCCTTCTCGCTCGATTACCTCAACTACCAGGAACTTTACGATAAGGAAGGCGAGAACACCGAACAGCACGTCGCTCCCAAACCTATGCAGGGGCAAGATCTGATCGATGCCTACTTGTCCAGCGGTCATGAAAAGTTGGAAGCAGGTATCGCCGCCAAGGCTGATCAAGCCCCCACAATTTCGGAAGAAGAGGCCCTGGAAACACTGACAAGTGGTTTACCGGAAGCTAGTTTTTCAGAAGCCCTGGCTCGAATCTATGTGAAACAAAAAAGATACGCCAGAGCGTTGGAAATAATCAAGTCGCTTAGCTTGAAATATCCGGAAAAAAATCGTTACTTTGCAGACCAAATTCGATACCTTGAACAATTGATAAACTCTACCAACCAATATTGACGTCATGTACATAGCAATTACCATCTTTGTCTTCATTGCTGCCATTTTTTTGATTTTCATCGTTCTTGTCCAGAATTCCAAAGGTGGCGGACTGGCCTCTGGTTTTTCTGCTTCCAATCAAGTAATGGGCGTACGCAAAACCACTGACTTTCTGGAAAAGGGCACTTGGTTTCTGGCCGGCTTCATGGCAATCCTCAGCATTGTAGCCACCGGTTTTGTCAAAGACAACGGAAAAGCTGCCAAGGAATCTCTCATCAAAGAAGAAGTTCAAAGCGCTGTTTCGGTAGACCCCAACTTGGTGGCTCCAGATTTTAGTGCCCAGGGTGAAGAAGCCCAGGCTCCGGAAACCAACGAGTAAGGTCCGGATGCTTCACAACATAGGCTGCCTTAACCGACAGCCTTTTTTTGTTGCCGGTCGTTTGCCGGCTCCAAACTGATTCGTAACGGTTTCGCATATGACCTGTCGGTATCCTTTCCGCATCAAGACCTGGCTGCGACACCTGCACCGAGTGCATAGGTTGAGTCCGTTGACCATGTCTGGATTGGGGTGGTTGCAGATGATTGCCCTGACCTTGTTGCTGGTCTCCTGTGCGGGCAAAGCGCATCAACCTGTAGACGCGCCCGATGAACCTGTCTCCAGCATGTCGCTGTCCTATGCCACGGGCTTTTCTGTCGATTATTACGACGGCTACAAACGGTTGACCGTGCACAGTCCCTGGACGCCTGGTGCTGTCCTGGCCAGGTATTACCTGACCACCAATCCCAAGCAGGTGTTGCCTTCCGATGGACTGCACATCATTACGCCTATCAAACGCCTGGTCACCGCTTCGTGTACCCATTATGCCTTTCTGGAGATGCTTGGTGAGCTGGATAAGGTGGTCGGCTTGTGTGAGCCCAAGCGCATTTACAACCCTACACTCAGGCAGGCATACCAGGAAGGTCGCATTGAGGACCTGGGCGACCCATTCCGCCTCAATGTAGAACGCTGTTTCATGCTTAAACCCGACCTGGTCATGGTGTCGGGTTTCAATCAATTCGATGAACGCATCAATCGCTTGTTGGACGCTGGCACATCTGTGGCCTACAACAATGAATGGATGGAACCTGGTTTATTGGCCAGGGCTGAATGGCTCAAGTATATCGCCTGTTTCTTCAACAAGGAGGCTTTGGCTGACAGTCTTTTCAACGAGGTGTCCAACCGCTACCTGGCCTTGATAAAACTAGGGGAGCAGGCGGTCGGAACAAAACCGCTTATTTTATCTGGAGACAATTTCAGGGGTACCTGGTATCAACCCGGCGGTCAAAGCTTTACCGCCAAACTTTTCAAGGATGCCGGTGGGCGCTATTTGTACGAGGCTGACACTACGCGTGGCAGTTTGCCCCTTTCGTTTGAACAGGTCTACAAGGATCTTGGCGAGGCGGATGTATGGGTAGGGGCGACCAGTGGTAACAGTTTGACTGAGCTTAAGGCACAAGATCAACGGTATACGCTGTTCAAACCTTTTCGGGAAGGACGGGTCTATGCCTATACCAACCGAATCACGGAAGCAGGTGGCAATGACTTTTGGGAAGGGGCTGTGGCCAAGCCCGATGAACTGCTGGCCGATTTTATCCATTTACTACATCCAGCCTGCCTGCACGATCATACCTTCACCTATCTTAAACAACTACCCCGATGAAGGTAACCAGTCATCGACTCTTGTTTGTTGGCCTGGGAGCCTTGATTGTTCTGCTCTTTATGGCCGATCTGGCCTTGGGGAGTGTGAGCATACCCCTGGGACATCTGATTGATGTGCTGGGTGGACGTGAAGGAGACCAGGCTTACCGGGAAATTATTCTCAATTATCGAATGCCCAAAGCGTTGACGGCGATGTTGGTGGGTGCTGCCCTGTCTGTGTCCGGCCTCCTGATGCAGTCTTTGTTTCGCAATCCGTTGGCTGGACCTGATGTGCTCGGTGTCAATGCCGGTGCTGGTTTGGGCGTAGCCTTGGTTACCCTGCTGGCATCGGGAGCTGGTGGCTTTTTGCTGGGGCTGGGTTCATGGGGCCTGGTATTAGCCGCTATCCTCGGCGCTGCCGCCGTGCTTTTTTTGGTTATGCTGACAGCTGTCCGGGTGCCCGATCTGGTTTCGCTCCTGATTATAGGCTTAATGTTCGGGTATGTGGGTGGTGCCCTGACCAGTGTATTTCAGCATGTCAGCAATCCTGACACCCTCAAGGTGTTTATTACCTGGACATTTGGCAGTCTGAGCGCCGTTTCCTGGTCAATGTTGCCTATCTTGTTGCTGGTTGTGGTGTTGGGGCTTATACTCTCGTTCACCCTGATCAAGCGGCTCAATGTCTTACTCATCGGTGAGTCGTACGCCAAGGCCTTGGGGGTCTCCGTTACGACCACCCGTTACCTTATCCTGATAGCCACGGCCTTGATGGCTGGAGGTGTAACCGCGTTTGCCGGGCCTATAACCTTTATCGGTGTGACAGTGCCTCACATCGCCAGGGGTCTCTTTAAAAGTTGGGACCATCGCTTGGTGATGCCTGCCTGCGTATTGGTGGGTGCCGGTTTGATGCTGGTCTGCGACATGGTCACTCAGTTGCCCGGTTTGGGCGGTAATACCTTGCCCATCAATTCAGTGACAGCCTTGTTCGGGGCGCCAATCATTATTTGGATATTGCTGCGTCGTCAATGATGCCTGTGGCATCGTAAAGTGACGCGAAAATCGAGTGTCAATGATGCCTGTGGCATCGTAACGCGGCGAAATAAAAGAGCGTCAATGATGCTAGCGGATCTGGTCTGAAGGGTAGCAGACGACCAAGGCATAGGCAGCCGTACACCATGTTTCCAGAGTGAACAATTTGCCTGTGGGTACGTAGGTGGCCGTTTTGCTACCGATGTTTACCCGGATATCCTGCTTGAAATCAATGCCCTCCTCGGGAATGGCTTTGAATACCGCTTCTTTAACGCACCAGTGAAGCAGTAAGCCCGTTGTTTCGTCCATATTGACCGTCAACAGTAATGCTTCCTCTTCGGGGTGCATGTACTTGTGCTTTACCCGCAATACCCGTTCACTTCTGGCTTCCATATCAATGCCCGTACCGGGCTGGTCGCTCAGCAACAAGGCGGCATGACCTTTGGTGTGGGTGATGCTGATGGTTCTGCTGTCTCCCTGCAGGTAAGGTTGCCCCGTTGGCTTGTAAACAATGCTGGCTGGATTAATTCCAAGTTTGACGGCTAGTGTTCTGACTGCCAAATATTCAAGGCGGCGGGTAGGGGTTTTTAGGTGGGAGGGGGCTTTGATGCCACACAACAATTCAAGCGCTTCTTCGGATTCTTCTATTGTCCAAACAGCGAATTGGAGGGAGGGATTTGTGCGTGTCTCGTGCAACAGCAGGCTCATGGGCGCAGAGTTAGGGTGAAATGATCCATCAGGTACTGCATGTCTTTGGTTATTCCGGCCAGGATATCGGCCATGGCCTCGCTGTTTGGCTGGTTGTCAAACAGGAGACGGCCGCTGAAACTGTGATGCAGGCCATCGGTTACGATAAACTCCATGGGAATGGGCGAGTTCCCTTCTACGACAAATACATACGCCGTTAATCCTTGCTTGGTCAGCGGGTGTGTATATGCTTTGACGGTGGTGCCTTTTGGCCTTTTCTCATCCAGAAGTGCTGCCATGAGGGCGGGCTGTTCGGCGGCAAGGCCTGTGTCCGTGAAGCGTTGGTAGGTGGTATGCAGCGTCAACCCATAACGTTCCCAGCGTAAGTCAACCCAACGAGTGGTCTTATCCGGGGTAGGCTTTGTGATGACCTTGAAAAAGGAGGGATACTCAAATTCAAAGGGGTAATAACTGTCGCTGAAATGGGTATATCCTGAGTCGGGGTAGGCTAATCGTTGTTCGGCGACAGGTTTGGGCATAGCCGTACGCTGGCAGGCTGTCAACGACAAGCCTGTCAGCAACACAAGAACAAGCAACCAGTTTTGAACCCAAAATGGGCTGTCTGCTTGATTGATCAGTAACTGTGCCCGGTATCCACGCATGCCTGTATCAGAAGGGTAGATCGTCTTCTGACGAACCTGCTGCGGGCATGTCTGGTTCGGTGGTCGGTTTTTTGCTCGCTGCAGCGGGTTGTGATGGTTTTCCTACGCTGCCGGCAGTTGCTTGGTCATTCTGACCATCCTGACGTCTGGAACCCAGCAGTTGAATGGTATCGGCCACAATCTCCGTGGTGTAGCGGGTTACGCCCTCTTTTTCCCAGGAACGGGTGGTGATTTTTCCTTCAATGTACAGTTGGGAGCCTTTGCGGATGTATTTTTCTGCCAGTTCGGCCAATCCCCGCCAGGCCACGATGTTGTGCCATTCGGTGCGTTCGGGCACTTGGGTGCCGTTGGCCAGGGTGTACCCGCGTTCTGTCGTCGCTAAAGTGAAGGTTGCAACAGCATTTTTTTTCTCATTTTCCCTTTCCAGGTAGCGGATGTCGGGGTCTCTGCCGACATTGCCAATCAGGATGGCTTTGTTGATGGACATGGTGTGTTTGTTTAAATGGTGAATACAGGAAATGACCCGCTTCGGCTTGTCCGGAGCTTACCGTCAGGGCTTGTGGTTTCAAAAGTAGACAAAAGTTGAGAGCTGTCCAAGCGGTAAACAAAGAATGAG
>JAAYBL010000247.1 GCA_012718945.1 Bacteroidales bacterium
CCATAGCCACGGTCAATCCTGACATGTATGGCATTTTCTTTGAAGACATCAATTTTGCGGCCGATGGTGGTCTGTACGCAGAATTGATCAAAAACCGCTCTTTCGAATTTCCTCAAACCTTGATGGGGTGGAATATCTTTGGCAAGGTTAGTGTACAAACGGATGGTCCCTTTGATAAAAATCCTCATTATGTACGATTGTCAGACGCGGGTCATGCCCACAAACGCACCGGGTTGGAAAACGAAGGATTCAGAGGCATCGGTTTCAAGCAGGACGCTGCTTATCGTTTTTCTGTTTGGGCCAGGGCTGCATCAGGTGAGCAACGCATCCGTGTTGAGTTCATTGACGAACAAAATGAGGTCATGGCACGCGAAGACGTTGTGGTCAATGGGAGCGACTGGAAAAAATACAGTGTGCAAGTGACGGCTAAAAAGAACGTAAACAAAGGCAAACTGAGAATTTTCCTGACGTCTGCAGGAACACTGGACCTCGAACACATATCCCTGTTCCCCGTCGATACCTGGAAAGAACGCGAGAACGGCATGCGTAAAGACCTGGCACAGGCGCTGGCCGATTTGAATCCAGGCGTGTTCCGCTTTCCCGGTGGTTGCATTGTCGAAGGAACCGATCTGGAAACCCGTTACGATTGGAAGAAATCCGTAGGACCCGTTGAAAACCGTCCCTTGAACGAAAACCGCTGGCACTATACATTCCCCCATCGCTTCTTCCCCGATTATTTTCAAAGCTACGGTCTGGGTTTCTTCGAATACTTCCAACTGTGTGAAGATTTTGGTGCAGAAGCCCTACCTGTATTGAACGTGGGCCTTGCTTGTCAGTATCAGAACGACGGTACCGAATGCCATGTGCCTGTAGGAGAAATCGACACGTATGTGCAAGACGCCCTTGATTTGGTTGAATTTGCTACCGGTCCGGCTACTTCGAAGTGGGGTAAAGTCAGAGCCGATATGGGTCACCCCGAGCCCTTCAGCCTCAAGTACCTGGCTATTGGTAACGAACAGTGGGGTAGCCTCTATCCTGAACGCCTCGAACCTTTTGTCAAGGCTTTCAGAGCCAAGTACCCCGGTATTCAGATTATCGGAAGTTCAGGTCCCTCTGCGTCAGGTGGTCATTTTGACTACCTATGGCCGGAGATGAAACGCCTCAAAGCAGACCTGGTGGACGAACATTACTACATGGCTCCCGATTGGTTTTTCAGCAACGCCGACCGCTACGACAAGTATGACCGCAAAGGGCCCAAAGTATTTGCCGGCGAATATGCTTCGCACGACCACTCCACCGGAAAAGCCAACAACTTCCTGGCTGCTCTTTCAGAAGCCGCCTTTATGACTGGTCTCGAACGTAATGCTGACGTGGTTAGACTGGCTACTTATGCGCCTTTGTTTGCCCATATTGATGGTTGGCAATGGAATCCCGATTTAATCTGGTTTGACAATTTGCGCAGTATGCGTACCCCCAACTGGCATGTTCAAGCCATGTATGGCCATTACGCCGGTACCGATGTTTTGTCAGCCTTGGCAGAAGGCAAACCCCTTACGGGACAGGATGGTCTGTACGCCAGTGCCGTCAAAGATAGCAAGTCCAACAGCTTGATCATCAAGATTGTGAACA
>JAAYBL010000248.1 GCA_012718945.1 Bacteroidales bacterium
CCAGGACACCTGAACTAACGGCTCCAATCAGGCAACCAATTAGGGCACTGCTCATGGCCCAACCTTGCAAATACGGAGAGGTGGTGATGTCGAAGAAGCGTTCGTAAAAGGGTTTGGCCCCACCAATAACGACCCAGTCGTAGCCAAACAGTAAACCGCCCATGGCTGACACGGCGGTAATCCCTATAATGAAGGATAGATTCAATGAGGTGTTTTTCATCGGGACATCTAGATTTAGATGGTTCAAAAATAGCACGTCAGGATGGAAAAAAAAATGAAAGAACCTATCATTATATGGACAATATTGACCTTAACCTACATATTTCTATTACTTTTAAGCCTGAAAACGAACACGTGAACAATAGACATACTCAAACCCATGTACAAAAAAGAAGGTTTTCCCGGTCAACGCAGCTACGTCATACCCCAGGCTACATTGGACAAGGTACTGCCCAATCCCATGATCAATGATTTGTTCGTTACGGACATTGGTTATTACCCCCACGCCCGGTATCACTACAGGGAGCGCCCCGAAGGTAGCACACAGGCCATTCTTATCTACACTATTGAGGGGCAGGGTACCGTCAAGCTAGCCGGCGTGAACCATGCCCTCCCACCCGACCATTTTATCATCATCCCACCGGGTACACCGCATGTCTACTTTGCCGACCCAAATAATCCATGGTCCATCTACTGGATACACCTCGAAGGTACGAAGACCAAGCAGCTGTCGTGGGCGTATGCCAAGCCAACGAATATCAGCAGAAATCACATCCAGCGGTTCAACGAGCGCCTGGAGCTGTTCAACGAACTCTTTCATTCACTGGAAAAGGGTATCAGCCTGGAAATCCTTGAATATGTAAATTTATGCCTGCCTCGACTGTTGGCCACTTTCACTCACCACCAACATTACGACAGTCTCAACCAGCCCATGACCCACGATGCGGTGAGCGTGGCCATTGACCTGATGCAGCACAACCTTCACACGTCGCTATCCCTTGCAGACCTGGCAGACTACGTTCATTTGTCAACGTCCTACTTCGCCCGCTTGTTTGCGAGGAAAACCGGTTTCCCGCCCATCGCCTACTTCAATCAATTGAAAATCCAACGAGCCTGCCGCTTGCTTGACAACCAGGAACTATCCATAGCCGACGTGGCTAGGGAAGTGGGCTTCGACGACCAGTTTTACTTCTCCAGGACGTTCAAGCACCTCATGGACTGCTCCCCCAGAGCTTACAGGCAAGGAAAAACGGGTGATTAAAAGGATTACTACTCTTTATACGCCAGAAATACGCAAAGCAGGCCAGTCTTACTATTCAACAACACCTGGTAGGAAGCCCCATCGTTCTCCCCCATTTTGTAAAAGGCATGCCCCGCATCCACCCATTCAAGGAGGTGACTCCTTTCAACCAACCGGGCATCAAACACAAGGCTATCGCTGCTTGAAAAGGGTGTTAATGGGTTACGCTTCAAATACCGATCCACATCCACGCGGCTGGTATCGAGGTCAAAGCAGGTTATCTTCACGTGTTCCTCTTTGATGTACACACAGTTGCTAGCCGCCACCTTGGGGATGTTGATGCCTGCGTACATTTCAATGTTATCAATATTCCCCCAGTCACAGGAACGCTCCTTGTTGATTTTTCGAGCTAATCCATACATGCCCAAACCGAGCAAACCAACCAACACCAACAACACCGTTACAACGATAAGTGATACCTTAATGCCCTTTTTCATGATAGTATTCGATTTAATGGTTAGCGGTGAATATCCATCGACAACCTAAACGCGACCTGTCAGCGCATACACGCCAGACACCAACTCTTCCGGCGTTTCGACAACCGCTTCCGGATTCAAGGCCGCCAACGCTTCCTTGCCATATAATCCCCAGGTCACGGCTATCACCCGCAAACCCACTTTTTTGGAGGCTTCAATATCGCGCAGTTCATCACCCACGTAAAGGACCTTTTCTTTGGTGAGGCCTTCCTTGGCCAACATCTGGTGCATCACTTTATCTTTGCCAAACAGGTTTTTTCCACTGTAAATGAAATCAAACACCTCGGTCATGCCATTGTGTGCCATAAATGCGCAGACGTTTTTCCTTGAATTGGAGGTCAACACGCCCATGGTAAAGCCCTGTTGCTTGAGTTTTAACAAGGCCTCCTTGATGCCCTCAACCACCTTGACCTCTGCCAGAAGTTTGCCCATATCGGTACGGATACGCAGCATCAGTGCCGCCAATTTCAGGTTGGAAATCCCATACTCCTTCAGCAAGGCACTGTACGGCTCCACTAAAATCCGTTCCCGAATCTCCTCTCCTGCAGGCTGGCAACCGTAAGCAGGCGCCACCTTGTTATATAAATTCAAGACTAATTCAAGCGTATCGGCCAGCGTGCCGTCAAAGTCAAAAACGAGGCAAGTATCTTTTTTCACACAAACAGGTTTTACTTCACAAGCAAATATAAAAAAAAATCAGGATGGCTACCTCA
>JAAYBL010000249.1 GCA_012718945.1 Bacteroidales bacterium
CTACGGCAGCACAAAGTACAACAGCATCCCCGCCTATTCAGCGTTGATTTTCACCATCCGACTGAAAGAAATCAGCACAGAAGATTAATCGGACGGCTGTCAGCATTTGCACCACCACCACCCTATCCAACATAAAGGCCGATCAATGATATATTGATCGGCCTTTTTTGTGAGCTATGTATTTCTATGATTAACCGTTCAGCTGCTTGAACAAGGTCTTGTAGCTGACACGTTCGGCCATGATGGCACGCAACTGGCTGACGGGCACGCGTTCCTGCTCCATGGAGTCACGGAAACGGATGGTGACAGTCTGATCTTCGAGCGACTGGTGGTCAACGGTCACACAGAACGGGGTACCGATGGCGTCCTGACGACGGTAACGTTTGCCAATGGAGTCTTTTTCGTCGTACTGGCATTTGAAATCAAACTTCAGGTCGTCAATGATGGTACGGGCCAATTCAGGCAGACCGTCTTTCTTGACCAAGGGCAGCACGGCCAGCTTGACCGGAGCCAAGGCAGGGGGCAATGTCAGCACGACACGGGTTTCGCCGTTTTCCAGCACTTCTTCCTTGTAAGATCCAGCCATGATACTGAGGAACATACGGTCGACACCGATGGACGTCTCAATGACATAGGGTACGTAGCTTTCACCACTTTCGGGGTCGAAGTAACGGATGTTCTTACCCGAGAATTTTTCGTGGCTGGATAAGTCGAAGTCAGTGCGGGAGTGGATACCTTCCACTTCCTTGAAGCCGAAGGGCATCTCAAATTCAATATCAGTGGCAGCGTTGGCGTAATGAGCCAACTTGTCGTGGTCGTGGAAGCGGTACTTCTGGTCACCCAAGCCCAAGGCTTTGTGCCACTTGAGGCGGGTTTCCTTCCATTTGGCAAACCAATCGAGCTCGGTACCTGGTTTGACAAAAAACTGCATCTCCATCTGCTCGAATTCGCGCATACGGAAAATAAACTGACGGGCTACGATTTCATTGCGGAAGGCCTTGCCAATCTGGGCAATACCAAAGGGCAACTTCATGCGCCCGGTTTTCTGCACGTTGAGGTAGTTGACAAAAATACCTTGAGCGGTTTCGGGACGCAGATAGACCTTCATGGCACCATCTGATGTCGACCCCATTTCAGTGGAGAACATCAGGTTGAATTGCCTTACTTCAGTCCAGTTGCGGGTTCCGGAGATGGGGCAAACAATTTCCTCATCGATGATGATTTGGCGCAATTCTTCTAAGTCGCTATCGTTCAGCGCCTTGGCAAAACGGGTATGCAGGGCGTCGCGTTTGGCTTGTTGTTCCAGCACGCGGGTATTGGTGGAACGGAATTGAGCTTCGTCAAAACTTTCGCCGAAACGTTTGGCCGCTTTTTCCACCTCTTTGTTGATCTTATCGTCGTATTTGGCCAATTGATCTTCTACCAACACATCGGCCCTATAACGTTTCTTGGAATCCTTGTTGTCGATGAGCGGATCATTGAATGCATCCACGTGACCGGAAGCCTTCCAGATGGTCGGGTGCATGAAAATAGCCGAGTCGATGCCGACAACGTTTTCGTTGAGCAGCACCATGGCGTCCCACCAGTATTTTTTCAGGTTGTTCTTTAGCTCAACCCCGTTCTGGCCGTAGTCGTACACGGCTCCCAGCCCATCGTAAATCTCACTGGAGGGGAACACAAACCCATATTCCTTGCAATGGGAAACCAACTTTTTAAACACGTCTTCCTGCTGTGCCATCGTCTATCATTAAATTTTAGAGGTTGCAAAGGTAGTGAAAGCCGAGAGCAGAAAATATGAACTTGTTCATGTTTTTTGCCGAGGCGCATCCTACCTTCGCAAA
>JAAYBL010000250.1 GCA_012718945.1 Bacteroidales bacterium
GAAACGGGTGAGTTTTTGTGTGAAGTTACCGAGCCCGATCAGGAAGTCGTCTTGCTCAAGGGCGGCCGCGGAGGTCAGGGTAATTCGCATTTCAAGACGGCTACCAATCAAACGCCCCGCTTTTCTCAACCTGGTGAACCTTTGGAGGAGCGCACTGTTATCCTGGAACTCAAATTATTGGCCGATGTGGGCCTGGTCGGCTTCCCCAATGCCGGTAAGTCGACGTTGTTGTCTGTTTTGTCTGCGGCCAAACCTAAGATAGCCGATTATCCCTTTACCACCTTGGAACCCAATCTGGGTATCGTGGCTTACAGGGACAACCAATCGTTCGTCATGGCCGATATCCCCGGTATCATAGAAGGGGCAGCTGAAGGACGTGGCATAGGACTGCGTTTTCTCCGCCACATCGAACGGAACTCTGTCCTGTTATTCCTGATACCTGCCGATAGTAACGACATTAAGGCTGATTACGACGTGCTGCTTGGTGAATTGGAACAGTATAATCCGGAACTGCTAGACAAGCAGCGCCTCCTGGCCATTACCAAGTGCGACTTGCTCGACGAGCAGCTCATGCAGGAGATGCGTCAGGATTTGCCTGACATCCCCACCGTTTTCATCTCTTCGGTATCCGGATTGGGCTTGAATCCCCTCAAAGATCAACTCTGGGAGTGCCTCAACGCCCCTAAGTGATTTTCCTCGAGTTTATTTTTTAAGAATGAAGTCGGTGATGGCTTCCATTAATCCCTCTGTCAAGGGTAGGGCTGGGTTATTGTAGGCGGCCATGTTGGCTGACCTGTCCATGGGGGCCGACTTCAACACGTGATTCATGCCCTCCAGGATGACCAGCTTGGCCTTGGGTTGCGCGTTGGCCAGACGTTTGGCATCTTCCACCGGCACCTGGAGGTCGGTGCTTCCTTGCAATAATAGGACTGGTTTGTTGATGGCAGCCAAGACTTTCCTTGGGTCGTACTTGAACCAGGATTTCAAATACGGTTGTACGCTGGGCCTAAATAACATCATCTCTTCATTGGAGGCGACTGTGACCGTTAGGCCGGCAGCCAAGCTGTCCACTTTGAGCAGTGCCTTATCGCCAAAGGCGTTGGGGGCTGCCGACAGTTGTTCTTTAAGCAGCTCATTGGCTGGTCTACCCGGCCCGGCAATGGAGATGAATTTGTCGGCCTCTTCCGTGGCCAACATGCCGATCATGGAACCTTCGCTGTGTCCGATGATGATACGATCGGTAAAGCGCTTGTCTTTTTTGGCCCACTGCAACCAGGCTTTGGCATCGTTCACATAATCATCAAACGAGAGGTCGTCTTCCCTTTCCACGGTGGCGGCACTCAGGGCAATACCCCGCTTGTCGTACCTGAGCGAAGCGATGCCAGCTTTGGCGAGGTTGTGTGCCATTTGTTTGTACGCGTCACAACGCATGGTCGGATTGTTACCGTCCCTGTCGGTTGGTCCTGACCCAGCGATGATCAAGACCAATGCGCCTTTTTTATGGTTTGTTGGCAGGGTCAGGGTGCCTTTCAAGTCACCGGAAGCAATGGGCAAGGATACCGGTGTTTCGGTATAAACGGTATTAGGTGTTTCCGCTGCTTGTAGTGAGGACGCATCAGCGTTGGTTTTGTTGGCGCCGGTAGCCTGGGATGATCTTGTCAGCACCAGGGGAAATGATTGCCCTGACTGACTGAAAGTGCCCTTTAGGGTGTCACCTTCAGGTGTGCCTTTATAGGTGATGCCGGCCACTCGCAACTCAAGGGTAATAACATTGTCGGTGAACGTAGCATGGCTCATGGCTATGCCCCTGGCTCCTTGATCGGGACTGTCCATGGTGGCCGAGTAGCCATTGTCTGTTTGAGTGATGTGGAAAACCAGACGTAGGGATTGAGGCCCCACGCTTAGCGTGCCCGACCAATCACCGATAACGCCTTGACTGAATGCCAAAAGGCTGAATAATAACATGGTAATGGTGCTTTGGATGCGTTTCATAGGACAGGGTACATTAAAGTATGTTATAGATCAATAGTTTGGATACGGCTTCGGCTACAAAAAGGGCTATGATAAAGGAGATGGTCAACGTACTGCCTTTCAAGCCACAGGATACTTTATAGGCGTTGTGCATGAGCACGATGCTCCAGACCATGACAGGTAGCGAGAGGATGAGTACCCCCAGGAATCCGGGATCCTGAACGATGACCATAGGATTGTTAAGGATGCTTTCCATATCCGGTGGCGTGGCCAGGAAGCCAGTCAAGGCCATAATCAGAAAGGGCGCTTTGGCCAGCGTCAATGTGCCGGCCAGGTCAATAAAGCGAAAGGGCTTGGCCACGATGAGGCCGGCCAGCCAGAACACCACGATGAGGCTGGCCAAACTGATGCCTACCAGGGAGAGGGTGTTGACCAAATCGGTGGATTGAAAATGGACGTCAATGACGCCATCAAAGACCACTTGGCTGTAGGCACCAAAACCAGCCATAAGCAAAGCGGCCAAAAGGCCTAGCCCGAGGGCAGTCCAGCCCGCGAGGCGTGTGAATGGATTATAGATCCATTCGAAAGATTTTTCAGCGTTCATAAGCGTCAATTTTTTGGATGACATCGTTAAGCAAGTTGCGAACGGTAGGATAACTCAGTTTAAGCTGGGCGGCCATCTCTTTGAGGCTGCCGCTGCTTTTTACAAACCGAAGGATGAATTGTTGGTCGGCATCGGAGAGTCTGGCCAACAGAGGGAGTTCAAACGAACCCTTCACTTCGGTGCCACAATGATCACACTTCAGGCAAGTGACATTCAGTTGCTCGTGGCAACTTGGACAAATGGTGGGTAGCATAGCTTGATTGTTTGTTGCGACAAAAGTACAACCATTATTTAATAAAATCAAGTGCAAACTCAATAAAGTTTAGTTAAAAATTAAAAAAGATGCATTGTAGGTAAAAAATAGGGGTGTCTCATTACATTTTATGAGACACCCTTCAGTTGTATAAAACCGCCAATTTCTACCGTGAGGCCATCATTTCACTGCCGATAGACGTAAGAAAAACTCAGTTCGTCGGTGCCTGCACAACTGTTATGTGTTTGATGCGGGTGGGGTTTTTCAGGCCTTTTTCGTAGTATTCGAAGGTGTAGGGGCCCGGATCAAACCGCATTTGTAAATCGCAAGGCCTACCTGATTCGGTGCACGTGAAGGTTTGTGTGTTGACTTTTGAGTCGTACTTGCCCATGGTCCAATTCTGGACACCGCTGATAGCGTAAGCAAAACGGGGGCAATTAAAAAACGGGAACCAGGATAGGGAGTCTGGGTAGACGGTGACGGTGTCCTGTGCTAAACCTGTGATGCGTACCATTAATGAAAGGCCTTTAGTCACATTGGCCGCAAAGCTGACAAAGCCGGATTGTTTCACAAGAAAAAGGGTGTCATCAGGAACCAGTATGTTGACACCGTAGTTTCCTTCAGTCGGGTAGTCGATCAATGATTCTGTCACGGTATAACCGCTTTGATTGATGAATCGATTAAGATGTTGTTCGAAAGGCAGGGCGTCAAAACCGGGGTTGGTCAGGCTGTACTTGGCTTTGAGGTTTTTTCGTATGGCTTTGGCATCCAAGAAAACGGCGTGATTGAGCATGGCTGATCCCAAATCGGCTCTATCCAAAGTGCCATCTGTACGGAGGTCTTCAGCAATATCGGTCAACAATTCCGTCATATCACTGATCGTGCGGTAGCCCTGCAGGATGGTGGTGATGGCCAACAGTAGCGCATCGTCATTGTTAGAACCCACGATGGAAAGGCGTTCCGAACACCGGAGGCTATCGGCTTGTGCTGTGAAAATGGCCAGGATTTCTCCTTGAGCCTGCGCCTTGGCCTGGGTAAAAGGGGTTCCCTGTTCCATCAGGTACTCTACCCTGGGCTTTTCCAGGTGTGTCATCAGGTTGATGTTCGTTTTTCCCGTATCGTTCAGGTTGGTGAGGGCATACAGGGTCAGCGGTGAAGAACTGGATTCGCCAAGCACCTCATTGAAGTAATAACCATCCACCCTGAGGCTGGCCAATCCAGAACTCAAGCCGATATTGTTGAGCCTGAAATCTCCTTGGTTGTTGATGATGAGCGCATTGTAGGATCTGCCCGTAGGGGAGAGGTCTTCCATCAGGTCGTAGGCGGTGAGCGAACTTCCCGTGACAAAAGGCCCTTTCTGAGCCTGTCCCTCTATGGAGACGGTACTTGCTGTTTCGCCAAACGTTATACTGTCGATGTCACTGGCCATCAGGGTTTGTTTCACACCCCCTTTTTTGTGGAGGGTCACTGTTTTATCGGCCATCACACCTGCGCACATCAATGTAACAACGAATACAATCAAAAAGCGTTGAGTTTTCATGGTATCGGTTTGTTAAAAGCATCGTGTAAACGAGGTGATGGACGAGGCTGGCAAGACCAGGTCTCCAACAGGCGACGTATGTCAGTGGATCATTTTTCCAACGACCAGTTTGTCGCCGGAAAGATCCACCTCAAAGAGATGAGGTACCCTGTGGTAATGACCGTTGATGTTTTTGTGGCTGTGCACCGACATCAAGTCTTTACCGTCCAGGGTTTTGAATAGCATGGCATGTCCGAAATCAGGGGGTGTGATGAGGTCCTTTTCATGTACCCATGGCCCTTTGAGGCTGCCACTGGTTGAGTAAGCTACCCCTTGAACATAGATATCGTCTATCCAACTGGTCCAAATCATACCCAGGCGGCCAGAGCCAGTGCGGAACAGGTATGGCCCGTCTGTTACCTTATGGGGACCAATGTTGCCGTCCTTGTCAGTCTCCCGGTTCCACGGTGCATCCTTTGCTCTGAAGAGAATGGTGCCTGCTCCGATGGTGCCACTCAAGTCGGGTTTCAACTCAATCATTTCCATGGTGCCATTGCCATTCTGTAGCCATTCGTGGCAATAAACCATATAAGGTTTACCATCGGTGTCTACCCAGAACGTGCCATCAAGGGTGGGCTTTTCGGCGGGTAAATAGATGGGGTCGGCCATGGGTGTGTAGGGGCCGTCGGGTTTATCGCTTACCAGCACATGACAGGCTCTGCGCTCAATCACATTGTCATCCACCGTATCAATCTTGACGGCCCTGTTGGTGAAGGTGGCGAAGTAGTAATACTTACCCTTGTAGGCGTGCAATTCGGCAGCCCAGATCATGGGCCGGGGTCCCATCCAGGAAGCAGGGTCGGTCTGTGCCACAAAATAGGGCCCTTCCCAAAACTTCAAATCGGCACTTTTCCAAAGCATCCCCCCAGTGCCTGTCATGTAATACTGGTTGGTTGCCTTGTCTGCCAGAATGCTGGGATCGCTTAAGCGGATGGAATCCAAGGGAATATGGGAGCGTACCCGGAAAGCGGGTTGGGCCATGGTGGCCAATCCAAGCAAGGAAAGGAGAAATGAAAGAACGATGATACGATTAAAATGCATGGTAATCAATGGGTTGAACGTTGTTTACAAATATACGAGTTTGGTTGTTGAACATGACCTCTGTCCTCTATAAATAGGGTGTATTTGTCCTTTGTGATGTTAAATAATTTTAATGCATCTAAAAATTACACAATGAAAGGGTAGAATGTATAATTTAGACCCGACAAATAAGCTAAAAAGTAAATGAAGTATTCCAAGAAACACACCCACTACATCAACAAAGTCATGGAGGTTTTCCGTAATGATGGCCTCAGGCTTTCCCTGGATGAATTGGCCGACAAGATGGGTGTTAGCCGGAAGACCCTGTACAACCACTTTGAATCCAAGGATGCTTTGTTGTCTGCCTTTATGCATTCGTGGATGACAGCGATGAAAGAATCGATTGAGGCTGCCTTTAATCGTACATCCGATACCAAAGCCAATTTGTTGGCGGCGTTTGAAACGGTGGATACCCTTTTCAGTGATATAACCCCCATCTTTTTGTACGATATGAAAAAGATGTACCCTCAGTTCAGTTGCAATGAACATGTGCCAGGGTCGGGTTTTTTCAAGGAAGCCCTCAGGGAAAACCTCCAAAAAGGGGTAGCGGAAGGTGTTTATCGCAGCGATCTAGACACGGAGTTCATGAGCGATTACCTGACGTTCACCACCTTTGCCTATTACTTCAACAATATGACCACGAATGCAAGTGTAAACATGAAAAATTTTTTTAAAAATAGCATGGCTTTTCACCTTAGAGCGTTGATCCCTGGTGACGCCCCCAAACAATAACATGAACCTATGAAAACAAAATTTTGGCTGATCGGCTTTCTGTGCATGATCCTGTCTACGGTTCAGGCACAACCCACGTACAACCTTCAGACCTGTTTGAAGCAGGCGCTATCGACCAACCACACCCTGAAGAAATCCAGGTTGGAACAAGAAAAAAGCGCAGCGGCCAGGCAGGAAATCCTTGGCGCGTTGTTGCCGCAACTCAATGGCAGCGCCAGCTTGACAGGCAACATCCAGAAACCCAAGTTTATCATGCCTAATTTTGTCAACGACTTCTTGCCACCGGCCATGCAGGATCCCAATGCCTCGAAATACATGACCATCGAAATGGGAACCAATTATTCAGCCGGTATGGGTGTGACATTGAGCCAACAAGTGATTAATATGTCGCTTTTCAATGCTGTCAACATCGCTGAAATTGCCAAGGGCATGGCGGCCTTGGGCGCCGATTCCAAGGAAGAAGACGTTATCGCGCAGACAGCCACGCAGTATTATGGTGTCCAAGTGACCGACTACGCCATCCAGCAAATGGGAGCCAGTGTACGTCTCATTGATTCCATGCTGGTGTCCATGAAGGCAAGCTACGCCAACGGGCTCATTCGCCAGGTAGACCTCGACCGCATGCTTGTGACCAGGACCAATCTGGAAACCCAGCAAAGTGCTATCAAACACGCACTGGATGTACAGAAAAACCTCCTGAAGCTCCAAATGGGGCTCTCCATGGATCAACCCCTAGAGGTGGAGTCCATAGATCTGAGTGCGTTTGAACACCAAACCACCCTGGCAGGCAGTTCCTACTTTGATATCAACCAACAGTCGGCCTACAAGATGATGCGCTACCAACAGGATCTGGGTAACCTGCAAAAGAAATCGGCTATCTACGAATCCATGCCTGTGGTGCTCTTGAATGCCAATTATAATTATAACGGTGTCAGCGATGCCTTCTTTTCGGGTCCCACCAATTACTGGTACCCCAGCTCGGCTGTCATGCTCAATGTGAAGGTGCCTCTTTTCGGGGGATTCTCCCGTTCGGCCAAACTCAAACAAGCACGGTTTGAACAGCAAAAAATCCAGGAAGACATGTACCAATTGGAAAAATCCCTTAACATGGCCTACCTGAACGCCACATTAAAGCAAGAAGACAGTCGCAAAACCATCCAGGCACAGAAAGCCAACATGGCACTGGCGCAAGATGTGTTCAACGTCACCGAATCCAATTTCGAACAGGGACTGGCCTCCATGTCCGATGTCCTCAACGCCAATTCTTCGCTGATTCAGGCTCAGGTGAACTACGCCGATGCCCTCAATGGCTATATGAAAGCCAGCCTTGATGTCATGAAAGCCAGCGGAACCTTACGTAACTTAGTTGTCATCCCATAAATCGACTCCCTATGAAACGGACCATCATTATTATTGTCGTCGTCGTTGCAGCCATGGTGCTGATATTACTGATGAACAAACGGGCTAAAACTGCCAAGACCGAATTGGCCTCCCAGGCAACCTCATTCGTCTCCGTACAGGTACAAGCGGTAAGCGATACCATCTATAGCTTGGGCTTTACGTCCAACGGCACCCTTGAACCTTATCGTGAACTGGCCTTTGTGTCTGACGTGGCCGGTCGTGTCATCAAGGTGATGGCTGATGAAGGTACCCAGGTTAAAGGCGGAAGCACGCTGCTTCAGGTTGATGATGAATTGCTGCGAGCCGATTTCATGGCCACTGAAGCAGCCTGGAAAGCGCTAAAGACAGATTACGAGCGCCTATCCAACGCCAGTGAAAAGGGTGGGGTCAGCTTGCAACAGCGGGACAACCTGCGAACCCAGCTTATTGCCGCCGAAAGCCGTATGATCGTCAGCAAGCGTCGGTTGGCCGATGCCACCGTGAAAGCACCTATCTCGGGTGAAATCAACAAGCGATATGTTGAAGTCGGAGCCTATCTGAATCCTGGGGCCAGGTTGTTTGATATCCTTGACGACAGTAGCCTTAAACTGTGGGTCAACGTCACTGAACGCCAGGTACTACAGTTAAAAAAAGGCAGCCAGGTACAATTGACCAGCACCGCATTCCCGGGTGAAACCTATCGGGGCACGCTTTCATACATTGGCACCAAGGCCGACAGGACCTTCAATTACCCGGTGGAAATCACCGTCGGTGCAGCCGACAAGCAAAATTTGTTGTCAGGTATGTATGCGACCGTTTATTTTGATGACCAAGCTACTCAACAGGGTATCCTCATTCCCCGCAATGCCATCGTGGGCAGTGTGAAAGGAGCCAGCGTCTTTGTGGTTGAGCAAGGTATCGCCCACAAACGACCCGTTGTCATTGGTGCTGTCGTGGGGAAACAGGTTGAAGTCTTGAGTGGTCTGTCTGTTGGTGACAGCCTGGTCACAACCGGTTTGATCAATGTAGCCGAAGGCAGTCAAATTAAAGCGCTTCAACGATGAAACTATCTGAACTCGCCATTAGACGGCCCATCTATGTGATCGTGCTGTTTGTGCTCCTGACAGTGCTGGGGTATATGAGTTACACCAACCTGGGTGCGGAGTTGATGCCCAAGTTTACGCCGCCTATGATCAGTGTGCAGATTGTGTACCCGGGGGCCTCGCCAACAGAGGTGGAAAACTCCTTGACCCGAAAAGTGGAAGA
>JAAYBL010000251.1 GCA_012718945.1 Bacteroidales bacterium
AGAAATTTTTACTATTTATGGTTTACACTGTGCTTTTTGGCATGGTCAAAAAGGACTGCAAAATTACTGTTTCTTTTCAATAAACCAATGGGTTACCGAAAAAAAACAGCCATTTTTCATCAAAAAGCGGGTGCAAAGATACGAATAACCACCAAGAATCAACGATGGTTTGTTACTTTTTTTTGCAGAAAATAAGGCAACTAGCCTACATCAGGCCTCTCCACCCCCAAAGCCCACAATCGGAGGCATGAAGGTATTTCCAGCCGATGGTTTGTTGATGGCGCCGAATTGCTGCTCATACCTTGCAATATTTTCTTGAAGGGCGGCCAGCAAACGTTTAGCGTGTTCTGGTGTCAGGATGATTCTCGATTTGACAGGCGCTTTGGGCACACCAGGCATCAGTCGGATAAAATCGATGATAAATTCCGAACTGGAATGAGAAATGACAGCCAGATTGGAATAGATACCTTGGGCTACTTCTTCGGAAAGCTCGATATTAAGTTGATTGGGGTCGGTTGGTTTGTCCATGGATTAATTTGGTGTTGGTTGAATGTCTGTTAGATTTTGAAACTACCCATACCTTATATATAATGGATCAGATAATGCTACAAAGTTACATTTTTTTGTTGCATTTTACAGAAACCCCACCGCCTTCAACGATGAAATGTTAAATCTTTTATCCGACCATCCTTGTAAGTGTTTTTTTTACACTTTTATACAAAAGGAAAGAAAAAAAGTCTATCTTTGGGGGTCTTTCTGGACTAAAAGGTGGCAATTTGTACCCTTATCCCGATGATATTTCGACATAATTTTTGATGTATAACCTTGAGAAACACAGATTTACACACCATCCACTCATCTTTATCATGCCCTCTCGGGATGACAATAACCCTGAGTCGCAACAGCGTCAACCAAACGCCTGCGACTGTTTGCTCCTATAGAACAACCAACCAACAAGTGTTAAAATTGAAGCATCACTCGCAATTATAACGTTGCCCGTTGACGCATCTGAATTATTAATGACTGTACAAATGAAAAATCACGTGAAAAAACGCTGTCATCGACTCACCCTGGTCCTGATGGGACTCGTGGCCTGGACTTCTTTGTTCGTCGCATGCAAAGACTCCTACCCCTATGATGATAAAGAACCAGACTGGTTGGGAGATAACATCTACGACTACCTGGATTCCAAAGGAACGTTTACGAATATGGTTCGTATCATCAACGAGCTGGATTACAAAGAAGTACTTTCCAAAACAGGTAGTAAGACCCTCTTTGTAGCTGATGACGCAGCCTTCAATCGGTTCTACGAAAACAATGCATGGGGCGTCAAGCGGTACGAAGACTTATCGCTCTCGCAAAAGAACTTGTTGCTGAAGTTCGCCATGATTGACAATGCCTACCTCATCGAGACCTTGTCTAATTACTACAATGGACAAGCCTTGGATGAAGGTTCAGCCATTCGTCGTATGACGGCGGTATCCCTGTTGGACTCCATACCATACGTTAAATCCGACATGTTGCCAAACACCACTTACTGGAAAGACGTTAAGGCAAAAAATGGCATCTACCTCCTTCAGGATGCTACAGAATGGCCTATGGTGCACTTGTTGCAAAAATCCCTCAAGCATCACTCTATCACCGACAATGACTTCAAAGTCATGACCGGCATCGACAGGGAAGAAAATGACGCTCACATCTTCCAAAACAAGGTGATAGAACGTGACATCGCCTGTAAAAACGGGTATGTCAATGTATTACAAAACGTATTGGTGCCGCCCTCCAATATGGCATCGTACATCAAAACCAAAACTGAACTCAGCGAGTTCTCGAATATGTTGGATCGTTTTTGTGCGCCGTATTACGACAGAACCAACACAATCAACTATAAAACGTACCTGGCTGGTAGAGGCATCAACTTTACCGACTCCATTTACGAATTACGCTACTTTGCCAAACAGGGCGGTTCACTTGTTTACCCCAACAGTGCCAAGATTGATGAAAGCTTACTGTTGAGCTTCGACCCATCCTGGAACAGTTATGTATACCAATACGGTGCCCTTCAATCTGATATGGGTGTCATTTTCGCGCCGACCAACAAGGCGCTGGATGATTATTTCAATTCTGGCAGAGGTCGTGCCCTCAAAGAACGTTATGGCAACTGGCAGGCTGTGCCCAACGACAAATTATCGCTGTTACTTAACCGGCATATGCGCGAATCGTTGATCAACTCCATTCCTAGCAATTTCCACAAAATGGTTGACAATAACAGTTCTCCCATTGGTGCGAAACCGTCAGATATCGTTGATTCATTGAACTATGTCGGCGTGAACGGATTGGTCTACGTGACCAACAACATCTACCCCCCCGATGACTATGTTTCGGTGTATGGTCCTGCCTTGTTCAGCAGCAAGACCACCATCTTGAACTGGGCCATCAAACAATACAAATACAATCTGTATCTCAACTCAATGGTGAACAGTTATGCGTTCATCGCACCGACCAATACGGCTCTTTCTCATTACATTGACCCGTTGACCTATGGAACCGACGACCCTACAGTCATCAAGTTTTGGTACGATGATTCCCCTGCAGCGCAAAAGGTCAAAGCAACTGTCTATCACTATGACAAAGCAACCGGCATGAAAGGGGACTCCATCACGACCATTGAGGAAGATGCTTTCATCAAGAGCCGCCTTGTGCGTGTGCTAGACCAATCCATCATTGTGGGCGACGTTAAACATGCCAATGTCTTTACGGACAACTACTACGTCACCAAAGACGGCAACTTCGTCAAAGCCAATAATATAGCTAACATTGAAGGTCAGTCATCCTCAACGGTGGTCAACTTCCAAGGTGGTGACGACATCGTTCGCAACCGCCACGTACAATTGTCAGACAGCGGTATCTATCACCAGGACAACGGAACCACCTTCTTTGTGGATTCGCTGGTGCAAACACCCTTTCAATCTGTTTACAAGGTGTTGAGTGACACAGTCAAATACCCCTCCTTCAGTGCCTTCTATGACCTGTTATCGGGCTTCCCGAACAACAATGTCTTCCTCAGAAAGAAGAATTATTATGGCATTGACTTCAATGTCAAATTTTTCAACACGTTCCGTTACACAGTCTATGTGCCGACAAACGATGCGATCGAAGATGCCTATCGGAAAAACATCATTCCTAGATGGGAGAATGTCAACAAGGTAACAGATCCTACGGTAAAAGATTCTTTGGTAAAACGGTTGGAGCGTTTTGTCCGTTACCACTTCCAGGACAACTCGGTCTTCATTCATCCCTCACAACACGTGAATGAACTGTACCAGACAGCCACGATCAAGAACGACTCGACCGACTCCTATCTAAACACCTACATCAACAAATTCTACCGTCTTAAAGTAGAAACCAATCAGGATGGAGGGCTGGATTTAACGACAGAATACACAGGCGACAGGGATGCACAAAACAATGTGAAACCCTACAAAGTATCTGTCATAAAAGCAGGAGGATTGTACAACATCATGACCAGGGACTATGTATTCAGCTTGGATCCCAGTTCATTGACATCGTACACGACAACGACCTATTCCAAAAGTGAAATAACCACGTCATCCACAGCAGTTATCCATCAGATTAACAAGGTGTTGAGATTTGAATAAACCATGCCATTATGAAATCCAGACTTATCATAACTTTGTTGCTCTTCGTTTCGTTCAGTTCCACGGTCATGGGACAAACACCTACTACGGTTATTCAAGGCACTGTAACAGCGCGCTCCAATGGAGAAACACTGATCGGAGTCTCCGTAACTGAAGTAGATGCGACCAACCGTGTTCAAAGCGGAACCGTTACTGACGCCAATGGTCAGTACGTCATTCGGGCAAAAAGCCCTAATAACAAGTTAGTATTCAGTTATCTTGGTTTTACTAAAACGACCAAGGACATTGGTACGGCCCGTACCATCAACGTTGTCATGTCAGAAAGCCAGACTGCTTTGAGAGAAGTAGCCGTTGTAGGGAAAAAAACCTACGGTGAAGGGGCCTTCAACATTCCTCAACGTGAAATTGCCACCGCTGTACAAACCATTAACGCCAAAGATTTCGAAGGGTTGCAAGTAGGCTCTATCGATGAAGCCCTGCAAGGTCGTGTGGCTGGTTTGGATATTGTATCCAATTCTGGTGACCCTGGTAGTGGTTCTTCCATGCGTATTCGTGGTACCTCATCCATCAATGCCAGTTCTGAACCCTTGATAGTCGTAAACGGTGTTCCTTATACCGTTGATGTGGACGAAAGTTTCGACTTTGCCAACTCCAACGAAGAACAGTATGCCAATATGTTAAGCATCAACCCCGATGACATTCTTTCCATCACTGTCTTGAAGGATGCTGCTTCCACAGCCATTTGGGGTACAAAGGGTGCTAACGGTGTTTTGATGATTGAAACGAAAAAAGGTTCACTAGGGCCAACCAAGGTGCAGTATACCTACCGTTTGACCAGGGCCGTTCAACCAAAAGGTCTTAACATGCTTAATGGTGACGACTACACCATGATGATGAAGCAAGCGTTGTTCAATTCTCGCCAGGATGAATCGAAATCCAACGTTGTAGAACTGAGCTATGACCCCAAATACTCGGAATACGAAAACTTCAACAACAACACCGACTGGGTCAAGGAAGTAACCCGTGTAGGTTATACGCACGACCATAACCTCACCGTATTCGGGGGTGGTGAAAGAGCCCGATTCAGGGTCTCCAGCGGTTTTTTGGACCAAAAAGGAACGCTCCTTGGAACCGGTTTCAAACGTTTGACCTCCAGGGCAAATATGGATTATTCCGTTTCCACCCGCTTGAGAGTGGAGGCTGAATTCTCCTTTGTCTATTCGGACACAGACAAAAGTTACGGTAATTTCCAAGACGGGAGATACAAAAATTACAACGTATTGGGTATGGCTTATGTGAAAATGCCCAACGTCAGTGTCTTCGAACAAGATGATTTCGGCAACAATACCGACAAATACTATGTTATTCCCCGTACATCCACATTGCATGCCGATCAACGGGATTTGGTCAACCCGGTAGCACTAGCCAATCTTCATACCAACAATTCAAAGAATTACCGCATCACGCCTATTTTCAGGCTCCAATATGACTTATTGGATCCTGATGTAAATTACCTGAGGTATAATGCTTACTTCACGTTCGATGCCAGCAACAGCAAGAACAAACTGTTTTGGCCGTGGGATGCTACCAACGAAGTCTGGAGTTCTTCAGCTGTCAACAACAGTTCTGGATCTGACTGGCAGAACACCTCTTTCATGATTGACAACAACTTGACATGGCAACCTACGTTTGACAATAATGATCACAATCTTACGCTGTATGGTTCATTTCAAATGCGATCAGCCAACTCCTCCTCACAAGGAATAGGCTCGTATGGAATACCTTCACAATCGAGTTTCGACCCCTCTCAAGCTGCAACCCTTGCTGACATGTACACCTCCAGAGGTTCCAGCAGAGGCGTAGGTTTTCTCGGACGCGCCCACTATTCCTATAAATCCAGGTACATTGTATCTGCCACCTTACGTAGAGATGGTAGTACCAAATTTGGTACCGGTAGCCGCTGGGGTAATTTCCCTGGTGTTTCCGTCAAATGGATCATTTCAGACGAACCCTTCATGGATTTTGCCAAAGGCTTCGTGAGCATGTTTGCCATCCGCCCCAACTGGGGTTTGAGTGGTCGAGAACCAGGTCATGATTACCTACACTACAGCCGTTATGCCAACATTGGGTCCTATCTGGGTAACACGGCCACTGTTCCGACTACGCTGAGGTTGCCAGACTTGAAGTGGGAAACCAATAGCACCTTCAACTATGGTGCAGACTTGGCCTTCCTTGACGATCGGTTTGTCTTTGACTTCAACGCCTACAACAAACGGACGTATGACCTGTTGTTTGAAAAGAAATTACTTCCAGGTACTTCTGGGTACGAAAATATTTCATGGAGCAATGTCGGTATAATGGACAACTATGGATATGAACTTAACTTCTATGCCAACAAAGCCATTACCGCCGGGAAGTTTTCTGTTGACCTCAATTTCAACATTTCAAATAACATCAATGAAATCGTTGATTTGGACGATGCGGTGCTGGAACAGTTGAATCCGGAATTTGAATACAACAATGGCAAATACCTTACCCGATTGGAAGAAGGTCATTCTTTCGGTTCAATCTATGGGTTTAAATACAAAGGGGTTTACCAATACGACGAATATTTGGAAGGCGTAAGGGAAAATGCCCCTGTTGCCCGGGATATTCAAAACCGCGTCCTAACCGATGAAATGGGTGAACCGTTGCCCATGACGTTTGGCTATGGAACGACCAGTCAATACACCTTCAGGGGTGGAGATGCCATCTATGAAGACATCAACCATGACGGCACCATCGATGAATTGGACATTGTCTATCTAGGCAACTCCAACCCATTGTTCAATGGCGGTTTTGGTACCACCATGCGCTACAAGAATTTTTCCTGTGTCATGTTCTTCAACTTCCGTGTGGGCAACAAAATTGTAAACGGTGCCCGTATGACCGCCGAGAACATGTACGGTTACGATAATCAAAGCATCGCTGTCAACTGGCGTTGGCGCAAGGATGGCGATAAAACGGAGATTCCAAGAGCTTTGTACGATCATGGCTACAACTGGTTAGGCAGCGATCGTTTCGTGGAAGATGGCTCGTTTTTGCGCTTCAAGTACCTGCAATTCAACTACACCGTACCTACTTCCTCTCTCAAAAGGTACAATCTGGATAAGCTTAGTTTCTATTTAAACTTCAACAACCTCGCTGTGTTCTCCAAATACACAGGTGTTGATCCCGAAGTTGGCTATGGTGGCTGGGGTGTAGCAACAGACAATTCCAGAACCCCAAGGCCCAAAGATGTCACCTTAGGTATTAGTGTTGGACTATAAACATGAATCAGATGATAACTCAGATGAAAACAAACATAACCATCCTCAGCCTCCTTGGGCTCTTGATCTTCGCCACCTCCGGATGTTCCGACTGGCTTGAAACCAGACCAGAAGGTGAAATCATCATAGAGGAATACTGGAAAACCGAATCCGATGCACTTCAAGTCTTGACTGGTTGCTACAAAGTAATGGCAGAAGGAGGTTACATGGATCGTGTCATGGTTTGGGGCGAAGGACGTTCGGACAATGTCACATTAGGTTCCGTCCCGACAGAACTTAACGATATTCTGAATCAGGAATTGGAAGAAACCAATGGCTATACCGACTGGACCTATTTCTATAGAGTCATCAACTATTGCAACACGTTGCTTCGATTTGCACCGGAAGCTCAGAAAATTGATGACAATTTCACCATGGAGTCGCTGAGGTCAATGGAAGCTGAAGCCATGGCCATCAGAGCGCTCTCTTACTTTTACCTGGTAAGGGCTTTCGATAACGTACCCTATATTACCGAGCCCAGCGTCGATGGAAACCAAGAGTTTTTGTATCCTCAGACTAAAGGAAGCGTTATTCTGGACTCTCTGGTGTCCGATCTTAACATTGCCGTCCGTTGGGCCAAGGACCAACATGTTTCCCTTCCGGCAACCAAAGGTCGCTTTACCAAAGCTTCCATTAACGCACTCCTGGCCGATATTCACTTATGGAGAGGTGACTATAACGCCTGTATTAATGCGTGTGACCAGGTCCTTTCGAACCCATCCCTGACGCTGGTGAAAGCAGAAACTATGTTGAGTCGTGTATTTTACTACGGCAACTCTTCTGAATCCATCTTTGAGCTACAGTACGAAGATGATAAATTGGAAAACGTAATGACTAAGCGTTTCCATGGCTGGGGAGGCAATATCTTACCTTTCTTCACGTTCCCCGCCAATCTCGTCCTCACGCAATACAGTCCCTTCAACTTCCAAGTCGGAGCCGGATACACAGAAAGTAAGGAAGACTTCAGGGCCAAGGACTTTATCATTAATAATCCAACAGTCTCCATCTACAGAATATTCAAGTACGCTGGAGCTAGCCGTAGAGAGGATGCAAGTGGAGAAAGCAGCACCTACAGCTATAGAATGAACACATCCAACTGGATTTTTTACCGACTGTCAGATGTCATCCTGATGAAGGCGGAAGCCCTTTTACAGCGCGATAAAGCTGCCGGTATTGAACCTGTTCTCAAATTGGTCAACCAGACCTACCTGCGCTCCAATCCTGATGCTGACTCACTACGGTCAACGTACTATAGTGGCATCAATGAAATAGAAAACTTAATTCTCAGGGAACGCCAACGTGAATTGATGTTTGAGGGCAAGCGTTACTTTGACCTTATGCGCATGGCTATTCGGAACGGCAACACGTCAGATGTAACCAACTACTTAAGTAAAACAAGCTCAAGCACCGAGCTTTATGGCAACATGTCAACCATAGAATCACTCTACTGGCCCATCAACAAGAAGGAATTGATAGCGAATCCGCTACTCAAACAAAATCCTTTCTACGAAAACACTTATAAAACCGCATCAAACTAACACCGTTATGAAACGATTCATTCATAAAACGATAGCCGTCGTCACTTTTTGTGCCCTCCTGTGCATGGTACTGGTCACGCAGGGCTGCCGTGAAGACCTTGAAGGCAACCTGCCCGTCATCAAAGGCGAATTGATCGGTGAGTTCCTGCAAAACAATCCGGAAACTTTTTCCGAATTCACACGTATGCTGGATACCACCGGCGTCCTCGGTCTGCTGAACGCTTACGGTTTATATACCGTCTTCGCCCCCACCAATGAGGCCATTTATGCCTACTACGAAACCCAGGAAAACGTCCATACGATGGCTGATATGAAACTAGAAGATATCAAGACCTTCTGTTTCAACCACATCATCAAGGGTGACACCATCCGTTCCGAAGACTTTACAGAGGGCGCCCTTAGCTCCCAGTCTATGAGTCAACGTTTTGTCAGCATCACGTTTTCAGACACCAGCCGAACCATCTTTGTAAACGGTAGCTCGCCCATTCTGGAAAGGGATATTGACAAACACAACGGCTTTATCCATGTCTTGGGCAAGGCCTTGTCGCCGGCTGCCATCACCCTTACTGAAGTATTGGGTGCAGACACAAAATTCAGCCTCTTCAACAGAGCCTTGAGGGAAACGGGGTGGTCTGATCACATTACGCTGGCACCCTATGAAGACAAAACGTTCGATCCAAAAGCTGATACCAGGGCAATCATGAATCACACGGTTCCTGAAGAACGTCCTGTGGCCAGAAAATTTGGTTTCACGATAGTGGCCCCCTCTGATAGTGCGTTGGCCAACTTCACTGACTGTCCAGTTTGCCCG
>JAAYBL010000252.1 GCA_012718945.1 Bacteroidales bacterium
AATAACTATATCAGCATGTTTAATCATGCTGCCTTGGGTGGTGGCGAAGCCTATTGGAATAGATTGAGCGAAATCAAACAGCCAACCTTAATCATTCACGGAACTGATGACAAGATAATGCATTATAAAAATGCCCTGGCTCTACAAAAAGAAATAAAGGATTCTACACTCATAACACTTGAAGGAACAGGTCATGAACTTCATTTTGTAGATTGGGCAACAATCATCGAAGGTATTGAAAAACACATTAGTTAAGAATAAACAATCTGCACCACCCACCTGTTCTCAAAGAGGCAGTTGAGTCGAATTTCTTTAATGTCGTCGCTGTAATCTTCGTCGGTCACTGTATCGAGGATTTCCGCGCAGCGCTCGAATTCACTCAGGTTTCGATGCAGCTCTGCCAACATAATGGCCTGACCGTCATTGGATGAGTTGAGGAGCGGTATCAACTTTTTAATGTTGCTGATCCAGCGTTGTTCATCCGCTTCATCGAAATGGTAGGATGGGTTGTCCCTCATTCTGTCGTTGAAAGTCCGCCAAATTCTGATCCGTACGGATTTTTCATCCTGTTTGTTTTCAATAAGATTGGAATCAAGCACCCTGAATAAATCGTCCACATCTAGAAATTCAACGGGTTCTGCATCTTTCATTTTTCCATCCGAATAGAACTTGGCACCATACAAGTTTCCACTCATTAGACTGTTATTGTAAAGCAGATTGCCACATGTAGGGCATTTGTATACGTATTGATTGCCTAGTTTCATGGTGAATAAGATTTTTTGGTGAGGGTTATAACGAATGTCAATATACCTCTTTTTTGTAAACAGTCAACCCGAAAAGCTGTACTTTTACGCTATTTCTAATGCGAAGTGAGTGTTTAAACCTGTATTTTCTGATTGAACCTTAATACTAGAAAGCGATGCTGGGTGCAATTTTCGGTGATATGGCCGGGAGTGTCTATGAATTCAAGAACATCAAGACCACGGCGTTCGACTTGTTGGGTGAGGGCACCAGCTATACAGACGATACGGTGTTGACCGTGGCGGTGGCCGATTGGATACTGCAAGGTGCTCTCACAAAAGATCGCCTGATTGAACGGCTCCGTTTTTGGGTAGATCGCTACCCCCGTCCGATGGGCGGCTATGGCCTGCGCTTTGTGAAGTGGGTGAGGAGTGAGCATCCGGTGCCGTACAACAGTTGGGGCAACGGTTCAGCCATGCGTGTGGCCCCTGTTGGCTGGGCCTTTGACACACTGGAAGAAACAGAAGCCATGGCAGCCCTCACGGCCGAAGTCACCCACAATCATCCCGAAGGCATCAAGGGCGCACAAGCTACAGCCGCAGCCATTTTTATGGCCAGAACCGGTGCTACCAAAGCAGCCATCAAAGCCTATGTGGAAGAACGGTATGGCTATGATTTGTCTATGACCTGCGACGAGATACGTCCAACATATGAGTTTGATGAGAGTTGTGCGGGCACAGTGCCGCAAGCCCTGGTAGCCTTTCTGGAGAGTGTTGATTTTGAATCAGCCATTCGTCTGGCTGTTTCGCTGGGAGGCGATTCAGACACCTTGGCCTGTATCACTGGCGGGGTGGCTGAGGGGTTTTATGGGATGAAGCAAAGCCTGCCCGTTGAAACCGGTGCTGGTGGTGTAATGTGGTTTGAGGAGGTGACATTGAAACGGTTGCCGAGTGATTTGAGAGAAGTGGTGAAAGCCTTTTTTGAACAGGTGGTTGACCGAAAGAAATTGTTTTGGGCGAAGAATGAGTCCGCTACCATTACGGGACCTATCCGTTGGACATTGTCAAAACATGAAGATGTCGTGCTGGATGAGGTGAGCTATCGATCGTTTTTAAAGGGGTATGCACCTGATTGGGACATGCGTTTTGGTGTTTACTACGAGGATGGCTGGCTTTATATTTACCGTTCGCACTACTTGCTGAAGAAGTTTCGGTTTGAGAAACGGGAAGATGGCCTATACCACTTGGGAGAATACTATGATTCGGAAAAGGAGGTGGGTGAGGATTTGCTATTGACGGTGTTGATTGAGGGGTATTTTGATGAAGGGTTAAAGTTTGAGGGGAGTAGACAGAGGTAGAAGAGGTTTTGCCGGGAATGCCGTATATTTGCGGCGTTGCTGGAGTTCCTAAAATCTTATACGATGAAAAACGCTGTTGTCCTTTTAGTGCTTTTGGTTTCGTTTACACTGCAGGCTCAAATGGGCCCGTCGGTTGAGGTTACACGTCAGTTGAAAAATGCGCCGACGCTCAGTGCTGGGTACGGCAAAGACCTGGGTGATTTCAAGAGTGGCGTTTATACCATGACCAGTGCCGGCTTGACACGCCAGTATACCATAGACATTCCCGAGAACTACGACAAGCATACCCCGTACCGATTGATTTTTGCCATGCACATGATGGGAGGACACATGAAAACCATGGTCGACCAACACTATTATGGGTTGAAATCCTATGCAGAAAAAGCGCAGGTTCCCGTGATTTTCGTGGCCCCCGAAGGCTATACCGACCGCTCTCCCTGGCGCGGAAGGGATGACAAAGACCACGTCTTCTTTGCCGATATGCTTCAGCTGTTCAAGGATAAACTGAGCATCGACACCTCCCGCATTTTTTGCTGTGGCTTCAGCTTCGGAGCCATGGTGACCTACTCCTTATCCC
>JAAYBL010000032.1 GCA_012718945.1 Bacteroidales bacterium
AGGATTTTTCAAAGGAGATGCGACTGGCTTCGTCCACTTCTTCCAAGGTGGGGATACGGCCGGTAACGCCCATGCCCATACCGGGATTGGTACCATAGGTGACCATGGGCTCGATGGCTTCGGCCTGGAAAGTGATTTCCTTGTCGAATACGGCGTCGGGATCGCTGACCAGTGTTTTCCAATAAGCCACTGCCTTGTCCCAGTCGGCACCCTTGGGAGCGTATTCCCTGCCTTTCAAGTAGGCGAAGGTGGTTTCATCAGGAGCGATCATGCCTCCCCTGGCACCCATTTCAATGGAAAGGTTGCACAGGGTAAAACGGCCTTCCATGCTCAGGTTGCGGATGGCTTCGCCGGCGTATTCGACAAAATACCCGGTCGCTCCACCTGTGGTGAGTTGGGCTATAAAATAAAGAGCCAGATCCTTGGCGCTCACGGCAGGGTTCAATGTCCCTTCCACGTTTATGCGCATGCGTTTAGGCTTGGTTTGCAGGATACATTGGGAAGCCAGGACCATTTCCACTTCAGAGGTACCGATGCCGAAGGCGATGGCACCCATAGCACCGTGGGTGGAGGTGTGCGAGTCGCCACAGACGATGGTCATACCCGGCTGCGTCAGTCCGTTTTCAGGACCAACCACGTGGATAACCCCGTTTTTGGGGTGCCCGAGTCCGAAAAGGCTCAGTCCAAATTCCTGGGCATTCCGGGTAAGGGTTTCCACCTGATTGCGCGAAATGGCGTCTGCGATGGGTTGTTCCTGGTTGAGGGTAGGAATGTTGTGGTCTGGCATGCAAAAGGTATTGGCCGGCCTGAGCACTGAGAGCTTCCTGTTCCTCAATCCTTGAAAGGCTTGAGGGCTGGTAACTTCGTGGCAATAATGCCTGTCGATGTACAGTTGCGTGGGACCATTTTCCACCGTGGTGACCACGTGTTTGTCCCAGATCTTGTCGAAAAGTGTTTTACCCATATACTGTTTGCGTATTGAAAACCTGTATGTTATTGATTTGAAGGGAGGCTGGGGCTTGGTTAGCTCCGGTTGATTATTTGACGAATTTGTTGATGGCGTCCACATAGGCCTCCACCGAGGCTGTCACAATGTCGGTATTGCCGGAGAAACCGTAATAAACGACACCGTCGTATTCCACTTGCATATGCACCTTGCCGGTGTCGTCGCTGCCTTTTGAGATGGCCTGGATCAGGAATTCCTTGAGTGTCATTTCGCGGTTGATAATGTGTTTCAAGGCCTTGATGGCGGCATCAACAGGGCCGTTACCCGAGGCTGTGGCTTCAAACTTCTCACCGGCAATGTCGAGGCAAAGAGAAGCAACAGGCTTGACACCCTTACCGGAAAGCACCTGAAGGCTTTCCAACTTGATGCGGCGGTTTTCGGCCCTCTCCATACCAACGAGCAGCAAGACATCCTCATCGTTAATGTCTTTCTTACGATCGGCTAATTTAAGGAATTCTTCGTAGACTTCTTGCAAGCGGTTACCGTCAATATTGACACCCAATACTTGAAGTCTGTGCTTAAGGGCAGCTCTCCCACTACGGGCTGTGAGGATGATGGCGTTTTCGTCGAGACCAATGTCTTTGGGGTCCATGATTTCATAGCTTTCCCGGTTTTTCAACACGCCATCCTGGTGGATGCCGGAGGAGTGGGCGAAAGCGTTGCGCCCCACGACGGCCTTGTTGGGCTGCACCGGCATATTCATCAAACTGGATACCATGCGACTGGTGGGCACAATGAAGGGTGTATTGATGTTGGTTTGGAAAGGCAGATCCTTGTGGCTCTTTAAAATCATGGCCACTTCTTCCAGCGCGGTGTTCCCGGCGCGTTCTCCGATGCCGTTGATGGTGACCTCTACCTGCCTGGCACCGTTGAGAATACCGGCCATGGTGTTGGCAGTGGCCATACCAAGGTCATTGTGGCAATGGGTGGAAATGATGGCTTTGTCGATGTTGCTGACGTTTTCCCTCAGGAACTTGATCTTCTCACCATATACATGAGGGAGGCAATAGCCGGTGGTGTCGGGGATGTTGACTACTGTGGCACCAGCCTTGATAACAGCTTCAACCACTTTTGCCAGGAACACGTTGTCGGTACGGCCGGCGTCTTCGGCGTAAAACTCAACGTCGTCCACAAACTTCCTGGCGTATTTCACACAAGCAATGGCCCGCTCCAAAATATCGTCCTGGGTGGAATTGAATTTGTACTTGATGTGGTAATCCGATGTACCGATACCGGTGTGAATGCGACCTCGTTTGGCGTACTTGAGGGCTTCGGCGGCCACTTCAATGTCTTTTTCAACAGAGCGGGTCAGGGCACAGATGACGGGCCAGGTCACCGCTTTGCTGATTTCTACCACGGAATGGAAGTCACCAGGGCTGGATACCGGAAAACCGGCTTCGATGACATCGACACCCAGATTTTCCAAGGCCTTGGCCACTTGAATCTTTTCGACCGTGTTCAACTGGCAGCCGGGTACTTGTTCGCCGTCCCTGAGCGTGGTGTCAAAAATGAATACTTTCTCGGACATGGGTTGCTATGTATTTAGTGTTGATTGCTTTATTGGCGTTTTTGGCTTAAAAAAAACCCTTCTTACCAGGGTAGCAAGAAGGGTTATATTTTTCGTTTTCCACACGGTCTTACTACCTGGTCTCAGTCTTTAGCAGAATAATACCATTAATAATAGACAGGGCGGATAGCGTAAATGTTGTCATATGTCTGTGTTTTGACGGGACAAAGATACGGCTTTTTTGAACTCCTGCAATAAATTCAATTAAATTTCGCAAAAAAAATGATGAATTGTCGCAATCCGAATGCTGTTTGTATCAATTCGGAATATTTTTGACGTTCGGGAGGGCGATGATTTTACCGTGGCTGCACCAGCACTTTTTGTCGGCCAACCAGGTAAAAACCTGCTTTCAAGCCATCCAGGGCTTGGTTATAAGGTATCTGACGGCGAACCAGGCGACCGTCGAGGGTATGGACATTGACCAGTCCATGGGGCTGGTCGTTAACTGCTTGTTTGGGAAGAGCGGAGGTTGATGTGGTGGATAATTCAAGGTAAACCACCACTTGTTTACCACCAAATGTGAGTCCAAATGAGCCGGTGGCCGGTGGATCCAGGGCGACGGTGTGGGCAGCCACCGTATAATTGCCCGACACGTCTTTTTGGGGAAACACGTACTGAGTTGAGGCAAAACCTACACCATTCAGTTCACTCAGGTAGGCATCGGTTTCCGCATAGTTGTCGTATCCGACTAGGCGCAGGCTGTCCACTCTGACGCCGGTTGGCAAGGTCACCGTAAAGGGGACGCCACTGGAAAACTTAATGCCCTGTTCCTTACCGGTGGCGTACGTTTTGCCATTGTTGTTGAAAATGGCATACCCGCCATCGAAGGTCCAGGGCGACGCAGCGGAGGCAGCACCGGTGTAGGTCGCCTGCGACAAAACAACCTTGGTGTGGGTAGAAATAGGCGTGCTGACGGTATAGCCAGCCGGTGAACCGCCTTCAAGTCCCTCTGTCATGATGGGTGCCACCAGACTGTTCAGGTAATGTTCAAGCCAGGTATAGCCCTCTGCTCCCATCGTTGCCCCATCGGTTGCATTGGAGGGATTGAGTCCATGGGCCGTTTCCCAGTCATCAGGAATACCATCTTTATCCGTGTCCATGGGTACTGTCGTTGTAGTAAGCACTGGCCAGGGGCTCCAGTCCTCAGGTGCATCCGTCGGCCGGTTGTCTTCAGGGCTGTTGATGATGCCAGGTGCGTTGCTGCCACCCGTCCTGGAAGCCTTGCCGTTTCTTACGTCGTAGACCATCAGACTGTCCACCCAGTCGCGGGACAGGGAGGCACCGGCGTAGGTCAACACCTTGTCATAAGCCTGCGTCGAGGTGTGGGTGGTGGTGTGTATAAAGTCCAGAGGGGCCGATCGTTTGATGGTATCTTTGGTCGTCTGGGTGTACAGATTATCGTTGTTGGTATTAGAAATCTGGGCGTATATGCCTTTGGTCCAGTTATCAGTCGTCACATCGCTGTGGCCGTACATATAGTTGCCATCCACATGATACTTGCCCCAGACATGTAACATGGGCGAGAAGGCTGGAAATGATTGGACGTAGCTGGTGGTACGTATACCAGGTGCGGCGATGCGGTACTGAATGTAATCAGGGCGTTGTAAGGTGGCAGGTCCGGGCTTGTAGTAATTGTTGACG
>JAAYBL010000253.1 GCA_012718945.1 Bacteroidales bacterium
CGTTTTCAAGCAACCAAGCTCGCTGATCAGCCCCGAGGATGTACAGGGGCAATTATGCCTGGCGCTGGACACCATTCAAGACCCGGGCAATCTGGGAACCATCCTGCGCATCGCCGACTGGTTTGGCATCCATTATCTGATTTGTTCGCCCGATACCGTTGACGCCTACAATCCCAAAGTGGTACAGGCCACCATGGGAGCCATTGGTCGGGTTAACGTTGTGTATACGCCCCTGGAGACCTTCCTGCCTGCCACCGGGCTTCCGCTCTTCGGCACCTTTCTGGAAGGCACACCCATCCATCAAGCCGATCTACCGTCAGCCGGTATCGTTGTCCTGGGTAATGAGGGAAACGGCATCAGCAAACCCATTGCCGACCTGGTACAAGGCAAGTTGTATATTCCGGATTATCCGGCTGGCCAAACAGGCTCTGAATCGCTCAATGTAGCCGTGGCAACAGCCATTGTCTGCCACGAGTTCAGGCGTAGGCTTCAGGGGTGAAGCGGGTATACGCTTGCGTCTGCCGTCAATACATACGTAATCGGATCAACCCCTTCCAGACACCACAAGGAGGCCGCTAATGGCAAAGACACCGTGATGCCCTCTGTCGATGACACACCAGGATACCAGCCACAGACCTCCTTCAACCAGGTCAATGCCTGGGTTGGTGTCATGATGTCAGGGCTATCCGTTGGTTTCAAAAAGACCAGACCTGCACACACCTTTGTACCAGCTGTTTCTCCCTCATAGGGCACACAAGCAGTCAGTTGCCCGTCATTATCCAGGTTCAGCACGTGCATCCTCAACCAGATACCCGGTTCAGGACAAAAGGCAGTAACAAGAAATCGATTCATTGATTCCCGGAATTGGGCTTACGCACGATGACCCGTCTACTGGGCGTCGTCTCATCAAGCCGTCGCTTAAAGGGTTTTTCAACGATAACAGGAGGTGTAGTGGACTGTTCGACCTCACCATTCAGCAATTTGATGGCCCAGGTTTCATGGTCGCTCGAATCGGCACCGGCTACCTGTTGCAAGCTATCTACGACCTGTACCAGCTGCTTTTTATGAGAGACTGTATCGACAACCAGGAAACGGACTGCTTCCATGGAAGGCACTCTCAACCAACGATTCACCTCGACGGAGACCCAGGAGGAAACCGAATCAGGTTTGTAGCTTGCACGCACCCTGGTCATGGTATCCGGCAGGATATGCCAACGTGTGAACAAGGCTTTGACACGTAGACTGTCTTTGGCCATGGCATCCTTGACCGACTGAACGCTTTGTTCGTGGAAAGACCAGTTTTCTATGCTTTCAATGTATTCCCTGAAGCGTTTGTCTACGTCACTGTAAATACGGGTGTACTTTCTCAGGTCTTTGCTGTAGTATGCCACAGACGTATAAAATTCACTTTCCGTTACCCCGTGTTTTTTTAAAACGCGTTGATAGGCAAGGTCCTTGAATTGGCGGGTTTCCAGATTGCCTTTCCACGTGGAGGGCACGGCTCCATAGGTCTCATCAGTCATGGCATCAACCAGATGAACGTCAAACAGCAGATCGACCATCTCCTTGGAGGGAAGCACTCCCTTGGGGCGACAGGATGCAAGACCGACAAGCATCAGCACCAGGGTAATATGGCATAAAAAGGCACGCATGGTGATTACGGCTCAGCCGGCGTTTCCTTA
>JAAYBL010000254.1 GCA_012718945.1 Bacteroidales bacterium
ACGCAGGCACCATCGACTTTACCAGCCCTGAAGCCACAGCTTGGTACCAGGGTCTGCTGAAGGCGTTGTTGGAGATGGGTGTTTCCTGCATCAAGACAGACTTCGGAGAGGACATCCACCTGGACGCCGACTACGCCAACATGCCGGCTGACAAACTGCACAACCTGTATCCGCTGTTGTACCAGCGGGCAGCTTGGGAGGTCACCAAGCAGGTTACGGGTGAAGGCATTGCCTGGTCGAGGGCCGGTTGGGCCGGTTGCCAGCGCTACCCCTTGCATTGGGGCGGTGACGCAGCCTGTTCCTGGGAAGGCCTGGCCGGTTCGCTCAAGGGTGGCCTTCACTTGGGATTGTCCGGTTTTGGTTATTGGAGCCACGACATCCCCGGTTTCCACGGGGTACCCGACTTCATGAACGCCGTTATTTCTGACGAACTATACCTGCGCTGGACTCAATTCGGGGTGTTTACCTCGCACATGCGCTACCACGGCACTTCAAAACGGGAGCCCTACCATCATCCGGCCATCAGCCGTGAACTCCACTACTGGTTCAGGCTCCGGTATGCCTTGTTGCCTTACCTGCTGCAACAGGCCGATGCTTGCACCAAAACGGGCTATCCCTTGCTCAGAGCCCTGTTGCTCCATCATCCCAGCGATAAAACCGTCTGGCACATCGACGATGAATACTTTCTGGGGGATGACCTACTCGTCGCACCGGTAATCAACGCTGAAAACCGACGGGACGTGTACCTGCCGGCGGGTGAATGGGTCAATCTGTTCACCGGACAGCGTACCACAGGACCGTGTTGGCTCACCGATGTGAGCTGTCCTTTGAAGGCGTTTCCCGTATGGGTGAGGGAAGGGGCTAGCTTACCCGTTTACCCTTATCTGGTGGCTTGCACCGACGAGATGAACCTTGAGAAGATGGTTAATCTGGTGATCGACGAGACGTTCAGGGGGCTGGATGCTTCGCTGTTGGGGCCCCTTTTGAACGCTGAACAACCCTCTATTCAACCAACCTCTTCTCACTGACAATCGAACCACCATGCAGACCTGGAAAACCAACTGGACAACCTCCAAACAACACTACATCGACTGGTGGGCAGGCAAAGGCCTGGTGCTGACCATGTGGGAAGCCTGCCGCAAGGAAGGTGCGCCCCATGTGCCGGTGACACCACCCTCAGCCGGTGACGACCTGCAAGCCCGCTGGTTGGATCCTGGCTTAAGAGCCGACTTTTGCCACTACGAGCTGGCCACGGCGTCCTTGAAAGCCGATCTGTTACCAGTGGTCAATACTCAATTGGGGCCTGGCTCGTTGGCAGCTATTCTGGGCGCCAACCTGGAAGCCAGGGAAGATACCATCTGGATCCGTGAACCCGAAAACTGGGACGGTCGCATTGTGCTGGATCCCGCCAATCCCTGGTGGCAACGGCACGTGGCGTTGCTCAACGCCTGCAAGGAAAGGGCGCAGGGCCGCTATTTGGTGGGCTTGCCCGATTTGATGGAAGGCCTGGACGTGCTGGCATCC
>JAAYBL010000255.1 GCA_012718945.1 Bacteroidales bacterium
AGTCGTTGGCATGGGCCCTGAGCCACCTTACCGCGCACTTCACGTCCTCAATGCAGGCGGGGAAAGGAGCCTCACCGGTCAGCCTGTATTCCACGTTGATGGTCACATAGCCTTTTTTGGCGTAATCCTTCATCATTTTCTGGTAGACATCCACCGACTTGGAGCCTGATGCCCAGCCGCCACCGTGTACGATGACCAACGCGGGCCGATTGGTGGTAGCCGGTTTTTCCGGCATCGCCATGTCAAGCACCCACGATTGGCTGTTACCTTGACGGTACGGTATGTCCCTGGTGATGACAATGCCGTCTTCAATGGTTTGATTGTGAGATGCCAGCTGGTTGACATCCGGTGAACCGGGGACTTTCTGAACCAAAAAGTCGTTGATTTCCTTGACCGTTCTGGCCAGCTCGTCGTGGTGGAGGTTGTGAGCGGCTCCGTCCACATGGACAAGGCGCACGCGGGTCAAACCTTTCACGGCTTCTTCATTGGCCTTACGGGCTTCGGGCGATTCGTCAGCCTTCAACACCAAGGCTGGTACCGGTATTCTGGACAAGGCATCACCCACCTGCATACTGCCAAACATGGCTTGCTGGCCGGCCTGGGTGTACGGTCCGTGGTATTGTTTTTTCGACAAGGCCCAGTACAGGACATCCACCTTGTCCCATTTGGGGTTTTCCCGAGCGCCTTTTTCCACAAAGTCTCTAAACCGGTAGTTATTTTGCTTCACCAAGGTTTCAGGATCGCCCATCATGGACACCGACAAGGGGGTCGAAGCTCGTCGTGCAGGGGCTGCTGTGCTGGATTCAGCAGCCTGCTGCGTTGATCGGTTCGACCCCCTGTTGCTGCCCGTGCTTGCCAGGAAAGGATCCAACATGATGACAGCTTTGGCCATGTCGGGGTATTCGGCCCCCACCCGCATCACTGTTGCTGCCCCCATGGAGTGTCCTACTAGTATTGGTTTTGTCAGGTTCATGGCTTGTACAAACCCGACCACGTCCTTGATCAGGGTTTCCGTATTGTCTGTCGGTGTAAACGGATCACTCAATCCGTGACCACGTGTATCCAACATATAGATGTCGTACGCGTTTTGCAACTTCCAGGTGAGTGTCGTCCAACACAGCCCGATGTCGGTCACCCCGTGCACCATCACCATGACGGGCTTGTTGGTGCCTTCCCCGGCGTGGTAATAATGTATCCTGATGCCGTTGGCGTACGTAAAACCATCCGTCCACCCGTCGGGTATACCCGGAGGCTCGGCGGCTGACACGGTGGATACCATTATACATAAGGCCGCCAGCACAGCCAGCAGGCGTGCTTTCGTTACATATAAAGGGGTGTGTGTTTTCATGTCTTTCGCTGGTTTTTCGCTGCCAAAAGTAGTCATGTATGACCGTATTAAAAAGAAGAAATCAGACTGTTTACAAAACAAAACAGACCGGACCAAGATCAATCAGCACATAGTCTAGTACCGAAATCCCCATCAGAAGGCCTTAGAAAGCGCTCTTATCAAAAAAAATGCAGGGATGGAATCACTAAAAAACATGGGATACCAAACCACGAAGGTTGGTATCCCATGCTTATTGTGTAAGGGTAGCATCCTATAAAAGGATGCCGTCTTTCATTACTTATTTCGACAAGCGAACGTAGTTGTTGTAACGCCACTTGGCGTTTTCCTGGGCGGCCTGGAAGAGTTCTCCGGCTTCTTTGGGGAAAACCTTGGCCAGGGAGTTGTAACGCACTTCGCCCAGGAGGAAGTCCTGGAATTTGCTCCAGTCGGGTTCCTTGCTGTCGAGCTGGAAGGGGTTCTTGCCTTCAGCTTCCAGGGTTGGATCGAAGCGGTACAAGTGCCAGTAACCACATTCAACGGCGCGGGACTGTTCGGTCTGGGCTTTGCCCATGCCTGCCTTCAAGCCGTGGCTGATACAGGGTGAGTAAGCGATGATCAAGGACGGTCCGTCGTAGGCTTCGGCTTCGCGGATGGCTTTGAGCGTCTGACTCTGGCTGGCACCCATGGCAATCTGAGCCACGTATACGTACCCGTAGGTTGTAGCCATCAAGCCCAGGTCTTTTTTGCGGACACGCTTGCCAGAAGCAGCAAACTTAGCCACAGCACCCACAGGCGTTGATTTGGACGACTGTCCACCGGTGTTGGAATAAACCTCGGTGTCCACCACCAGGATGTTGACATTCTTACCAGAGGCCAATACGTGGTCAAGACCACCGTAACCGATGTCATAAGCCCAACCGTCACCACCAATAATCCATTGTGAACGCTTGATGATGTGTTTGGTCAACGGACGGATTGCCACACAGACGTCGCAGGAGCAAGCGTTGACCAGCGGAGTGATCTTGGCTTCAAGTTCCTTGGTCTTGGCGGCGCTTTCGCGGTTTTCCAACCATTCGGTGAAATAGCCCTTCAGTTCGTCGCTGCAGCAGTCGCAAGCCAGGCCTTTTTGCATCAGGTCGGCCAAACGGTCACGCATCACTTCGGTAGCGAAGTGCATACCCAAACCGTATTCAGCGTTGTCCTCAAACAAGGAGCTGGCCCATGCCGGACCCCTGCCTTCTTCGTTGGTGCGGTAAGGCGTAGAAGGAGCCGAACCAGAATAGATGGACGTACAACCAGTAGCATTGGCCACCATTTGACGGTCACCAAACAATTGGGAAATCAATTTGACGTAAGGTGTTTCACCGCAACCCGAGCAAGCACCCGAGAATTCGAAGAGCGGAGCTGCAAACTGTGAGTTCTTCACGTTAGCCTGGATGTCCACCAGGTGTTGCTTGGACTTCACGTTCTTCACTAGGAAGTCCCAATTGGCCTGTTCGTGCAGTTGGGTTTCGATAGGTGTCATTTCAAGCGCCTTATTGCCCTTGTTGCCGGGGCAAACATCGGCACAGTTGCCGCAACCGAGGCAATCGAGCACGTCGATCTGGATCTTGAAGGTCATGCCGGCGAACTGCTTGCCAGTGGCTTTAAGTGTGGTCATACCTTCAGGCTGCATGGCTTGTTCAGCTTCATCCAACACAAACGGACGGATGGTAGCGTGAGGACAAACATAGGCACACTGGTTACACTGGATACAGTTTTCAGCGTTCCAAACGGGGACATGGCTGGCCACCCCGCGTTTTTCATACTGAGAAGTAGCTTGATCCCAGGTGCCGTCTTCACGGCCTTTGAACACAGACACAGGCAGGTCGTCGCCAGCCTGGGCGTTCATGGGCCTGACCACGTCGCGAACGAAAGCAGGGATGTTTTCGTCAATGGCCTCGTCTTCCAGCACAATGGTAGCCCATTCAGCGGGTATATCCACTTTCACATAGTCTCCACCTCTGTCAACAGCTGCGTAATTCATTTTCACGATGTTCTCACCCTTCTTGCCGTACGATTTGTTGATGGCGTACTTCATTTTGTCAACAGCGAGTTCGTAAGGAATCACGTTGGTGATCTTGAAGAAAGCCGACTGCAGAATGGTGTTGGTGCGGTTGCCCAAACCAATTTCCTGAGCAATGTTGGTGGCATCAATAATGTACAACGTGATGTTGTTCTGGGCAAAGTACTTTTTGACTTTGTTGGGCAGGTTCTTTTTCACCTCTTCGGCGTTCCAAACCGTATTCAACAAGAAGGTTCCGTTTTTCTTCAAGCCCTTGGTCACGTCATAGAGATTGAGGTAAGCTTGAACGTGGCAGGCCACAAAGTCAGGCGTGGTCACCAGGTAGGTGGAACGGATGTCTTGGTCACCGAAACGCAAGTGGGAGCAGGTGAAACCACCCGACTTCTTGCTATCGTACGAGAAATAGGCTTGCACCTTTTTGTCGGTATTGTCACCGATTATCTTGATGGAGTTTTTGTTGGCACCCACCGTACCATCGGCACCCAGGCCATAGAATTTAGCCTCGAAGATACCTTGAGCACCCAGCGATACTTCTTCCTTGAGGGGCAGCGAAGTGAAGGTCACGTCGTCTACGATACCCACGGTGAAGTGGTTTTTGGGCATTTTCATTGCCAGGTTTTCATACACAGCCAACACCTGAGCCGGCGTGAAGTCCTTGGAAGACAAACCGTAACGTCCGCCAACAATAACGGGAGCGTCGGCTTGACCGTAGAAACAGTCTTTCACGTCCAGGTAAAGGGGTTCGCCCGTTGCTCCCGGTTCTTTGGTGCGGTCGAGTACGCAGATGCGCTTGGCCGTTTTGGGCACGGCTGCCAGGAAATGCTTGGCCGAGAAAGGCCTGTACAGGTGAACGGCTACCATACCCACCTTCTCGCCGTTGGCGTTGAGGTAGTCGATGCCTTCGCGCAGTGCTTCGGTTGCTGAACCCATGGCAATAACCACACGGTCGGCATCGGGAGCACCATAATAGTCGAACAAGCCGTATTTGCGACCTGTCAGTTTGTTCATTTCGTTGATGTAGTCTTCAACGATGCCCACGATGTTGTCGTAGAAAGGATTGGATGCCTCGCGGGCCTGGAAGTAAATGTCAGGGTTCTGAGCTGTACCACGCAGTACAGGCTTTTCGGGGTTGAGGGCCCTGTCGCGGAAAGCGGTCAAGGCTTCCTGATCGATCAGTGGAATCAGTTCTTCCTGATCCAATTGCTCAATCTTCTGGATTTCGTGTGACGTACGGAAACCATCGAAGAAGTGAACGAAGGGGATACGTCCCTTAATGGCCGACAAGTGGGCTACGGCAGCCAGGTCCATGACCTCTTGCACCGAACCGGTAGCCAGCATGGCACAACCAGTTTGACGCACAGCCATCACATCCTGATGGTCGCCGAAGATGGACAATGCTTGGGCTGATAAGGCACGGGCAGACACGTGATAAACGCCTGGCAACAATTCACCAGCCACCTTATACATGTTGGGCACCATCAGCAGCAAGCCTTGTGAAGCGGTGAAGGTCGTAGACAACGCTCCAGCTTGAAGGGCGCCGTGCATGGCACCAGCGGCACCAGCTTCGGATTGCATTTCTTCTACCACCAGCTTTTCGCCGAACATGTTCTTACGGCCGGCAGCGGCCCATTCGTCCACGTATTCGGCCATGGTCGACGACGGTGTGATGGGGTAAATAGCTGCCACTTCGCTGAACATATAGGCGATGTGAGCCGCAGCCTGGTTACCGTCACAGGTCAAAAACTTTTTTTGTTTAGTCATACATCGAAAAATAAAGGGTTCATATTATCGTAGCGTTGTTGTCGTTAGCGTTTCTTCGTTGAGGTTTCGTTGCCATAACCATGTAAGCACTGTTGCTTTTACTTATCAGTATAGAAAACCAAACAACCAGAGTGGGATGACCCTGTCACGACCAGCCTGAGGCAGGTCCACCACATACCAGAGATCAGGGTTGAGCTTGCCGCTCACTTTACCACAACTGATTTGAAAAGTCTCCGCACCGTTCAACACAAACTGTTTGCGTTTGGCACCCATGTTTACCTTGTTGTCCTTGTGCACGGTGTTGTAGAAGAAGGTCTCGCAAATGCCTTGCTTATCTACCGACAACTTATCCTGCATAACGTACATCAAGTTGGTGTTGTGCAGGTAGATGCGCGAAGGTTTCTTCGGATAACATTCCCCCACCGGATACAACGTATCGATGAGGCGGGCATCTTTTAAATACTTGAGGTAATTCATCACCGTGGCCCGCGAGATATCGATGTCCTGGCTCAGACGGCTCACGTTGGCCGGTCCCGGCGCTTCAAGTCCAACCTGGTACAAGAGTGCCCTGATTTTTGACAAATACTTCAGATCTATCTGCTTGATTAGTAAAACATCCACCTCTATCATCATGTTCATGGTTTTGAGCAGATTTTCCGAAAAATTGCGTTTTTCCAGAAAAAATGGGTAAAAACCATGGTGCAAGTAATCTTTGAAATAGGCGGCAGGTTGTACCGTTGCCAAGACCTCGGCGGCCAGTGCCAGGTGGTTGGAAAGCAGTTCGTCCAGTTTGACGGGTTGGAAAGAGGTACCGGCCATCAGGTTGAGGTATTCCCTGAACGAGAAGCCCCTTAAGTTGTACGACTGTACCACATCCACCAAATCGGGGTTTTCCTCCTTTAGGCGCATCACCGAGGAGCCGGAAAACACCACATGCAATTCGGGACAGGTGTCGTAAATAGCCCTCAATTGCTTCGACCAATCCGGGTACTTGAACACCTGGTCAATGAGCAGGGTTTTGCCTCCCTGTTTGGAAAAGGCCTGGGCAAACTCCAGCAAACTGTGCTTGGTGAAATAAAAATGATTGAGGTTGATATAGAGGCAGGAACGGTCGGTGCCGAAACGTTCCCTGGCGTAATCAATCAAAAAGGTCGTCTTCCCCACCCCACGGCTGCCCTTAATCCCGATGAGCCGATGACTCCAGTCGATTTCATCCATCAACTGACGGCGTACGTGCGATTGCACGTGTTCCACCAGGTAAGTATGTGTGCGGTAAAAGCGTTCCATAAACCCGTGATTGGGGGGCAAAGATAGTAAATAGTCACGATTTTGCAAACTCCGGTTAGCAAAATTAAGCAGTGGTAACAACCTCGATCACCATGGTTTTGAGTTCGTCCAGGAACTGGGCGGCGTTGTACTCCTTGCGTTCTATCTGGCGGAGTTTCTTTTCCCACAAACCGGTAAGACTGGCCGATTTCAACACATCCACGTGAATGAGGTCAATAAGAGCGGTACCGGTTGGCGTTGGCAACAGGTTTTTGCGTTCTTTTTTAATGTATTGGCGCTTGAAAAGGGTCTCAATGATACTGGCCCTGGTAGAAGGTCG
>JAAYBL010000256.1 GCA_012718945.1 Bacteroidales bacterium
CCCGTTCAATAAACCAAGGCTCCGAAAGGCCTAATGCTATACCAAATATCTCCTGACTGTTCATGATTTGTTTTTGCCCCTAAAGATAGTTGTTTAGGGATTACCCACACAAATCGTTATAGAGCCTTTTGTTTACATCCTTGGCACTTTCATAGTCTGTTTTCACCTCTCTCTCCTTCGAAACCGCTCCCCTTGACGGGGTCGGGTATTGTCTCCAGTACCCGACTCCGCCCAAAGGGGAGCGGAATCGAAGGAAACTAGAGATAACCGCCCCAAGAGAGCGGCAAAAAAAACGCCCGGATGAAACATCCGAGCGCTTTCCTGAGTTATGCTAAGAAAAAATCGTTAGTTGTTTTCAGGACGCAATTTGCGAACCACAGCACCCGTGCGCCACATTTCGCTTTCACGCAACGCCTTGAGTTCCTCTTCCAACTTAACCCTGTAATCAGGTTTAGAGTTTGAATCGATGGAACGCTGAGCTTCATTGCCACAAGCCACTTCAGCATACAGTTTTTCAAAAACAGGCTTGGAAGCATCGTGGAAAGGACCCATCCAATCCAGGGCACCACGTTGAGCCGTAGTGGAGCAATTGGCGTACATCCAGTCCATACCGTTTTTGGCAAACAAAGGCATAAGCGATTGAGTCAGTTCTTCAACCGTTTCGTTGAAAGCTTCAGAAGGTGTGTGACCGTTTTCACGGAGCACTTCGTACTGAGCAAGCAACAAACCCTGAATGGCACCCATCAAAGTACCACGCTCGCCGGTAAGGTCAGAGTAGACTTCACGCTTGAAGGTAGTTTCAAACAAATAACCCGAACCCACACCGATACCCAAGGCAACCACACGGTCGAAAGCCCTGCCAGTAGCATCCTGGAAGATGGCATAAGAGGAGTTCAAGCCACGACCTTCGAGGAACATGGTACGCAAAGACGTACCAGAACCTTTGGGAGCAACCAGAATGACGTCAACATCAGCCGGCGGAATGATATTGGTGCGTTCTTTGTAGGTAATGGCGAAACCATGAGAGAAATAAAGCGCCTTACCCTTGGTCAGGTAGGGTTTGATACGAGGCCAAACCTCAATCTGAGCGGCGTCGGAAAGCAGGTATTGAATCACAGTAGCCCGTTGGCAGGCTTCTTCAATGTCAAACAGGGAAACACCGGGAACCCAGCCGTCAGCGACTGCCTTGTCCCAGGTTTTGCCACCTTTGCGTTGGCCAACGATGACGTTGAAGCCATTATCGCGCAGGTTCATGGATTGACCAGGGCCTTGCACCCCGTAACCGATCACCGCGATGACTTCGTCTTTCATCACTTCACGTGCTTTTTCGAGCGGAAACTCTTCGCGGGTGACAACGTTTTCGTCAACCCCGCCAAAATTCATAACTGCCATTTTTTTTGGATTTATGGGATAAATTGTGTTAAATTTCTCTTTTTTGGCGCGACAAAGTTACATATTAATTGCCTGCCATCAAATTGTATGGACCATCAAACTGCATGCCAGCCCTACAAATAATGTCGGAACCCCTGCGCATCTCAAACTGACAGCCCCCTTCATCCGGTTGGTCACGGAATATTTCAACCACCTCACCGTACAACGCCTCATTGATGTAATTAATATCCAACCGTGAAATGTTGCGCTGTTGAAACAAATCCAACGGAAACAAGTCTGTCATCCATTCGATGTACTTCATGCTGTTGGCGTGTTTGTTGAAATCCAGATCACTGTATTTTACCCTGTGCCTGGAAATAGACTCCCCACTCAGCGCAGGCAGGCGGTGGGGCTTTTCAATCAAGGAAGGAATACCGGTAACAAAAGCCGAATAATCAGTGCCGCTCAAATCCATCGCCTTTCTAGCTTTCAGATCCAACATGCACCAAATACTGGTACCAGCCCCCATCGGTGTACCATCCTCACCCGTCATTCTGAAATTACGGGTGGTGAACACCCTGCCATAGTCTTCAATCCATGTTTCGATGCGGAAAGTCTCATGAGCCTTGGGGTAATACAACACCTCCATGGCCAATCGGGATGCCACCCAGGTTTTACCCTGTTCGTGCAGCACTTCCATGCCGAAGCCATTCTCCATCGCATTCATACCCGCAGTATGCAAAAGATAACCAAGCAGTTGAGTTAAACGGAGACGGTCACTGAAATCGACATCCAAAGGCTGAACCTGATAGGTGTATTCGGCTACTTTTCGCATGCCTTCATGGCTTTGATCCGCTTTTCCTCCATCTCAGCCAGGAAGTTGCTGAGGCGTTCCTGGGTAGAACGAGTAATCGCCACACGCCCGGAGCGTACAAACTGCAGCACCTTGAACTTGTTCAGTTCATCAAACAGAGACTGAATCACATCGGCTGATCCCGACATTTCAATCGCTGCGAAGTTGCGGTTGACCTCAACAATGCGAGCATTGTAAGTACGCATCAACGTTTCAATCTCCGGGTTATCCAGGAGAGAATCCGTCGGAATCTTGTACAAAGCGACCTCATCGAAGATGATTTCATCGTCGGTGTAGTGGAAGGCCTTGAGCACATCAATGCGCTTCTCAATCTGCCGTACCACCTTTATAATCAGATCCTCAGTCGACTCCACCGTGATGGTAAACTTATGGATACCTGGCAAAGAAGACTTAGACACCGTCAAACTCTCGATGTTCAGATGCCTGCGGGTAAAAATGATGGCAATCTGATTGAGCAGACCCACCATATTCTCGGTATAAACCGTTATCGTATACACTATTTTCTCCATAGGTCAATCGCCAAAAATTAGGTTGTCCACGTTGGTGCCGGCAGGTATCATGGGATAGACCATGCCGTTTTCCTCCACTTCCACTTCCAACAAGAACGAGCCCTTAGTGGCAAACAGCTCGTCGATGGCCTCAGCCAATCCCTCCCGCTTAACCACTTTGCGGCCAGGAATGCCATAAGCTGCAGCAATCATGGGGAAATCCGGATTTTGAAGGATGGTAGACGAGTAACGTTCACGGAAGAACAATTCCTGCCACTGTCTCACCATGCCCAAAAACTTATTATTCAAAATGATGATCTTCACCGCCGGTTTGTATTCCATGATGGTACCCAGTTCCTGGATGGTCATCTGGATGCCCCCGTCACCGGTAAACAGGCAGACCTCCCGTTCGGGAGCGCCGATGGCAGCACCGATGGCTGCCGGTAAACCAAATCCCATGGTACCCAGACCACCCGAAGTCACCAGACTGCGATTGCTTTGCAATTTGAAATAACGACACGCCATCATTTGGTTTTGGCCCACATCCGTGGCTAAAACAGCATTGGCAGCCGCCTTCTCGGAGACCATGTTAATCACCTCACCCATGGTGATGGGCCCAGCAGTAGGATGAATTTCGGGCTCAATGACACGTTGCCATTCTTCGTCCTCATGTTCCTTGAAACTGTCAACCCAATCCTTGTGGCTTGCTTCTTTCAACAGCGCCGTGACCGCGGGTAAGCTTTCCTTTACGTTGGCCAACACGGCGACATCCACCTTGACGTTTTTTTCAATTTCAGCCGGATCAATGTCGAAATGTATGATCTTGGCCTGTTTGGCGTACGTCTTAAGATCGCCGGTCACACGGTCGTCAAACCGCATACCAATGGCAATCAGCACGTCGCATTCAGCCGTTTTTCGGTTCGGACCAACATTTCCATGCATGCCCAACATACCTTTCATCAACGGAAAACCACCTGCAACAGCGGGCAAGCCCAGCAGGGTGGCCCCAGCCGGTATATCGGCTTTCGTCAGGAAGGCTTTCAATGCTTCTTCCGCTTCACCTAAAATGACACCCTGCCCAACCAGCGCAAAGGGACGCTTGGCCCCGTTGATCAAGGCTGCCGCTTCCTCAACGGCTGTCTGATCCAAATCAGGATTGGGTTGATAACTACGGATGAATTGGCATTTTTCATACACGTAATCCGTCATTTCATTTTGAGCATCCTTGGTAATATCGAGCACCACAGGTCCAGGCCTGCCTTCTCTGGCTATGTAAAAAGCCCTGGCAACGGCCCAAGGTATCTCAGCCGCTGTCCGCACCTGATAACTCCACTTGCTGACAGGCAGGGAAATGCCCACCACATCGGTTTCCTGAAAGGCATCAGAACCCAGCAGGGGACTGCTGACCTGACCGGCAATGACCACCAAAGGGGTACTGTCCAGCATGGCATCGGCCAAACCGGTAATAACGTTGGTCGCACCTGGACCAGAGGTCACAAAGACCACGCCCGGCTCGCCGGTCACCCTGGCAAAACCTTGAGCGGCGTGTACGGCACCTTGTTCATGACGGGTCAGTATCTGACGGATGGAATCCCTGAACGAATACAGGGCGTCAAAGACGGTAATGATGGAACCACCGGGGTAACCGAACACGGTGTCCACCTTTTCCTCCAATAAGGCGCGCAAAAGGGCTTCAGCCCCTTTAATTCGTATACTTTCCATAGATTATCAATCAATTAAACGTACGGCACCCTTATCGGCCGAGCTGACCATGGATGCATAGGCTTTCAATGAAGCAGGAACAAAACGTTCTCTGACAGGTGCAGTGAAAGCAGCTTTTCCCCTGGCCAGTTCAGCCTGACGTCGTTCTTCCAGGACCTGCTCATCGACCAGAACGTTGATGCTGCGTTCAGGAATGTTGATATCGATCAAATCACCTTCCTTGATCAAACCAATGGCTCCACCGGCAGCGGCTTCTGGCGATACATGACCGATGGACAATCCAGACGTTCCGCCGGAAAAACGACCGTCCGTGATCAACGCACAGGCCTTGCCTAGGTGTCTGGCTTTCAAATATGACGTAGGATACAGCATTTCCTGCATGCCGGGACCTCCTTTGGGACCTTCGTGGGTAATCACCACGACATCACCGGCCACAACTTTGCCGCGAAGGATACCTTCGCAAGCCGCATCCTGAGAATCAAAGACCTTAGCCTTGCCCCTGAAATGCCACAAAGCCTCATCAACGCCGGCCGTCTTGACGACGCAGCCATCCAGGGCAATGTTACCTTTGAGCACGGCCAAACCGCCGTCCTTGGTGTAGGCATGGGCAATATCCCTCACACAGCCATCCTTGCGGTCTGTGTCAAGCGATTTATACATTGAAGACTGGGATCCCATCGTCAGGTTGAACCGGTTTGCCGGTGCCGAACGGTAAAGGTTATCAGCCTCAGTCGACGGTTGATCTACCGTTATATCAAATGCCTTGACAGCTTCACCAAGGGTCTTGCCATCTACCCGGTAAACGCTGGTGTCCAACAAACCCCCTTTGGCCAATTCATTGAGGATACCAAGAATACCCCCTGCCCTGTTGACATCCTGGACATGGTATTTATCAGTGTTGGGCGCCACCTTACATAAACAAGGTGTTTGCCTGGAAAGACCATCGATATCGTCCATGGTGAACGACACACCGGCTTCGTGGGCAACAGCCAGCAAGTGCAGCACCGTGTTGGTGGATCCACCCATGGCGATGTCCAGGCGCATGGCGTTCAAGAAAGCCTGACGGGTAGCGATGGAGAGGGGCAATACCCGTTCGTCCCCATCTTTATAATAAGCAAATGTATTGCTGACAATCCGTTTGGCCGCTTCTTGAAACAAGGCCAGACGGTTGGCGTGTGTAGCCACTATGGTACCGTTGCCTGGCAAGGCCAAACCAATGGCTTCGTTTAGACAATTCATGGAATTGGCCGTAAACATACCCGAACAAGATCCGCAGGTAGGACAGGCCGATTGCTCAACCCGTTGTACCTCTTCGTCGCTCACCGTGTCATCAGCAGACAGCACCATGGCGTCAATCAGGTCAAGGTGACGGCCATCCAGTTCGCCGGCTTCCATGGGACCACCCGAAACAAAGATGGTAGGAATGTTCATGCGCATGGCCGCCATCATCATACCTGGAGTGATCTTGTCACAGTTGGAGATGCAAACCATGGCGTCAGCCTTGTGCGCATTGACCATGTACTCCACACTGTCGGCGATGATGTCACGACTGGGCAATGAGTACAACATACCATCATGCCCCATGGCGATGCCATCATCAATGGCGATGGTATTGAACTCGGCGGCAAAACAGCCAAGCTTTTCGATTTCAGCCTTGACCAACTGACCCACTGTATGAAGATGGGCGTGACCTGGCACGAACTGGGTGAACGAATTGACCACAGCGATGATGGGCTTTCCAAACTGCCCGTCCGTCATACCGTTGGCCTTCCACAATGCCCTGGCACCAGCCATTCGACGGCCTTGGGTGCTGGTTGCGCTACGTAATGGATGACTCATACCTATCGTTTTGAGCCCACAAAGATAGGCATTTTTAGATATATAAACAGTTCTCAACAAAAAAGCATCGGGAATTTATGATTTGACAGGATTTCAAGCCATAAAAAATGATATTGTAAGCAATTAACGCAGAAGTGTCCGTTTCCGTAAAAAAAAATAACTTTGCAACAGTATCAACAGCCACAAAAACAATCCTACCAGAACGTTACATCATGACCTCAAGACCTGATTTTGACCGAATTATCGAACGCCACAACAGCAACAGTTACAAATACGACAAACTCCGCGAAACATTCGGCACCACCGACCTGCTGCCCATGTGGGTGGCCGATATGGACTTTGCATCGCCTGACTTTATCCTTGACGCCATCAGAGCGCGTTGCGATCATGGCATTCTGGGCTATACCCTGACACCAAAAACCTGGTCTGATGCCATCACCAGCTGGCTGTATCGCCGTCACGGCTGGACAGTGGAAGGCACTCAACTGGGATTCATTCCAGGTATAGTCTCCGGTCTGGCCCTGGCCATCCAATGCTTCACCCAACCTGGCGACAAAGTACTGGTACAATCGCCCGTTTATCCCCCCTTTCTACACCTGCCCGTCAACAACGGCAGAGAGCTGGTCACCAACTCCCTTGTGTTCGATGGTCAACAATTTCAAATCGACTTTGACGACTTCGAACGCAAAGCTGCCGATTGCAAACTGTTTATACTATGCAACCCCCATAATCCCGGAGGACGCGTCTGGAGCGTCAACGAGTTGGAACGAATGTGCGAGATTTGTGTACGCAATGGTGTGCTCATCGTTTCCGACGAAATACACATCGACCTCACCCTGCCAGGGTACACCAGCCACAGCCCCGGCTCCTTCACCCCGGAAATAGCCAGCCAGGTCATCACATTGATGGCACCCAGCAAAACTTTCAACATACCCGGATTGTCCAGTTCATTCTACGTGATCCAAAACGACCGACTGCGCAAACAATTTAAGGCTTACCTGGATAAAGCCGAACTCGGTATGGGCAACCTCTTCGCCATTCTGGCCGCCCAAGCGGCCTTCGAACACGGAGACGCCTGGCTGGACCAGTTGTTGGCTTACCTGGCCAACAACATTGCCTATATAGACAACGCCCTCAAAGCCGACATGCCCCGCATCAAAGCCTGCATACCCCAGGCCTCCTACCTCATCTGGCTGGATTGCAGGGAACTGGGACTGGACGACGAGGCGCTCAACGCCTTTTTCATCAAAGAGGCGAAACTGGGGCTGAATCCCGGCACCTCATTCGGTGTGGAAGGGAGCGGTTTCATGCGGATGAACATCGGTTGCCCCAAAGCCACCGTCGAGCTGGCCATGAACCAGTTAAAAGCAGCGTATAAGGCACGATTCTGAGTTTTTTACTATCTTTGTCCTCTTAATCAACACTGCAATCAAGCAATAATCAACACTGTAACTAAACAATGAAAATTTCAGCCAACAAATTTGTTTCAGCCACCTATGACCTGTACGTCGGCGGCACCGACGGCAGCGAGGAAGAACTGATGGAAAAAGCCACGACCGACAGACCCTTGTCGTTTATTTTCGGCACCGGCATGATGCTCGAAGGTTTTGAAGACAAACTGGCCGGTCTTGAACCCGATGCCAGCTTCGACTTCGTTCTCCCCAGCGACCAGGCCTATGGCGAATACTTCGACGAAAACATCGTCGAGCTTCCCCGTTCCGTTTTTGAAGTAGAAGGTCAGATTGACAGCACCATCATCTTTGAAAACAACACCGTTCCCATGGTTGATCAGGAAGGCAACCGCATCAACGGAACCATCGTCAGCATTGGCGACGAAGTCATCACGATGGACTTTAACCACCCATTGGCCGGCGAAGACCTGCATTTCGTGGGCAAGGTCGTTGAAGTACGCGAAGCCACCCAGGAAGAAGTCAATGCCTTCATGGGTATGGGCGGCTGCGGCTGCGGCGACGGCGGTTGCGACGACTGCTCCTGCGACGATGATAAGCACGACCACGGCTGCGGTTGCGGCCACTAACACAACAAACACGCACAGCCATGAGTAATAGTTTCGGACAGGCATTCAGGCTGACATCCTTTGGAGAATCACACGGACGGGGCGTCGGCGGCATCATCGACGGCTGCCCCGCCGGCGTGGCGCTTGATTTGGATTTCATACAGGCCGAACTGAACCGTCGCAGACCTGGTCAATCCAGCCTGACGACATCCAGGGACGAACCCGACGTGGTGGAGTTTCTATCAGGCCTCTTTGAAGGCAAAACCACTGGCACCCCCATAGCCTTCTGCGTCTGGAACGCCAAACAGCGCTCCGGTGACTACGACGCTATGAAGGACCTCTTCCGCCCCTCCCACGCCGATTACACCTATTACCACAAGTACGGCCTTAGGGACAACCGAGGCGGAGGTCGCTCATCGGCCCGCGAGACCGTGGCCAGAGTGGTAGCCGGTGCCGTAGCCAAACAATTACTCAAGGACCTGGGCATCACCATAACGGCATACACCTCACAAGTCGGCCCCATCAAAGCCGACAAGCCTTATGCCAGCTACGACTTTTCGACCATCGAACAAAACCCGGTACGCTGCGCTGACCCCGAAGTCGCCATTAAGATGGCCGAGCTCATCACATCAGTCAAAGCAAAAGGTGACACAATCGGTGGCGTGGTCACCTGCGTGGTGCAGGGCGCACCCGTTGGCCTTGGTCAACCCGTATTCAATAAATTACACGCCGCATTAGGCTCAGCCATGTTGTCCATCAACGCCGTCAAAGGCTTTGAATACGGTATGGGCTTTGACGTCGACCACTTCGGTTCCGAGGTCAACGATGTCTTTTACAACGACAATGGCCTGATTAGAACCAGGACCAACTACTCTGGCGGTATCCAGGGTGGCATATCCAACGGTGAAGACATCTATTTCAGGGTGGCTTTCAAACCGGTGGCCACCATCCTGATGGAACAACAAACCGTCAACAAACAGGGCGAGCCCGTCACCTTCAAGGCCCACGGCCGTCACGACCCCTGCGTACTACCCAGGGCTGTCCCCGTGGTCGAAGCCATGGCAGCTCTCGTACTCATCGATATGTATCTGCTCAACAACGCTAACCAAGCCTGAGCACCTACCTCAACAACCATTCACGTATGAAACGTACCATCACTTACCTCATGACCAGTCTCCTACTGGCCGGCTTCGCTGCTTGCAAGCCAGCCTCAGAAAAAACCTCAGGACCAACCGACTACATTGTCGATCAGTTTGCCGACCTTCAGATTCTCCGATACGATGTTCCCGGCTTCAACGAACTGAGCCTTGAACAAAAAGAACTGATATACTACCTGAACGAAGCCGCCCTTCAAGGCCGCGACATCTTGTACGACCAGAATTACCGCCACAACCTCTGCATCCGCCGCACCCTGGAAAGCGTTTACCAGTATGCGTCCGTCGATAAAAACACCGAAGACTGGAAGCAGTTTGAGATTTACCTCAAGCGTGTGTGGGCCTCCAACGGCATCCATCACCATTATGCCACGGATAAATTCCTGCCCGGCTTCAGCCAAACCTTCTTCAGCGATGCCGTCAGCAGCGTCACCCCCGATTCTTTACCCTTGAGCGAAGGTGAAACCGTCGAGGCCCTAATCGCCAAATTAACCCCCATCCTGTTCGACCCCACCATCGATGCCAAGCGGGTGAATCAAGCAGCCGACCAGGACTTGCTCATGACCTCTGCCGCCAACTACTACCAGGGCGTCACCCAAGCCGAAGCCGAAGCTTTCTACGGAGCCATGAAAAATCCTTCCGATGAACAGCCTGTCTCCTACGGTTTGAACAGCCGCCTTGTCAAGGAAAACGGCCAATTGGTCGAACAAGTCTGGAAGATAGACGGTCTGTACGGCCCAGCCATCAGCAAAGTCGTTTACTGGTTGGAAAAAGCCGCCGCTGTGGCCGAAAACCCCAAACAGGAAACAGTCATCCGTACACTGATTGATTATTACACAACAGGCGACCTCAACACCTTCGATGCCTACTGCATCCATTGGGTGGAAGACCTGGCCTCAAGGGTTGACTTTGTCAACGGCTTTACCGAAACCTATGGTGACCCTCTGGGCATGAAAGCCAGCTGGGAAAGCATCGTCAATTTCAAAAACGAGGAAGCCACCAAACGAACCGAAATCATCAGCAGCAATGCACAGTGGTTTGAAGACAACTCCCCCGTTGACAAAGCCTATAAAAAGGAAACCGTAAAAGGGGTCACGGCCAAGGTCATCACCGCCACCATGCTGGGCGGAGACTGCTATCCCACCACAGCTATCGGCATCAACCTGCCCAACAGCAACTGGATACGCCGCGACCACGGCTCCAAATCGGTGACCATCGAAAACATCACGATGGCCTACGACATTGCCAGCCAAGGCACCGGTTTCAATCAAGCCTTCATGTGGAGCGACACCGAAATCGAACTAGCCAAGCAATACGGCTTCCTGACCGACAACCTGCATACCGACTTGCACGAATGCCTGGGCCACGGATCGGGCAAACTCCTGCCCGGCGTCGACCAGGATGCCCTCAAGTCGTACGGGTCCACCATCGAAGAAGCCAGAGCCGACCTTTTTGGCCTTTACTACGTAGCCGACCCCAAACTGGTTGAACTCAGCCTCCTGCCCAACGCTGACGCCTACAAGGCCGAATACTACAAATTTATGATGAACGGCCTGCTGACCCAGCTGACCCGCATTGAGCCCGGCAAAACCATCGAAGAATCGCACATGCGCAACAGGGCCCTTATTGCCCGTTGGGTCCTTGAAAAAGGCGCCGACAAGAAGGTCGTGGAACTGACCAAAAAAGACGGCAAGACCTATGTTGTCATCAATGACTACGAAGCCCTGCGCGGTCTTTTCGGCTCATTACTGGCAGAAATCCAGCGCATCAAGTCCACCGGCGACCATGCTGCAGCCAAAGCCATGGTTGAAGCCTACGCTGTCAAAGTAGACCCTGTATTGCACAAGGAAATCCTGGACCGCTACGCCACCCTCAAACTGGCCCCCTACAAGGGCTTTGTCAACCCCGTTTATACGCCTGTCTACAACAAAAAAGGCAAAATCAAGGATATCACCATCAGCTTCACCGAAGGTTACATCGAACAACACCTGCGCTATGCCAGGGATTATTCCTCCTTACCCACGTATAACTGATGGACAGAGCCATCCTACTAGACATAAAAAAGAGGCTGAGACTGCGCATGAACGGCGACGTCTCAGCCTCCATGCGCAAAAGCGGCCTGCCGTACGGTATGAATTTCGGACTGGATGCCATGTCGTTGCGGGAGCTGGGCACCGTTTATACCCCCGATGTAGAACTAGCCACCACCTTGTGGCAGGAATCATCCAGGGAGTGTAAAATACTGGCCACCATGCTCTACCCCAAGGACTCCTTCAGCCAGGCTGATGCCGATCAATGGCTGACAGGTTGCTTTACCACAGAGCTGCTGGAACAACTCTGTTTCAACCTCCTCCAACACCTGCCTTTTGCGCAGGAACTGGCCGTACGATGGATGGAAGATCCGTCCGAACAACGCCGTAGTGCCGGCTACCTTCTCCTGCTCAGACTCCTGTTGGCAAAAAAAGCCGATGCAGCTGAAAATGCCGCATCAGAAGGTATGCTAAAAGATTGTCATTCTGATAATTATCAACTAAAGCTACACGCCTCCAGGTTGGTAGCCAGACTGACGGCACAATGATCGGTTTTTCCCCCATCATGTCTATCTTTTTTGTATCTTTGCACCGCTTGTACAACTATATTGTAAAATTCAGGCATGCGACAGCCGGACGAATGCTTCATTCGTCCGCACTTTGTGTGTCAACATGATTCTTTCGAGCCAATGAGCGTAGATGTTTTGTTAGGCCTCCAATGGGGCGATGAAGGAAAAGGAAAAGTCGTAGACGTATTGACCCCCGGTTACGACCTGGTTTGCCGCTTTCAAGGCGGTCCCAATGCAGGGCACACCCTGGAGTTCAACGGTCAGAAATACGTGCTGAGGTCCATCCCTTCAGGCATTTTCCAAGGTGACAAGGTCAACATCATCGGCAACGGTGTTGTACTCGACCCCGCCCTGTTCAAGGCTGAAGTGGACCAACTCAGTGCCAGCGGTCATCCCCTGACCAAACGCCTGCACATTTCGAGGAAAGCACACCTCATCCTGCCCACCCACCGTTTACTGGATGCCGCTAACGAAGCCAAGAAAGGCGAAGGCAAGATAGGCACCACCGGTAAAGGCATAGGCCCCACCTATACTGACAAAGTGAGCCGCAACGGACTCCGCGTAGGCGATATCGAACACGGTTTTGAAGCCAAATACAAGGCTGCCGTCGCCAGACACGAAGAAATCCTTCGCCAAATGGGGTATACCGATTACGACCTGCCCGCCCTGGAAAAAGACTGGTTTGAAGGCATAGAATGCCTCAAACAATTCATTTTCATCGACAGCGAACACGTCATCAACCAAGCCTTACGCGACGATAAGCGCGTTTTGTGCGAAGGCGCACAAGGCACCATGCTCGATATCGACTTTGGTTCCTACCCCTTCGTCACCTCCTCGAACACCATCTGCGCAGGCGCCTGCACCGGTTTGGGCGTAGCACCCCGCGCCATCGGCAAAGTATATGGTATCTTCAAGGCTTACTGCACCAGAGTGGGCAGTGGTCCCTTCCCTACTGAACTATTCGACGAAGTAGGCCAGTCCATGCGCGACAACGGCCACGAATACGGCTCCGTCACCGGACGTCCCCGCCGCTGTGGTTGGGTCGACCTGGTCGCCCTCCGTTACGCCGTCATGATCAACGGCGTGACCGATCTCATCATGATGAAAAGCGACGTGATGGACACCTTCGAAACCATCAAAGCCTGTGTGGCTTACCGTGTTGACGGGGTGGAAACCGAACAATTCCCCTACGACATCACCGAAGGTCTCGAACCCATTTACGCCGAATTACCCGGTTGGAAAACCGACATGACCCGCATGCAGTCAGAAGACGAATTCCCTGAGGAATTCAATAATTACCTCAGTTTCCTGGAGGAAGAACTGGGTGTACGCATCAGCATTGTTTCCGTAGGCCCCGACCGGGAACAAACCATCCTCCGCTACGGGGAAGCCTGAATCTATGCCTGAGACACGTTTAACAAACAAACAGTAACGTACCTCAAACAACACCGACTATGATTTATATCATTTTCATCGTTTTTGCCCTGCTGAGTTGGATCATCCAAAAGGTGCTGCAATCCAAGTTCAGGAAATATAGCCAGATTCCCATGCCCGGAGGTCTGACAGGTCGTGACATTGCCGAGCAAATGCTCAGGGAAAACGGCGTGGAAGGGGTCAGCGTACAACACGTCAGCGGTCAACTTACCGACCACTATAACCCCGCCACCAAAGTCGTCAACCTCAGCGACCAGGTATACCAAAGCAACAGCATCGCTGCAGCCGCCGTAGCCGCCCACGAATGTGGACACGCCGTACAACACGCCAAAGCCTATGCTTTCCTGAACATGCGTTCCAAACTGGTACCCGTGGTCAGCTTTGCTTCCAGGTGGATGCAATGGGTATTATTGGCCGGCATCCTGCTGATTGAACGTTGGCCAACCCTGATGTTGATCGGCATCATCCTGTTTGCCACCACCACTCTCTTCAGCTTTATCACCCTCCCCGTTGAAATCAACGCCAGCAAACGCGCCGTGGCGTGGTTGAGCCGGGCCGGTATCACCAACAGCACGACCTACCCCATGGCCACCGACGCCCTCAAATGGGCAGCCTACACCTACGTAGTCGCTGCACTCGGCTCCCTGGCTACACTGGTCTATTACATCATGCTGTTCCTCGGCCGCCGGGATTAATCAAGACACATGCAAAAACCTTCCATACCCAAAGGCACCCGCGACTTCTCGCCCGAAGAAATGGCGAAGCGCAATTACATTTTCGACACCATCCGAGCTGTGTTCCACCTGTACGGGTTTCAACAGATCGAAACCCCTGCCATGGAGAACCTCTCCACCCTCATGGGCAAATACGGCGAAGAAGGTGACAAATTGCTCTTCAAAATCCTCAATTCAGGCGACTTTCTGAGCGGACTCAGCCCTGAGGAACGCCAGGAGGCCTCCTCAAACAAGCTAACTCCCCGCATCGCCGAAAAAGGCCTGCGATACGACCTGACCGTGCCCTTTGCCCGGTACGTGGTCATGCACCAGAACGAACTCAGTTTTCCGTTCAAACGCTACCAGATCCAACCCGTCTGGCGGGCCGACCGTCCCCAAAAGGGCCGGTACAGAGAGTTCTTCCAATGCGATGCCGATGTGGTAGGTAGCGACGCCCTGCTCAACGAGGTAGAACTCCTCCAACTCATTGACGAGGTGTTCAACCGCTTCGGGCTCAGGGTCTGCATCAAACTCAACAACCGCAAAATCCTGAGTGGCATTGCCGAGATCATCGGGGAAAGTGATCGATTGACCGACATCACCGTAGCCATCGACAAATACGAAAAGATTGGTGCCGACAATGTCAACAAGGAACTGGCCGAACGCGGCCTGTCCCCCCAAGCCATCGCCGACCTGCAGCCCGTCCTCCAGTTGGAAGGCAGCAACGAAGCCAAGCTCACCAGACTTAAGACCCTGCTGGCCGCTTCCGAAACCGGTTTAAAAGGCGTGGAAGAACTGGAAACCATCTTCTCGCTGGTCGGTGACCTCGACCTGAAAGCCACCCTTGAACTTGACCTCCGGTTGGCCAGAGGATTGAACTACTACACCGGTGCCATCATCGAAGTCAAAGCCCTTGACGCCGAAATGGGCAGCATCACCGGTGGTGGTCGTTACGACAACCTCACCGGCGTCTTTGGCCTATCCGGCGTATCCGGCGTTGGTATTTCGTTTGGAGCCGACCGTATTTTCGACGTACTCAACACCCTCGATCTGTATCCAGCCGAGGCCATTCGTACCACCAAGGTTCTCTTCACCAACTTCGGTGAGGCCGAAACCAAACGCTGCCTCTCGCTGATCAAAAACCTACGTGCTGCCGGTATCGCCGCCGATCTTTACCCGGAAGCCGCCAAAATGAAAAAGCAACTCAGCTACGCCAACAGCCGTCAAATACCCTTTGTGGCCATGATTGGCGAAACCGAACTATCCAATGGCACTGTCAGCCTCAAGCACATGCTTACCGGCGAACAGGAAACCCTCTCCCAGGAAGCCTTGGCCGAACGGCTAAAAGCTTGACCTGTCCCACTCCAAACAAAAAATAACATGTACCCATCCGATCTGAGTGAACAAGAAATAGGCCGTCGACAAAGCCTGCAAGCCTTGCGTGAAGCCGGCATCAACCCCTATCCTGCCGAAGCCTATCCCACCAACGCCCTTTCGACCGACATCCTGGCCAACTTCAAGGACGATGAAGAACCAAAACGCGCTGTCTGCGTGGCCGGTCGTATCATGACCAGGCGCATCATGGGTAAAGCCTCTTTCTTTGAACTCCAGGACTCAGATGGCCGCATTCAAATCTACCTGACCAGGGATACCATCTGCCCCGGAGAAGACAAAGAATTGTACAACACCGTGTTCAAGAAACTCCTGGACATCGGCGACTTTGTTGGCGTCAAAGGCTACGTGTTCCGTACCCAGATGGGTGAAATATCCATCCACGCAGAGGAACTTACCGTACTGGCCAAAACCCTGCGCCCCCTGCCTGTGGTCAAGGAAAAAGACGGCGAAGTGTTCGATGCCTTTTCCGACCCCGAACTCCGCTACCGTCAACGCTACGTCGACCTGGTTGTCAACAATCAAGTCAAAGACATTTTCCGCAAACGCACCCTGGTGTTCAGCGCCATGCGCAACTTCTTCAACGAACGAGGCTACATGGAAGTGGAGACCCCCATTCTTCAGTCCATACCCGGTGGAGCGGCCGCCCGCCCCTTCATCACCCACCACAATGCCCTGGACATTCCCCTCTACCTGCGCATTGCCGATGAGCTCTACTTGAAGCGCCTCATCGTAGGCGGTTTTGAAGGCGTGTACGAGTTTTCCAAGAACTTCCGTAACGAAGGCATGGACAGGACACACAACCCAGAGTTCACCGCCATGGAGATTTATGTCTCCTACAAGGACTACAACTGGATGATGGATTTCACCGAGCAAATGCTCGAAACCATAGCCCTCAAGGTCAACGGCACCACCGAATTGACCATTGGCGACCGCACCATCAGCTTCAAGGCTCCCTTCCGCCGCGTCACCATGATTGACGCCATCAAGGAAAATACAGGCGTTGACATCACCGGTATGGACGAAACCCAGCTTAGGGCTGTCTGCCAAAAACTTGGTGTAGAAGAAGACCCCTCCATGGGCAAGGGCAAACTGATCGACGAAATCTTCGGAGCCACTTCCGAAGGCAACTACATCCAGCCCACCTTCATCACCGACTACCCCTACGAAATGTCACCGCTCTGCAAGCGTCACCGCCACAACCCCGAACTGACCGAGCGTTTCGAACTCATGGTCAACGGCAAGGAGCTGGCCAACGCCTACTCAGAGCTCAACGACCCCATCGACCAGCTCGAACGCTTCCAGGAGCAACTCAAACTGGCCGAAAAAGGCGATGACGAAGCCATGTTTATCGACATGGACTTTGTCCGTGCCCTCGAATACGGTATGCCCCCCACATCAGGAATGGGCATCGGTATGGATCGTCTGGTCATGTTGATGACGGGACAAACCACCATCCAGGAAGTCCTGTTCTTCCCCCAGATGCGACCGGAAAAAACGGTACGCAAGGACTCAGAACAAGCCTATACAGCCCTTGGCATTCCCACCG
>JAAYBL010000257.1 GCA_012718945.1 Bacteroidales bacterium
AATTCAACATTACGCCCTATGTGAAAGCGGGTGCCAATACCATCGCTGTGGAGGCCTACCGCTGGAGCGACGGTTCCTACCTGGAAGACCAGGATTTCTGGCGTTTAAGTGGCTTTGATCGCGGTATTTATTTGTACAGCACAGACGAAACCAGAATTCAGGACTTCTTTGTACACCCCACTCTGGATAAAACCTACAAAAATGGTTTGCTTAGCCTGGACGTCAAAGTAAACAACCTGGGCAAAGCTGCCAAGGCTCAAACGGTGGAAGTGCAACTGTTTGATGCTGCCGGAAAATCGGTCTACAAAAAGCAACAGAAAGTATCTGTAGCCGCCGGTCAATCCGCCATGATTTCTTTTGGAAAACAGACCATCAAGTCCCCCAAAAAATGGACGGCTGAAACCCCCAACCTCTACAACCTGCTTATCACTCTTAAAGGCGCCGACGGTAAAGCCTTGGAATACACCTCTCACAAGATTGGCTTCCGTTCCGTCGAACTGAAAAACGGTCAGGTATTGGTCAATGGTAAAGCCGTCCTGTTTAAGGGTGTGAACATCCACGAGCATAATCCTTACACCGGCCATGTAGTGGATCGTGAGACCATTATGAAAGACCTGGCTGTGATGAAGCAACTCAACATCAACGCCATTCGCACCAGCCATTACCCACAACCCACCCTGTTCTACCAACTCTGCGATGAATACGGGTTCTATGTGGTGGATGAGGCCAATATTGAGACGCATGCCATGGACAACGGCCCTATCAACGCCGCTCAACACCCCGACTGGAGAGATGTACACATGGAACGCATGAAACGCCTGGTGGAACGCGACAAAAACCATGCTTGCGTTATTTTCTGGTCAATGGGTAACGAATACCGCTTCGGTGATACCAACAAAGAAATGTATGCCTGGACCAAGGCTTACGACCCCAGCCGTCTTGTCCAATTTGAACGTTCCGGTGAAAACGAATGGACAGACGTTATCTGCCCCATGTATCCCGGTCTGGACCACATGCGCAACCGCGCCTCCAAAGAACTGGGCCGCCCCTTCATCATGTGCGAATACGCACACGCCATGGGCAACAGCCAGGGTAATTTCCAAGTCTATTGGGACATTATCCGTAGCAGCCGCAACTTCCAGGGTGGTTTCATTTGGGACTGGGTTGACCAGGGCCTCTATGCAGAAACCGGCTATGGCAAACCCTTCTGGGCTTATGGTGGTGACTTCGGCGTAGGCCGTGACCAATATCACAACGATGAAAACTTCTGCTGCAACGGTGTGGTAGACCCTCTGCGTAACCCGCACCCCCATGGTTTGGAAGTGAAGAAAGTGTATCAAAACGTGCTTATTTCATCCAAACAGCCCGAGGCTGGTGTCATAACCCTGTTTAACGACCTGTTCTTTGTTGACCTTAAAGATCAGTACACCTTCAAATGGGAATTGATCCGCAACGGTGAAAAAGTAGGCGAGGGGACGTTTGAAACAGCCCTGGCTCCTCAAACCAGCAAAGACGTGACCGTTAAGTTTCCGGCCATCAAACCCGAAGCCGGTGTCGAGTATTTCCTCAACGTATACGGTTACACCAAACAGGCCACGACATTGTTGCCCGCCGGTTATGAACTGATCAAAGAACAATTGCCTTTCGCTTCCAACAACTATTTTGCCGCCAAAGCAACCCAAACAGCCGGCAAAGTGACGGCCAAAAAATCTGATCGTGGTGACAGGGTGATCTTGACTGCAGGCGAATACAGGGCCGTCATCTCCGGAGGCTGGAATGCAGGTCTTGACACGTACGCTTTCAAAGGACGCGACGTACTGAGTGGTGTTGCCAAACCCAATTTCTGGCGTGCGCCCACCGATAATGACTTCGGAGCCAATCTCCAGCGTTCGTTGAACGTTTGGCGCACAGCTGACTCCCGCATGCTGAAGTCCATGAACGTAAAAGAAAACGAAGGCTCGGCCACCGTCTCCTGTGTCTACCAATTGACCAACATCAACAGCACGATGAACGTGGATTATACGATGAATGCCGATGGTTCCCTGCATGTAGCTGTTGCTTTCAACGGTGAAAACACCGAATTACCTGAAATGCCTCGACTGGGTCTGCTCTTCAGTATGCCTAAACACTATGCCAACCTGAATTGGTACGGTCGTGGCCCGCACGAGAACTACCTGGACCGCAAGGATGCTTCCTTGATCAATACCTACAAGAGTACCGTAGCTGAACAATACCATCCGTACATCCGTCCCCAGGAAACGGGCAATAAGACTGATGTACGTTGGTTGACTTTGACCGATGACCAGGGTTACGGACTGAAAGTGTCCGGCGATCAGCCCCTCGGATTCTCAGCACTCAACTACCTGTCTGAAGACCTTGATCCGGGCTTCACCAAGAAACAACAGCACCCGGTTGATGTTGTACAGCGCGGGGAAACCTACTTGAGCGTAGACCTTTTCCAACGTGGTGTGGGAGGGTTGAACTCCTGGGGAGCGCACCCTGTGTCCGAATACAGATATAAGGTTAAACCTTACAGCTACGGCTTCACGCTAAGTATTGTGAAATAAAGGATAATAACCAGATTTTCGAAAAGGGCGACTCAATGGGTCGCCCTTTTTAGTTGTGCAGCGTAAAGAAAAATTCGCTTCCTTTCCCAGCGACACTTTCGACCCAAATGTGTCCGCCATGCCTTTCAACGAGTTCTTTACATAGTTTCAGTCCAAAGCCTGTACCACTTTCTCCCCCCGTTCCGTTTGTTGTACTGTTGCTGTTGACATCCCAAAGAGTGGCCATTTGGGATGGTTCAATGCCTACCCCGTTATCCATTACGGTTGTGACGATACGATCGCTTTCTTTTTTTGCGGAAATGACAATCCGTCCATTCGTATGAGTAAACTTGATTGCGTTGATGATAAGGTTTCGCAAGACAGTTCTGAAAATATTCATATCAGCCGTTATGATTGAATCATTAGGGTCAACAATCACCGTTTGAATTTTCTTCTGAGTGGCTACTTTTTCAACAGTGTTTAATACCTCTTGAACGGCGTTCACAAAACCGAATTTCTCAATGTTTAGTACTAAATTGCCTGACTGTGACTTACTCCAAAGGAGTATCTGATCCAATAAATTAAATGTGCTGACCGACGTTTGATGGATGATCCTAAGTTGTTTTTCAATTTGTTGTCGATCAAATTGATCAAGGTTCTCAATCAACAGGTCGGAGAAACCGATAAGCGCATTAAACGGTGAGCGCAAGTCATGTCCAAGAATCCGTATGAATTGGTCTTTATCAGCGTTCAGTTTTCTGAGTGTGTTTTCCATCTCCATTCTTTCGGTCAAATCGGTATGCGTTCCAATTATGCGGACTGGCTTACCATCATCCTTCCTTTCTGTTATCATGCCCCTGTCGAGCACCCATTTGTATGAGTTGTCCTTACAGAGCAGTCGATGAATATTTGTGTACGCGTCAGTGACCCCATTGAGATGGTCGCCAATATCAGAAAGACACTTGTCTAAATCGTCCGGGTGAACCCTTTTTTTCCATTCATCAAGTTCGTCATTTAGTTCATCTTCTCCATAACCCAACATGGCTTTCCATTGCGGTGAAAAATAGACGAGGTTCGTTTCGATATTCCAATCCCAAACCCCGTCCTTTGAACCCTCCAGTGCAAATTTCCAACGCAATTGGCTATCCTTAAGTTGTTTTTCGGCTTCTTTTCTTTCATCAATATTTCTACTGACCCCAAGGATTTCGATGTCTCCAGTGGGTGAGTGATGCCATTGAGCAACGACCTCTATCCAAATAAAGCGGCCATCTTTACCCCGTTGTTGGAATTCGTAGGTACGACTCAACTTGGTGTCATGACCCTTCATAAGTATTGGCATCAAAACGGAGAGCTCATCATGGATAATTTTAGCCGAATCAGGAGCCAATATTTCTTCTAACCGTTGATTCATAGCTTCTTCAACGGTGAGGCCGGTAAGATGGGTGACAGAGGGACTAATGTAGGTAAACGTTCTTTTGGTTACATTGACGGTCCAAATGACATCCGTAATATTCTCAGCAAGCATTCTGTATTTTGGCTCTATAACGGATAGTGTGGGTAATCAAATTTTAGTTTAGCCGTCAGGAAGTAAATCATGTTGATGTAGTTGTCAATGTTTCTGTAGCCTCTTGCTCTTCTTTTTGCCAATTGAATCTTGCTG
>JAAYBL010000258.1 GCA_012718945.1 Bacteroidales bacterium
CATGGAGCTACTTGGACATAGCAGCTATCAATCTACGCTAATCTATCAGACAGTGACTGACCAGCAAAAAAGGGAAGCCATTGAGAAGATGGCTGATGACGAAATAAACAACCTGCCCAAGAAATGGCTGCTCCCTGAAAAGATGAGTCTGGCTGAAGCCTTTGGAATACACACTAAACAGCCATATTATTATCCAAACTTTTTGGACGGAAGTGCTTGATTATGTGTGCTAAAATCAAAAAAGTATTGATAACTAAAAAGTTGTGATAATCAATGTTATCCAAAATTTTGGATAACATTGACGAAGGGCGCCAGCGGATGCATTGAGATCGGCAAGGCCAACCTCGCGAGTCACTTGAGACGAGCGATTGGCGCCGATGTCGAAGCGTTCGCCAGCCCTGAGGAACGGGTACTGGAGGCAATACCCGACCCCGTTAGGGGAGCGGCATCGAAGGGAAAGAGAAGAACGTAATTGAAGCCATCCACTGGTCTTTCAAGAATCCGATTTATCCCTTACATTTGTCGAATCCGGCATCGACAAACGACACCCCATGATAGAAGGCATTCTCCCACCCTCCGAACGCATCAACCAGCTTTATACCTACGCCACCAGACTGGTGCAAGGCGAACCTGGCAAGCAACTCCACCAACAGTACGCCCAGGTACTGGACACGGCCGACGCAATGGATACCATGCTGGTGTTGGACCACCTGCTCCAGACGGATCTGCCATTTGAACGCGTCAAAGCAATGGTTGGCAAGCTCATCAACGCCTTTTCCAACAAACTGCTCGCGCAAACCTGCGAACCAGCGCCAAACCATTTGCTGCACTACCTCATGCAGGAGAACAGAGCCGTTGAAGACATCATGGCCGGTATCCGCCACCTTTCCAAGCAGTACTTCCTTGAACCAACGGCCAATAAAACCGAGTTGAGGGAGTCGTTCATCCTGCTGTTTAAAAGCCTGGAAGATTATGAGTTACACTATATAAAAAAAGAGCACGTACTATTCCCATACATCGAAAAGACGGTCCCACAATACCGGTGTCTGCAACTCATGTGGTCCTTTCACGACGATTTCCGTCGGAGCCTGAAACAACTACAGGCCCTTTTCCAGAACGGTTTACCAGACAGCCAGGTACTTAACCGGGAACTGGCCAACCTTTCGGCCGTGGTGTTGCCCATCGTTTATAGAGAAGAACACATTGTCTTTCCGGTGGCATTGAAAGCCATCCCCGAACATGCCTGGAATGGTCTGCTCAGCGCCTGTGCCGAAATTGGCTGGTGTTACATCGATGCCCCTGCCCTCCCCGAGACCACGGTCCAACTTCAGGAACCAATCAGGAAAAACCTTGTCGACCTGGACACCGGACTGTTGACCCCGGAACAACTTCGGTTGATGTTGGAAAACCTACCCGTTGACATCACCTTTGTGGATGAAAACGACGAGGTGCGCTACTTTTCAGGCGCCAAGCACCGGATTTTCGCCCGTTCGAAGGCCATCATCGGGCGTACGGTGCAGAATTGCCATCCCAAGGAAAGCGTACACATTGTCAATGCCATTGTTGATGCCTTCAAGGCCGGCGAAAAAGACCATGCCGATTTTTGGATTCCATTTAAAGACCGTTTTATTCACATCCGTTATTTTGCCCTCAGAGATGCTGACGGCGCGTACAAAGGCACCATCGAGGTCAGTCAGGACGTTACCGACATCCGAGCCCTGGAAGGCCAGAAACGCCTGTTGGACTGGTAACCCGCAACCATTAAGACACACCGCATGAAACCAATCCGTAAGGCCCTCAGCCTGCTGAAACGCCTGGTGATTTTTTTCTTTCTGTCGACCATCCTGGCCGTCATCATCTATGGCATCATCCCCGTCCCAGTGACCCCTCTGATGGTGATTCGTACGGTAGAGCAGTTGGGTGATGGCATGAAGCCGACCCTTGTACACGACTGGAAATCCAGGCAGAACATCTCCAATCACTTGAAACGAGCTGTCATCGCTTCAGAAGACCAGCGTTTTTACGAACATTGGGGCTTTGACGTGGTACAAATCAAAAAGGCAACCAAGGAAAACAAGTGGCGCAAACGGCCCAGAGGCGCCAGCACCATCTCCCAACAGACAGCCAAGAATGTCTTCCTATGGCCCAAATCTTCGTGGGTCCGAAAAGGCCTGGAAGTCTATTTCACGGTACTCATCGAAGTTTTCTGGAGCAAAGACCGTATCCTGGAAGTGTACCTGAATTGCATGGAAACCGGCAAAGGACTGTATGGGGCAGAAGCAGTAGCCAAAAAGCACTTCCACACATCGGCCGCCAGGCTATCAGCCGGGCAGTCAGCATTGATTGCCGCCACCCTGCCCAACCCGAGACGCTTCAATTCAGCCTATCCCTCCCCCTACATCAAACGCAGGCAAGGAGCGATACTCAGGCAAATGCGATACATTCAGCTTCCTGACTGATTCACCCACAGGCTCAACAACCCCACCAGGGCTCAATCCATCGGCTTGGGACATTCAGGGTTATTGGCCTTGAAATCCTTAGGCAGCATGCCAAATTGCTTATGGAAGCATTTGGCAAAGTAGGATGGATTGTTGAAGCCAACCATGTAGCACACTTCGTTGACCCTGAAATCGTTCGAGCACAACAACTCGGCCGCCTTCTTAAGGCGCACCAATATGAGCAGACGGTTGGGCGTGATACCAGACAAGGTTTTTATCTTGGCATATAAGCCTGAACTACTTACACAGAGCGATTCCGCCAACTGTTCCACAGAGAAATCAACGTTGGCGATGTTCTTTTCAATCAAATCATTGACCTTAAGTAAGAAATCCTCGTCAGCCTTGTTGCCGGCCATACTCTTGAGCGACATGAAGGGCGTCTCTGCAAACTTGGCTTGCAACGCCTTGCGGGAATCAAGCAAGTTCTTGACCTGAGCGGCCAGGTAAGTCATCGAGAAAGGTTTTTCAATGTAGGCATCAGCCCCCGTTTCCATGGCCTCGATTTTGGTTGACAAGTTGGTTTTTGCCGTCAACAGAATAAAAGGCAGGTGATTCCACAGGAAACTGCTGCGTAAGTGTTGGCAGAAAGTGATGCCGTCCATGTTGGGCATCATAATATCGCTGACAATCAAATCAACCTGGTTCTTTTCCAACACCTTGATGGCTTCCAGACCATCGGCTGCCAATAGCACCCGATAATTGACGCTGAGGTTTTTCCAAAGGAATTGCTGCATATCCTCGTTATCTTCCACCACCAGGACGACAGACATATCGTTGCCGGGCTCCACCTTTTCCACCTCAGGCAACGGCTTGTCTTCCATCACCTCTTTAGTGGGGATGGTTAAACCGTCAGCCAGAACAGAATCGCTGGCCGGCGAGATAATGGGCAGGAACACGGAGAAGATGGATCCTTGACCAGGCTCACTTTGAACCTTGATGATGCCATCACAAGCGTCCACGATGGTCTTCACCAGGTAGAGACCAATACCGGTGCCTGGTTTATTGCCCACTGAAACCTGATAGAAAGGTTTGAAAATATTGGTTTGTTCATCCTGGGGAACACCAACCCCATTGTCGGTCACCCGAATTTCAAACTGATGGCTTTCTTCGTGGGTGATCAACGCCAGTTCCACTTTATCTTTGGTGTATTTGCCCGCATTGTTCAACAAATTGCTCACCACCTTGGTCAGGTTTTCTTCATCCACCCTGGCAATCAGCCCTTCATTGTTGCAGGTATATTCAAACTGAATGTTCTTCAGCACAAAGAAAGGCTTGAAACGTTGGAAGATGCTTTTCATCAAGGTAGAAACGGGACAATCCACCAAATGGAGCTGCATGGGTTCCTGTTCGATCTTACGGAAATCGAGTAGTTGATTGACCAGGAACAACAATCGCTGGGCATTGCGGTCGATGATGCCCAAATCTTCCTTGAACACCTCCGTCATTTTATCCGTATGCTTCATCAATTGTTCCAGAGGTCCCATGATCAAACTGACAGGTGTACGTATCTCATGAGCAATGGCCGTGAAGAAACTGATCTTGGCATCGAAAATTTCTTTTTCTTGTGCATCCTTGAATTTGCGTATGCGATTGTTTTGCCGTTCTTCCTGGCGTTTACGTAAAAAGCGGTAGAGAAAAAACAAAGCGACGATGATGCCCAAGGCGTACACGACCAAAAACAAGTTGCTGAACCAAACTGGACGCTTGATGACAATCTTGAGGCTGTACCCATCCTGATTCCATACCCCATCGTTGTTTGACGCTTTGATCTTGAAAACATACGTACCCGGCATCAAGTTGGTATAGGTCGCTTGAGTCAGTTTACCCACACGGCTCCATTCAGTATCAAACCCCTCAAGTTTGTACGCATAGTTGTTCTTCTCCGGAGCAAAAAAGCTGAGGGCTGAAAACGAAAGCGTGATGAAGTTTTTGTTGTAGGGCAGTTGCAAAAAGCGTTCTCCGTGCCTGTTGGTCTTCAGGTACTCAACCATGGAAACCGACTCATTAAACAATTGAAAATCTGACACAACGACTGGTGGAACATAAGGATTGATCTCAATTTTGGATGGATCAAACGTATTCAATCCTTTTGCAGAGCCCAGGTATATCAAGCCAGAACGGCTTTTCAGCCCGGCAGCAGGCGTAAACTGTTCACTACTCAAACCATCCCCCACGGTAAACACCCTGGTTGTGCCATCGCTCACATCATACCGGATCAACCCTTTGGTGGTGGTAACCCAAAGGACGTTGTCCATTGAGGTAATAAAACCGATACTATTACTGGGGATGGGCACATCAAGCGGGGTGAAACGGCTGGTTTTGGCATCGAACTGACAGATACCGCTACCGGTACCTATCCAGAAACGGCCCTTTTGGTCAACATGCAAGGTCAACACATCGTTGCTGATGATGGATGCAGGATTGGAAGCGTCGTAATAATAACGCTTCCACACGCCCGTTCGCTTATTGAAGGCATAGAGCCCTTTGCCCTGCGTGGCAAAATAGACCACCCCTTCGTGTTCCAGCATAGCAATGGTAGTGCTGTTGGTACGCAACACCCGGTTAAAATTGTCGGTAGCCCTGTTGTAGCGGTTGATACCCCACATGGTACCCACCCAGATAACACCCTCCTTATCTTTATAGACCGAATAGACGCTGTTACCATCAAGGGTTGTCGTATCCCAGGCTAAGGAGTTGTAATATCTATAACGTCCCGTTCTGGTGTCGAGCACATTCAAACCGCCCGTATAGGTCCCTATCCACAAATCATCACCATCCATACACAGCCCGTGTACGTTGTGGAAAGACAACTTGCCCTTACCAGCCTCATAATGCGAAAATCGTCCTGAGCCCGGATCAAATCGATTCAAGGCACCGTCGTCAGTACCCACCCAGATCATACCTTGTCTGTCCTCACAAAGGGAACTGATGACATTGCCACTGATGGACGGTTCATCCGGATTGTGCACATAAGCCGTGAACGTACGTTGGTTAGGGGAATAATAATTGACGCCCCCATAATAGGTACCCACCCAAAGGCCACCCTCTTTATCCTTGAAAATGGGGTATACGAACTTGTTGGACAAGACCTCAGTCGATTGAGTGGTCAGGGTTTGATGGGTAATCGAATACCTGGACAAACCTTCATCAGAGCCAATCAACAACGTGCCAGGTTCATATTCCATCAAGGAGTGGACGTGCAGCAAGTTCTTTTGTCCGGCTTCCTTGAAAAAGCGATAGGCCGTTTGATTGACCCTGTCGATGGTAAACAGCCCGCTTTCCCAGGAACCGGCCCACAAGTTGCCGAACGCATCCTCCGTAAGACCATAAAAAGCAATGCCTGCCAGCTCCCTTTCGTCCATATTGACCAAAGCCGGTTTGAAGGAATCGCTGGTCTTGTCAAGTTTGTACAGCTTTTGCCTCGAATTGTTGGAGGCAGCCCATACCTGATCCTGCTTATCAATGTAGAAGCTAATCAAGCTGGCACCTCTGGTACGACTTACTGAGAAATCCTTGAAATCAAAAAGCTTACACTTGCCCGTTTCTTTATCATACCGGTACACCCCGCTCTCGTATACCGAGAACCATAGTTGACCGTTTTTATCCTGGTTAATAAACTGCACAGGTTCTGTGATGAGTTGGGTAGATTCACCCGGGACTAACAGCGCTTCAAAGCTGTCTTTTGCCGGATCGTACCAACAAAGCCCCCTGTCTGTACCAACCCAGATAAACCCATCCCTATCCTGAAACAAGGAGTAAATATGATTACCCAGAATGGAACCCAGCTCTCTCCCACTTGATCTATACACCTTGAAGTCCCGTCCATCAAAGCGGTTGAGTCCGTCATCGGTCCCTATCCAGATATACCCCTCTTCATCCTGGATGATACCATAAACCGTATTGGACGACAATCCATGTTTCATCTCGTAATGACGAAACGTGAAACCGGAGGCCGCCTTCAAAGGAGCGGAGAAGGCAACCAGGATGGTACAAGCTATTATAAGGAAGGATAGACTGTGACGCATGGTATTCAGGATTCAAGATGTTGCAACAAAAATACAACTAAATTTGAATGCACCTTTCCAACCATCACCCCTGGTATAGAATCGTACTATCCTTTTGGACATTTGTTGCAGTCCAATTGGGCTTTTTTTCCGTTTTTTGTCTTTGCAAATAATCCCCGCAACGCCCCACCAGCCATGAGACACACCTTTACCAGCAGCATGCTCTTCCTTTTCGTCTGCTGTTTGGTTAACGCCCAATCTCCGACATTCGACCAATTGGCTCCCACCCCACCCATGGGCTGGAACAGTTGGAATAAATTTGGCTGCAAGGTCAGCGAAACCCTTATCAAGGAAATGGCCGATGCTATGGTCGCAACAGGCATGAAAGAGGCCGGCTACGAATACATCGTCATCGACGACTGCTGGCAGGTGAGCCGCGATTCCGTGGGCAACATCGTGCCCGACTCCGCGCATTTTCCAAATGGCATGAAAGCGCTGGCCGATTACATTCACAGCAAAGGACTCAAATTCGGCGTCTACTCCTGCGCCGGCAGCAGGACTTGTCAAGGGCGTCCCGGCAGCCGCGGTTACCAATTCCAGGATGCCAGGCAGTACGCCGAATGGGGAGTAGACTACCTAAAATACGACTGGTGTTCCAACGAAGGCCAAAACGCCAGAGCCGCATACCAAACCATGAGTGACGCGCTCAAAGCCTGTGGACGTCCCATCGTGTTGAGCATCTGCGAATGGGGAGAAAACGAGCCCTGGAAATGGGGCAAAGGCATCGGACACCTCTGGCGCATCACCCCCGATATCAGGGATTGCTTCGATTGCACCTTCAACTGGGGTGGCGTAGGCGTCCTACAGATACTTGACAAAGCCGTAGAAGTAGCCGATGCCGCCGGCCCAGGTCATTGGAACGACCTGGAAATGCTGGAGATAGGCAACGGCAACCAAACAGAAACCGAATACCGCTCTCATATGGCCATTTGGTGCATGATGGCCGCTCCACTGATGGCCGGCAACGACCTGCGAACGATGAGTACAGCCGACAGGGACATCTTGTGCAACCCTGAGGCGTTGGCCATCAACCAGGACAGCCTCGGTCATTCCGGATTCAAATACATGACCCTCAACAATGTAGACATCCTGGTCAGGGCGCTGAGCAATGGCGATGTGGCCTTCCTGTTCCTCAACAGAGCCAATGAACCAACCGCCCTCGATTATGACTGGAACGCCAACACCGTGTACCACCATACCCTGGAAAAAGGTCGCTTCTATGTAGCCAAAGAGCCCAGAATCCTGGTCGATGTGTGGGGCAAACAAAAAAACGGCACAACTAAAAAACCCATCAAAACAGTCTTGGAACCCCATGAAGGCCTCTTCTTCAGGGTCAAGAAAAACGATAAACCAGCTTTATGACAAACAGAATGACCATGCCATCGCGCAGCTGCCTTACGGCTGCCATCACCCTGATTTGCCTACTGGCCTTCACCCAAGTAGCCCAGGCTCAATACCGTCGCGCCAACCGCGGACCCGCCACGTTGGGTGTTGAAAAAGGCACGCAAGCCTTCGAAACCTCACTCTTTAAACTCGAATTGCTGAATGCCTCTCAGACGGTGGCTTCCCTCAAGGCCAACGACAACAGCACCCTCGACTATACCCCGGGGGACCGCCTTACCCAACGGGATAGAGACAGGTTCTACCATTTGGGTGACCTGAACATCGGCGTACGGGTAGAAGGCAGTACCGACTGGACCTTCGCCTCCACAGCCAAGGCCAGGGCTGAAGTAGAAGCCCTGCCCACCACGGATACCACCGTGCTGGCTGCTGCCAACCTGGCCAAAACCTTGCCCGCCGATTTACCCCTGCGTGTCATCCGTTATTGGGAAAAAGAAGGCGCTCACCTGATACTGCGCTTCGAACTGACCAACACATCGGACAAGCCACTGGAAATCGGCGCATTGGGCATACCGCTGGTGTTCAACAACAATTTCAATCAGAAATCACTCGACCAGGCTCATGCCGAGAATGTCTTCTTCGATCCCTACATCGGCAAGGATGCCGGTTATCTGCAGGTGGTCAAGCTCAACGGTGAAGGCAAGGTCTTGGTGGTGGTCCCTCACGGTCTATCGCCTTTCGAAAACTACCGCCCCCTTCAGGACGATCCCACTCCCATAGGCTATACTTTTGAAGGCCTTCACGAATGGATGGTCCACACCAAAGCCTATGCAGAAACCGCTTGGAAAGGCGTGGAACAATGGAACCATCCCACCTCCACCCTACTCAAGCCCGGTGCAACCAAGAGTTACGGCCTGAAGTTCCTCCTGGCCAACTCCCTGCGTGAAGTGGAAAACACCCTTGTTGCCAACAAACGCCCCGCCACCATTGGTGTTCCCGGTTATGTCCTGCCTACCGATGTCAAAGGCAAACTCTTCATCAACTACCCTTCAACCATCAAGAAACTGACCGTTGAGCCGGCAGGAGCCTTGCAACTAAAGGAAGGCAAACCAACTCCTCAAGGCTGGAAAACACTGGATGTTCAGGGCAAAGCCTGGGGCAGGGCTCGACTCACCATCACCTATGCCGATGGCCTGAGCCAAACCATCAGTTACAAGGTAATTGATCCGGAAGCCACCGTCTTAGCCGCCTATGGCAACTTCCTGACCACCAAGCAATGGTTTGATGTCAAGGACGACCCCTTCAACAGAGCGCCCTCTGTGATCACCTACGACTATGAAAAACAGGAGCAAGTCACCCAGGACGCCCGTGCCTGGATCTGCGGCCTGAGCGATGAAGGCGGTGCCGGCAGTTGGCTGGGAGCCATCATGAAGCAGGTGGTCCAACCTGAAAAAACCGAGGTAGCCAAGTTGGAAGACTTTGTAAACCAGACCATCTGGGGTGGCATCCAATACAACGAGGGTCCCCTCAAATACGCCGTTCGCAAAAGTATGTTCTACTACGAACCCGACTCCATGCCAACCGGCACCTACAGCTCCTCCGTACGTTGGGGACAATACGGCGGTTTCCCCTCCTGGAACAAGAAAGAAGCCGAATCCCCCGGTCGTTCCTACAACTACCCCCATGTGGCCGCCGCCCATTGGGCCCTGTACAAACTGGCCCGCAACCACCAGGACTACGTCTCTCAACGCAACTGGCGCTGGTATCTGGAAAACGCGGCTCACACAGCCATCGCCATGCTCGACAAGTCGCCTGGCTACGCCATGCACGGCCAGATGGAAGGCAGTGTCTTTGTCTACATCCTCGAAGATTTACGGGCTGAAGGCATGGACGACCTTGCCAACACCCTCTACCTGGGCATGAAAGTTCGCTTCTACCATTGGGCTAGTCTGGACTACCCCTTCGGCAGCGAAATGCCCTGGGACTCCACCGGTCAGGAAGAAGTCTATATGTGGGCCAAGTACTTCAACTCCCACTACAAGGCCAACGTGACCCTCAACGCCATCCTGGCTTACATGTATACCGTGCCACATTGGGGTTACAACGGCAATGCCCGCCGCTTCTGGGACTTCCTCTACGGTGGCAAACTCTCCCGCTTCGAACGCATGATCCACCATTACGGTTCAGCCCTGAACGCCATACCTGTGTTACACGCCTACAGAGAAAGGCCTAACGACCTCTACCTGCTCCGCGTAGGCTACGGTGGTCTCATGGGCGCCATTTCGAACATCACCAGGGATGGTTTCGCCCCCTGCGCCTTCCATTCCTTCCCCCAAACCCTGGCCAACGACGGCATCACGGGCGATTACGGTTCCGGTTTTTACGGTTATGCAGTAAACACCTCGGCCTACTTGTATCAGCACGATGATTTCGGCTGGCTGGGCTTTGGTGGCAACACGGTGGAAAAAGGCAACGTGGTCACATTCGAATTGACCACCGCCGGCAAGAATAGGGTTTACCTGGCACCCGTCGGCTTGTGGCTCACTCTTGACGCCGGCCAGTTCCAATCGGTGGCCTACAACACCCAGACCGGCGCGGTTACGCTTACCCTCCTACCCGCCGACGCCCATACACCCGAAGCCTTCCTGAAGGTCAGCACACCGGCCCGTGGAGAGGCTGCGAAAACGTACGAAACATCGGCCTTAACACCCTCCGGCAGAGGTTCCTACCGCATCAGCTTATCACAACAGCCCACCCAACTCACCTTGAATCAACGTTAACAAATACAAATCCATGCCCCATCATCCCTTTTCCCTGCTGCGAGTGACAATCCTTTGCCTGACTTTCGTGTTGGCTGGCAACGCCTTGACTGGCACAGCCTTCGCAGCCAACGACAAAGTCGTCATTCCTCCGGCTCAGGTCTCCGGCATTCCCTCTACCCTGAAATGCCATGACTTCTACAAGAAATACGTGGATGCAGACGGCATACCCATCATTGCCTCCGAACGGGTCAGGGATGAAGCCTTGCTCGTAGCCCGTACCATCATCCTGGAAATGCTCTACAAACGGGCCGACGTGAAACAGGCGTTGGTGGAAAAAGGGAGCCGTATCATGATTGTTGGCGAACACGAAGGGGTCTGTGAACTACCCGAATACGCCCAAATGTGCGACACCGAAGAAAGCCGCAAATACTGGAACTGGCGGGCACGCGGCTTTGGCGGCAGTCCCGAAAGCGACTATAGCTGCAGCTTTGGCGAAGAAAATGTATTGGCTTTGGAAGGCGACCGCTACGAAGGTGAAAGCATCCTTGTCCACGAATTCGCTCATATGTACCAAATTGGGGGCATGCCCATTGCGATTCCCGGCATCAACGACAAGCTGGAAGCCCTTTACCAGAAGGCCAAGGAAAAAGGCCTGTGGGCCAACACCTACGCCATGGATAACAAGGAAGAATACTTTGCCGAAGCGGTTCAATCCTTTTTCAACACCAACCGTTACGCTGCAACCCCCAATGGGGTACATGGTCCGGTGGACACCCGGGAAAAACTGAAAAAGTACGACCCGGCCATGTACAAATTCCTTTGCCAATTCTTCGACGAGGACATGGAGTTGTCTTTGCGCAACAAAACCCTGGCCTTGGACCCCAAGCCCTGGTTCAACAGCCCTGGCGCCACCAATCCCTTGGTTCCATCTTTTGCGGCCAACCCCTCCGTTCGTCGTTTTGGCAACACTTATTACCTATATGGGACAGGTCAAACGCCTGCTGGCGCCACGTCAACCTTACAAGCCTGGACCTCCAGCGATTTTGTCAACTGGGCTCTCGTTCCCATGAAGGGCAACGTGCCCGTTAACGCCTGGTCACCCGATGTCGTTCAAGGGCCTGATGGTCAAAATTACCTCTACGCCTGCGAAGCCGACAAAATGACCATGGCCTACGGTGCTACCCCCATCGGTCCCTGGACGCTGATGTTCGGTGAACAAGGGGGCATCCCTGGCACCTCAACCAGGGAAAACGGCACCAAACCCTTGAATGGCAAAGCCTTTTTTGACGATGATGGCAACGCTTATTTCTATTGGGCCACCTGGGAAAAGGCCACCGGCTATCAATGTCACGTCATGGAGGTCAACCTGAAAACTGGCAGACCTGGCTCAACCCGGGTAATTCCCGCCGACCAATTGAAGGACTTTCTAGAAAGCCCTTTTGTGTTTAAACGAGAGGGACGTTACTATTTGCTTTACACAGCCGCTGATCCTGCTGGCACAGGGACCATCATCCGGTATGCCACAAGTCATCAACCATTCGGCCCCTTTGAATCGGCCGATGCCAATGTGCTGCTCACAGGCCAGTCAAACAGCAGGGTGTTATCACCCGGTCATCCATCTGTAATAAAAGAGGGCAACGACTTCCTCCTCGTATACCACCGACAAGCCTTACCCGCTCAGTCATCCCATTCAGCCTTCCAACCCGCCGTAGACAAGATCCTTTTTGAATCCGACGGGCACATCAAGCCTGTCATTCCCACCCACAAAGGGCTGGGCTTCCTGCAACCCAGCAGCGTGACTTCCACAGACCTGGCCAGCGACAAACGGGTCAACGCCTCTTCGGTATTCAGCCAGGATTTCATATCCCGCTACATCACCGACAACAACAACGCCACCCGCTGGTTGGCAGCCAACGCACAACCCGGCCAATGGGTAGAGGTCGATTTGCAAGCGGTACTCCCCATTACCGATGTCTGGATCCAGTTTGAACAACCCTCTCTGTTCTACCAATACCTCATTGAGACCTCAGTCGATGCCAAAAATTGGGTTATCTTTGCTGACCGACGCACCAATCGCGAAACCGGCAGTCCCATGAAAGACAGAAAAAGTGTCACCACCCGCTACGTCCGCGTCACGTTCACAGGCGGTCAAATCAATCACTCATTGCCCGGAATCTGGAACATCCAGGTGTTCAAAACCGACCAACCACAACCATAAAGACAAGCATTCTGATTCATTGAAGATCACTAACAACAATAGCTCCATCCATGAGAAAAATCCTAACCTCCAGCCTTTGCTTGCTGGCCGTTTCCTTGCTGAATCCCTTGTGGGCTAAACCAGCCAACACGCCACTCAAGCAAGACTACCCCATCAATCCGGTATCCTTTGTCGCTGTCAAAGCCACCGATCAGTTCTGGGCACCACGTATCCGCATCAACCAGGATATTACCATCCCCATAGCCTTGGGTCATTGCTACAACACCGGACGTGTGGACAACTTCAAAAAAGCCGGCAAACTGATACCCGGTTATTTTGATACTCAATTTACTTTCGACGATACTGACATCTACAAGATCATCGAAGGGGCTGCCTACTCCATCCAGATGTACCCCAACAGCCAGCTAGATGCTCAAATGGATAGCCTCATCGAATACATCAGGGTAGCACAGGAGCCCGACGGTTACCTGTATACTGCCAGGACGGCCGGCAAACCCGGAGCTCTCCACGAATGGGTGGGTGAGAAACGCTGGGAAAAGGACCCCGACCTCAGTCATGAGTTGTACAACTGCGGCCACCTGTACGAAGCCGCCGTGGCGCACTACCAGGCCACCGGCAAACGCAACTTGCTGGACATCGCCATCAAGAACGCCGATTTGCTGGTCAGGGATTTCGGGCCCGGCAAACTAGCCTACGAGCCTGGTCATCAAGTCGTTGAAATGGGTTTAGCCAAAATGTACCGTGTCACTGGCAAAAAAGAATACCTTGACCTGGCCAAGTTCTTCCTTGACCTCAAGGGTAAAGGCCACAGCGGTGAATACAGCCAAACCCACAAACCCGTCATCGAACAGGACGAAGCCGTTGGTCACGCCGTTCGTGCCAATTACATGTACTCAGGTATGGCCGATGTGGCAGCCTTGACCGGCAATGAGAGTTACCTGCACGCCATCGATAAGATTTGGGAAAACGTAGCCGGCAAGAAACTCTACGTCACCGGCGGTGTAGGTGCCACCGGTAGTGGTGAGGCCTACGGTAGCAACTACGAATTGCCCAACATGTCTGCCTACTGCGAAACCTGCGCAGCCATCGCCAATGTTTACTGGAACTACCGTCTTTTCCTGCTACACGGTGAATCCAAGTACTATGATGTACTGGAACGCACCTTGTACAACGGCTTGCTGTCTGGTGTCAGCCTCGAAGGCGACCGCTTCTTCTACCCCAACCCCCTGGAATCCGTCGGCCAGCACTCCCGCAGCGCCTGGTTCGGTTGTGCCTGCTGCCCCAGCAATGTCTGCCGCTTCATTCCCTCCGTACCTGGTTATGTCTATGCCCAGAAAGACGAAAAGCTCTACGTCAACCTCTTCATGCAAAGTGAATCCGAGTTGACCATCCAGAAAAACCCCGTACACATCACCCAAAAGACCGACTATCCCTGGAACGGTGATGTCACCATGGAAATCACCCCCAAGAAAGCCAAAGCGTTTACGCTGATGATCCGCGTACCCGGTTGGGCCAAAAACCAGCCCGTGCCTTCCGACCTGTACCGCTATGTCAACCCCAAAACCGAACCTGTCAAACTGATGATCAACGGTGTCGAAACCCCCTATGCCATCGGAGCCGACGGTTACATTGCCTTGAATCGTAAATGGAAAAAAGGCGACAAGGTCTCTCTTTCCTTCCCGATGTCTGTGAAACGGGTTCAAGCCCACGACATGGTGGAAGACGACCTGGGCAAGGTGTCTCTCGAACGTGGACCCATCGTATACTGCCTGGAATGGCCCGACAACGATGAAAAAGTGTTGAACACGGTATTGGAAGACAACGCGCCTATCACGGCCACCGCCTACCTGCCTACCGAACTGAAAGGCATTGTCCGTTTGGAAGCCAACGCACTCTCCACCAAAAAAGGTCCCAACCAGGAAATCATTCGCGTACCGAAAACCATTAAAGCCATACCGTTCTATGCTTGGGCCAACAGAGGTCAGGGTGAAATGGCTGTCTGGATTCCCCGAACCGTGGAAGCCAGTAAACCCGAACCTATGCCCACCATTTCCACCAAGGCCAAGGTCTCCGCTTCCACCCGCAACCGTTCACTCAATACGGTCAACGATGGTTTTGGACCTGCTCATTCCAACGACCGCAAGGTGCCTTTCTTCTCCTTGTGGCCCAAAAACAACGCCACCGAATGGATAGGTCTCACCTTTGAACAGCCCGAAACGGTATCCAGTGCCGCTGTGTACTGGTACGACGATGGCCCTTGGGGTGGTTGCCGCATTCCGCTCTGGTGGAAAATTCAGTACAAGGCTGAAGATGGCGAATGGAAGGATGTGGTGAATACGGAGGATTACGTCTCCAAAAAGGATGTGTTGAATACTGTCTCCTTCGAGCCTGTCAAAGCGCAGGATGTGCGTTTGGTTTTCCAAATGCCTGAACGTGAATCGTGTGCTCTCTACGAATTTGAAGTGAAGTAATTATTCTAGCGATTCTTCGTTTTATAGTTCAATCCCGCCCTAATATGAGCGGGATTGTTTTTTATGTCCCGCTCTCCTTTGACGGAATCTATTTTTCCTTCGATTCCGCTCCCCTTAGGGCGGGAATCTCTTATTCCCTTCGATTCCGCTCCCCTTGGGGCGGAATCGGGTATTGTCTCCGACACCCGTTCCTCAGGGCTGGCGTCCCCTAGACAGCCCTGAGGAACGGGTACTGGAGACAATACACAGCCCCGTAAGGGGAGCGGTTTCGAAGGAACAAGAGAAAGCGACTCCGTAAGGGGAGCGGCATCAAAGAGGAAAAGGAAGAAAGAAGGAAGAAAAAAGCTAATCCAGAATCGAGAAGCTTTTCAGGATGGTCTCGCCAGTATCCTTGCAAAGATCGTAGACAGCATCCTCGCAGGTCAACGTCACAACATACACTTTGCCATCCTTGACCCGAATATGCTGCACCCGAATCAACCTGAACGACGGTTGCTTCTCAGAATAAACCAATTCATGATACGAATGCCCATGCAATCGACGACGATCGCTGAGTAAGATTTCAGGATCCTCGGTGTACTGAGTGATAAACTGTTCGCAACGCTTCACATAGCCATCCAGGTCAGCGGCTATACCAGCCAGGTCAACCACAGACACACTGATGTTGTCGGAATACTGGTCACCATCGTCTGTCAAGGCAGAATACAGAATCAAGCTGCTACCCAGGTAGCCAGTGGTATCAAGGGAAAATAAGGAAGGATAGCGAATGGACCAGCCTTCACCCTGGTAGGTCAACCAATCGGCCAGGTCGTCTGAATCATCGACAGCTTCGAAACCAGGCGTTTCCTTGTCTGTATGCCTGACCTCGTCGCCCCGCTGCCGACCGCAGTCAGCCAGCAAAAGCATCACGCATAAACACACCGACAAGCCGGGTAACAAAAAAGATGGCATCCCAATACGGAATGCCATCTTTTTAGTAAACCATGTTTTACAAACTTTCACCGAAGTCAGCTTTAAACTTAGTCATGAGTTTTTCAGGCCAATCTGAAACGGGGGCCAATTTACCCATGAAGAATCGGAGCACGGTAGGTTCGTAGACAAACTTCAAACCACCGATCAGTTCGCGGTTATCATAGAGCCAGTGTAGTCTGTCAAGCACATACTTGATTTGTGACAGGGTGAATACCCTTCTGGGAACAGCCAAACGCAACAATTCCATGTCAGCATACGTTTCGTTGCCTTCCTCGTCGCGCTGGTTGGAGATCGATCCTCTTTCCATACCACGAACGCCGGAGATCAAGAAGAAGGCGGCGGCAAGGGAGCCGGCGGGATATTGGGACTGTGGTATGTGGGCGCAGAAACTCATGGCATCCACGTGAGCACCAAGCACACCGGCAGGGGTAATCATCGGGATGTTCATTTTCATGGCTTCATCCACCAGGTATTTGATAAAGGTGGGGCTCTGTGAAATCATGGTTTCATCCAAGGTTTCGTATAAACCAACAGCCATTGCTTCCACTTCACGGATGGAAATACCACCGTAGGTCAGGAAGCCTTCATACAGAGGCACCAGAGCCTCCAATTCTTTGTATATGCTCTCGTTGTTGGTACAAATACCACCACCCCTCGAAGAGCTGAGTTTGCGGGCAGAGAAATACACGATATCGGCCAGGTCGGTCATCGTCTTGATGATCTCACCCATGGACTTGTTCATAAATTCCTTTTCACGCTGTTTGACCAGGTAGGCATTTTCACCCAATAAACTGGCATCCAAGACCAGGCGAATGTTGTACTTATCGGCGATGGCGCGTACATCCCTCAAGTTTTGAACAGAGAACGGTTGACCACCGATCAAGTTGGTGGAAGCCTCCATACGGATGTAAGGAATGTGTTCGCGGCCTGTACGTTGGATGCAATCTTCGAGGTCTTCCAGGTTCATGTTCCCCTTGAATGGGTGCGATGAGTTGATGACATAGGCTTCAGGATACAAAAGCTCAACAATACGACCCCCGTTTTGGGTGATGTGGGCCATGGCTGTCGTGAAGTGGTAGTTCATGGGCACCAAGCTGGTCTTGCTTACATATGCAGCAGCGAGGATATTTTCAGCGGCACGACCTTGGTGAACGGGCAGGAAATAGGATTTGCCCAATACATCTTCTACCGCTTGTTTCAAACGAATAAAACTCTGTGAGCCAGCATACGCATCATCGGCTTGCATCATGGCAGACAACTGCATGTCGCTCATGGCATTGGTACCGCTATCGGTCAACATATCCAGATACACATCGGTCGTGTTGAGCTGGAAGGTGTTGTAACCACCTTCACGCAAGGCTTCCAAGCGCCTTTCAATGGGCACAAGGTGTAATTTTTGAACAATTCTGACTTTATGAAGTTCGAGCGGAATCTCTTCGCCGGAATAAAACTTCACCAGCGGTTTTTGTGCGTTTTTGGCCATCATCTAGGTATTTAAAGGTAAAACGAAGTGACAAAAGTAAGCATTTCTGACATATCAACCCTTTTTCGGCATCTTTTTATTAAAATATCCGACGAATTGTCACTTAACCAATATCTTTGCCTCACACAATCAACCAACCATGATGAACGACATCCGCGCCTTTTTTAACACCGGAGCAACTAAGGATCCGGCTTTCAGAATAGCCAAACTCAAGGCTCTAAGGCAAACGATACGGGCCAACCGTACAGCGATTGAAGAGGCTTTATTCATGGATCTAGGGAAATCACCCCAAGAAGCCTTTCTCACAGAAATACAACTTGTCATCGACGACATCGGCCATCAAATCAAGCACCTGCGACGATGGAGCCAAACCAGACGAGTGAGCAGCGGCCTGGCCTTGTTTCCGTCACGGAGCCGTGTTCACTATGAACCCTACGGCGTGGTGCTTATCATTGCTCCCTGGAATTATCCCTTCCAACTCCTGATGGAACCATTGGTTGGTGCCCTTGCTGCCGGGAACTGTGCTGTGCTCAAACCCTCCAATCAGACCCCACATATGGCAGCCCTCATCGAAAAGTTGATGGCCAATTGCTTTGAGCCATCCTATGTCCGTGTGGTCAGGGGCGACCGTCAAGCCATGGACAGTTTGCTGAACCAACCCTTCGATTACCTCTTTTTCACCGGTAGTGCTACGACCGGAAGACACATCATGCAGAAGGCTGCAGCCCAACTCTGCCCTGTCACCCTGGAACTGGGCGGAAAAAGTCCTTGTTTGGTGTTGTCCTCAGCCGATGTAGACCTAGCGGCCAAACGCATCATTTTCGGAAAATTCATCAATGCTGGCCAAACCTGCGTAGCACCCGATTACCTACTGGTGCACCATTCCCTCAAGATATCCCTGCTGGATGCACTCAAAAAGCACCTCCATACTCGTTATGGTGAGGATCCAAAAACGAGTCCTTATTACGGACGCATTGTTAATGAAGCCGCCTTTGATCGGTTGGCCCTCTTGCTCGATGAATCAAAGCAACAGATTGTGGCGGGAGGTGCACACGACAAAGCCAGTCGTTACATGGCCCCCACCTTGATTGATCAACCAGCAACGGACAGCGAACTGATGCAACAGGAGATTTTCGGACCATTGTTACCCATCCTGGTGTACGACAACCTCGACGAGGCGCTGAGTTTCATCAACAGCAGGCCCAAACCATTGGCACTCTATGTATTCGGAGATAAAAAGACAAGCAG
>JAAYBL010000259.1 GCA_012718945.1 Bacteroidales bacterium
CTGAATCGCTGAACGCCAAGATCAAAGCCTTTAGGGCGCAATTGCGTGGAGTCATCGATGTTGAGTTCTTCCTCTACAGGCTATCCTTACTCTACGCATGAGTCAAACACAGGTTTTTACTGGTGATAGGAAAAACGGGCTAATTTCATTTTCTTTGTGGGCTCATTCCGGTAGCGCTGGACGCCGGGTTAACCTTTTTTTACTCATGATGCCACTCAAAACACGTTCCTTCGCATTGGCAGCACTGCTGCTGATATCCCTAACTATGCCCATCCAGCTGATAAAGGCTATTCCGAGTTATGGTCAAGTAGTGTATTATAATTTTGAATCCATTTCAGGCGTAGATGTTTCTGATCTGTCTGGCAATGGAAAAACCGCTCAGTTGGTTGGTAACGTGACCGTTGAGGATGGTAAAGATGGCAAAGCAGTCCGACTTACCGGTGTCAACGATTGTGTTCTGTTACCTCAAGGTATTTTGAACAATATTACCAACTTTACCCTATCAACCTGGGTCAATTTATCCTCCACCGCTACTTGGTCAAGGATTTTTGACTTTGGTTCTGGAACCGACGAATACATGTTTCTCACGCCTATGTCTGGCAATGGGACACCCCGCTTTGCCATTAAGCCATTCACTGGTGGGGAGCAAATTATTGATGCCAATGTCAATATTCCCACGAATACCTGGACACATGTGGCAATAACCTTTACCTGGGACACTAATCTGAAACAGGGTGTGGGGAAGTTCTATATCAACGGAGAACAGGTCGGGATCAATCAATCGATCACTGTCAGCCCTGCCATGTTGGCTTCAACGACACAAAACTACCTGGGAAAGTCTCAATGGCCTGATCCGGGTCTGAATGGGCTGATTGATGAGTTTGTTCTTTATTACAGGCCCTTGTCCGAAACCGAGATTATGGAGTGTTATGGCTTCACTGCTGAGATGGTGGCGGCCTATAACAGTTTGACATTGACCGGCGACCTCACTAATGTGACCGATAATCTGACCTTACCTACGGTCACGGGTACCAACAGTTTCCCGGTATCATGGGATTCAAGTCTACCCGAGGTGGTGGCAACCGATGGCACGGTCAATCGTTTGGAGGTGTACGACAAGGATGTACTCTTGACAGCGACCATCACAATAACTGGCGGGATAACAGTGAAAAAAATGTTTGCAGTGATAGTCTTGGCCAAGGCGGCCAAGCAATGGCGTTCACTCGTATTGGAATCAGACACCTTCAGCTACCTGGCGGCCAAGTCTGAACCTCCGGCCGATTGGTATCAACCCACCTTTAATGCCTCAACCTGGCTCAAAGGAATGGGCGGGTTTGGGTACGCAGACAATGATGATAATACCGTGGTCTCGGTCTGTAACTCCATTTACCTGCGCCGTCAGTTTACGGTTAACGACGTGAGTGAATTGGATAGGCTGGTGTTGGATATTGATTACGACGACGCCTATGTGGTGTACCTGAACGGACAGCCTGTGGCCAATTCCAACAACATTTCCGGGCCTTACCAACCATACAACGGCCGTGTATCTACCGATAGAGAGGCACAACTGTATAAGGGCGGCTCTCCTGAACGGACAGTGCTGAATACGTCCATGCTGGTCAACGGCACAAACACGCTGGCGGTGCATGTCCTCAACCTGAACTTGTCAAGCACCGACCTTTCTGCCAGGGTCTTTCTGCACACCAGGGTTAAAGCATCCGGAAATCCTTACCAGCCCGTTCCTTCCTGGTTTATGGAACCCGTCGATTTGGGTGTCAGTGAGTTGCCCTTGATTATGCTCAATACAGGGGGGCAATCCATAGGGCAGGCTGAAAAAATCATGGTTGACATGACGGTACTCAACAGTCCCACCGGTTTCAACGCTCTTACAGACACTATCTATGAATACAACGGCAAGGTGGGCATCAAGATAAGGGGTAATTCCTCAGCTGGTTTTGCCAAGAAAAGCTACACGGTGGAGACCTGGGACGAACTCGGGGAGGACTTGAATGTATCCTTGCTGGGTATGCCCAAAGAAAACGACTGGGTCTTTCATGGACCTTATCCTGATAAGTCATTGATGCGCAATGTGCTGGCTTATCATCTGGGCAACTTGACAGGCACTTGGTCGCCCCGAACCCGCTTTTTCGAACTTTACCTGAATGGTAATCACCAAGGCGTGTACGTGTTGGTGGAAAAGATCAAGGTGGACAAGAACCGGCTGGATCTGGCCAAACTCAAACCGGAAGAAGCTTCTGGCGACCAGATTACGGGGGGCTACATCATGAAGTTGGATAGGCCAGAATCGACCGATGTCAACGGCATTCACTATTGGATTTCCCCTTACAAAACGCCTGAAAAGAAGTACAACGTGAACTTTATTCACCACTACCCTGATGGCGATGATCTTAACCTCGAACAACGCACCTATGCCAGGCAACACTTCACGGCGTTTGAAGATGCGGTATACAGCAATGAATATACCGATAGCGGCAAAGGCTACTATCAATACGTTGATTTTCAATCGTTCGTAGATTATTATATCCTCACCGAGCTATCCCGCAACCTAGACGGTTACCGCATCAGCACCTTCCTGCACAAGGACAAGGACAGCAAAGGCGGCAAGATCAAGATGGGCCCCTATTGGGACTACGACATCAGTTTTGGCAACGCCAATTTCTTTCAGGCTGGCAATACGGCGGGCTGGGTGGTCGAAGGAATGGACGGAGGAGATGACTATGCCATGCCCTTCTGGTGGGATAAATTCAGGTTGGATCCCTACTTCAACTCCGAATTGAAGAAAAGCTGGAACAGATGGACGAACAAGTATCTGAATGCCTCTTACTTGGGTCAGTTTATCGACTCTTGTGCCACAGTGATTTACGATGCCCAGAAGCGAAATTTCCAAACCTGGAACATCTTGAATACCTATTTGTGGCCCAACAACTATGTGGGGGGCACGTACGCCAATGAAATCAATTACCTGAAAACCTGGTTGAACGACCGAATCAGTTGGATGGACAGCCAGATACAAGTTCTGGAAGAACTGCCGACCAATGTGACGGCGCCAACATTACCCATGGACCTCATCACCACGCCCAATCCTTTCACGTCTGAGGTCACTTTCAGGTATAACCTGGGTACAGCAAGCAAGGTCCGCATTGCCATCTACGACATGATGGGCCGCGTGGTGTATAACCACGAGATGGCTGCGACGGCAGGCATCCAGGAACACCAGATCAGTGCGGATGAACTGGGTGGCAATGCTTCCGTCTACTTGTATAAGGTCAGCGTGAACGGCGCTGTCCGCAAGACGGGCAAGTTGATTCTGGAGCGTTGAGTTGGTTTAGATGTCAACGCCCAACAATTGCTTGAGGACAAATCCGACCAGAAAAGAGAAGCCTGCCACACCTAGGCTGATGAGTGCCATTTCCAGGAAACGGGCCTTGAAGTTCAAGTCCTTGGCTACGGCCAGGTAGTAATTGAACACGTAGATAATCAGGATGACGATGCCCAGGGTGATACCCAGGGCCAGGAACTTGTTGCTCAGTAGTAAGAATGGCAGGATAAGCAGGATGACGGTTATCAAATACGTAAAACCCGTATAGACGGCCGAAGTGCCTGCCTTGCTGTCACCATCGGCTTTCGAGGAAAGGTATTCGGAGGCCGCCATGGACAAGGCGGCTGAGATGCCGGTGACCAATCCTACGAGTGAGATGATTTTTGTTTCACCCAAGGCCAGGGTGAAACCAGCCAACGCGCCGGTCAGTTCAACCAGAGCATCGTTGAGCCCCAGCACGATGGAGCCGACGTAGCGTAAGCGTTCTTCGTCCAACATCTTTAAGATGGCCTGTTCGTGTTCACCCTCTTCCTTGGAAAACTGTTTGGTCTCCGGAAAGGAATCGGCGAGTTTTTCGTAGAGTTTTGAGCCTGTTCCCTCGCGTTTTTCCATTTGTTTAAGTACGAAGGTAATTCCAAGAATCCTGGCCAGAAAGGTGGTGCGCCACAGTTTCCAGCGGTAGGGCTTTACGTCGACACCGGTTTGTCCGGCCCAATACGTGGCATGTTCCAATTCCTGCTGCCCGATGCGTCTCAGAATGGCTGCGTTATCGGCATCGTTGATGCGGTTGGCTAATTTAGTGTAGATAAGATGCTCGGTCAGCTCCGTTCGTTGAGCGACCAGGGCCAGTTTACGCCATTTGGAATCCATGATGAGGTGTTTTTTTTCTGTCATAAAGGTACAATTCCCAACAACCAAATCAACCGCTAAGGAAAAAAAAACTACATTTGCCTGCTGTCCTGTTTTCATAGTCTAAACAACAGCATAGGACTGTATGGAAATAACCATCTACTGCTTGATTTACCTGTTTACAGCCGTTGTCACGTTTGTCGCAGGCTTGCTGGCCTTGAGGCGAAGAGCCTTGGTGGGGGCTATTGAATTGGCTTTGTTGTGCTTTTCGGCGGCAGTCTGTGCCTTTTTCCTCACTTTCGAAGCTGCCAGTACGACTCAGGCCGGCAAGCTGTTCTGGTCGCAGTTGTCGTACATCGGTGGCGTGTTCATCCCTGTTTTTTATTTTCTTTTTGCCCTTCGTTTTACCTCGATGACCAGGCTCAGTGAACTAAGAGCGGCCTGGTTCCTGTTTGTTTTTCCGTTGGTCTCGTTGGGTATGGCTTTTACAAACGGCGATCACCATCTTTTGTGGAGTAGCTATTCGGACATCAACCCGGAAACCAACATGATGGTCTATCACCATGGTTTTTGGTTCTGGGTGGGCTACGCCATGTACAACTATGTCTTATTGTTTCTAGCCACCTTCAAACTGCTGCGTTTTAGTGCGGCGAACAAACAGTATACCCGTTACAGACGTCAAGGATTTCTCATTTTGCTGGCCGGATTATTACCTTGGGCGGCCAGTATCATTTATTTGATGAACATCAGCCCCATCGAAGGGCTGGAACTGACCACCATCAGCACATCCATCAGTGCCAGTATCTTTGTCTGGGCTTTATTGAAAGGCCGACTGCTCAATATGATGCCAGTAGCTAGAGAAACATTGATGGAGACACTTCCCATCGGTGTGGTGGCTTTGGATAACAGAGACAGGCTTCAGGATATCAATCAACAAGCGAAAGCTTATTTGAGGCTGGAAAAGGAGGACCTGCTTGGCATGACGTTGGAGCAGGCTTTATCTGAAATAGACAACTCAGGGTGTGAGGACGCCATACGTCTGGTTGAAGCCATGCTTGATAAAGAGGCGACGGATTCAACTATGGTCAGTGTTTTCGACGATAAAGTGGTGTACCGCATTAACCGAACCCCTATTCAGGCTGTCCGTGGCAGTCGTTTGATCATGATTCAGGATATCACCCAGGAAGTAAGGCAAAAAGAAGAATTGCAAGCAGCCAGGATGAAAGCCGAAGAGAGCGATCGGTTGAAGTCTGCGTTTCTGGCCAATATGAGCCATGAAATTCGAACGCCCATGAATAGCATTATCGGCTTTATCTCCTTGCTGCAGGAAGAAAACTTGACGGCGGCTGAGAAAAGCGAGTACCTGGACATCGTTCGTAAAAACGGTGACCGATTGTTATCGACGCTCAACGATATAGTGGATGTCTCCAAAATTGAATCGGGACAGGTGGTCGTCAATCCGTCGGTGTTTGATTTGAATGAGGTGATGCTCAATTGTTTCGGCCTTTTCAGGCAGGACGCTCTTATCAAAGGGTTGGAATTCAAGCGTCCAACCCTACTGATGCCTGATGTCTCCTTCGTTCGCACGGATAAAGATAAGCTCTACTCCATCGTGACCAATTTGGTCAAGAATGCCCTGAAATACACGCAGAAGGGATTTGTAGCTTTCGACTGCTCAATCAACAACGGGGAGTTGTTTTTCACTGTTGTTGATAGCGGTATTGGTATCCCTTATGAAAAACAGCTAGCCATCTTTGAACGCTTTATACAAGTGGACAGCCACCGGAAATCCACCTTTGAAGGGGCAGGTTTGGGCCTGGCCATCACCAAAGCCTTTGTCGAGTTGCTTGGTGGAGAGATCACTGTTGAAAGCGAAGAAGGCAAGGGGAGTACGTTTTATGTGCGTATTCCCATTGAGATAGTTTCGCCCGAGATGGCTGCTGATGTTTGATCAGTGTTATAAAACGACCGTTTTGGTTTTTCCTTTGTAGGTGATTGCTTGGGCAATGCTGGTGGCTCCTGCGTCGGCCGGATTGGATGATGGTTGCACCAGCACGATGTTGAAGTGGCGCTTTTTCTGCATGCTCTTAAACTTGCCTTCGCGATGACTGAGGGTCAGCGTTCGTGTGGCTTCGTTCCAGTTGAAGGTGATGGTGCTGTGGGCACCCTTTTCGTAGTTATAGCTGTCGTTTTCATCTTCATAAAGGGTGAATTGACCATCAGCACCGGGGTAAATACGGATTTCCAGCGTTTTCCAATTCTTTTCTGTGGCGTACTGTACATCAGGACCCCAAGGAATGATGCTCCCTGCTTTAACGTAGAGAGGAATAAGGTCGATGGGGGTGGCTTTTGTCACCGTTTGCCCACCTTCGAGGGTTTCTCCCGTCCAGAAATCTATCCATCGGCTGTTGGCTGGCAAGTACACTTGCCGGGATCCGGGCTGGTCAAACGTTTCGGTGTAGGTGTTGTCCGCTGCTTTTACGTATTGAGCGTTTAAAACGGGAGCCACCATGAGGGAGGAGCCAAAGAGGTACTGGTCGGTCAGGTTGAGCAGGGCTTTGTCATCGGGGTAGTCGAAAATCAGGGGACGCATGAAACTGGCGTCTTGGTTGGTCACCTGCCAGGCCGTTGCGTAAAGGTAGGGTAGGAGGCGGTACCGAAGTTTGAGCATGCGGGCCTGGGCATCGAACGACCAATCGCCGGGTTGACCAAACTGGTAGATTTCTCTGGGCGTGTCGGTGCCATGGGAACGCATCATGGGGGTGAAGGCGGCAAACTGCATCCAGCGAACATAGAGTTCGTGGAAAGTCTTGTTGTTGACACCGCCCCTGAAATACCTGTTGGAGAAGAAGCCCCCGATGTCGCTGTTCCAATAGGGAATGCCGCAGAGGCTGAGGTTGAGGGCGGCTGGGATCTGATTGGCCAGGTTTTCCCAGCTGGAGGTGACGTCGCCCGACCAGACAAAGGTGCCGTAGCGTTGTTGACCGGCAAAGGCAGAGCGGGTGAGAATGACCACGCGCTTGTCGGTAGTGACGGCACGTTGGTGGTCGTACACACCGCCTGTGGTCATCAGAGGAAAGGCGTTGCAGTAGCCTCTGAAAGTGCCCAGGTGGCAGTTTTGGTTGTATTCTTTTTGGCCCATGTTGAAATGGTCGGGTTCGGTGGAATCGAGCCACCAACCGTCCATGCCCAGGGCGAAGATGTTTTCGTTGAGGTGTTTCCAATATATGTCTCTGGCTGCTGGATTGAAGGGGTCGTAGGGCATGACACCTTGGTTGCGGGGCCAGGTATCGATGTCAAGCAACATGCCTTTGGGTTTCATTTCAGCGTATTGGAGCGTTTTGGGCCCGAAGGAAGCCCAGACGGAAATCAGCATCCGGGCGTTTTGGGCGTGTACCTGGTCGATCATCGCCTGCGGTTGATTGAAGGCCGGGTTGTCGAAACGCATGGCGTTCCAATTGCTGTCATTGCCCCAGTATTGCCAATCCTGGATGACGACGTCAAGGGGTATTTTTAAGTCTCTGTAGCGCTTGACGACTTCGACAGGTTCTTCCTGTGTTCTGTAGCGTTCCTTGGATTGGAAAAAGCCCAGAGACCAGAGGGGAGGAAGGGGTGCCTTGCCGGTAAGGGTGCGCATGCGTGCGGCTACGGTTGGGAGGTCGGGGCCAGTCATGACGTAGTAATCCACACATTCGCCCACTTCGGAATCAAATTGCGTCTCGTTCACGTTGTCAGCAAACACGGTGGGTGAGTAGTTATCCCAATACAGAGCGTAGCCTTTGTTGGACAGGAAGTAGGGGATGCAAATTTTCATGTTGTCCTGTCGCAGCCGGATGCGTTGATTGCGAAGGTTAAGTTTGCCATTCTGGTGTTGTCCAAGGCCATAAATGGCTTCGTCTTTGGCAAGGACAAAGGCTTGCCTCACCTGGAAGGTGGTATCAGTGGTGTAGTCGTTCAGCGACACCAAGGTGGTGTTGGGACGTTCGTTGATGAGGCGTTTGCCCTCTTTGTTATTGAAAGTAATCGTGCCTGTGGTTTTATCTACGATGAGTTGTAATCCACTTGTCTGAATCTGGAAGTAGGCGCTGGTTTCCTTGGTCTGAATGTCGGGCCTCTGTGGCAATTGCGTAATAGTGAGGCTCTTGCGGATGGATGGCCGGTTGACCGGCGTTTTCAGGATCTGAACCACGTCGGGCCCAAAAAACCGACATTCAATGTCCATGGGTTTGAGGCTGATATACACTCCTTTATCGGTGGTTCGCATGGATTGTGCCGAAAGGGTCAAGGCACATATAAGACTCGTAACGAGTAACAGGCCGCGGTTTGGCTTCATCGTAGTTGTAGCTAAGGTTTGATTGCAAAGGTATAAAAAAGGGCGAATGATTTTTCTCCCATATTGGCAGTTCTTTCCCCGTTCATACGCCACTTTCGCCGTATCTTTGTAGGTAACCTTCCATTGAGTCTACGCATGAAACCATCCCGTCTGTTCGTCTTTTGCCTAAGCTTTTTTGTCTTTTTTCTGACTATTTTAGGCGTAAAGGCCGCTGTCAATCAGTTGACCAACTTACCCTCGCTATACATTACCACCAAGAACAACCAAAGCATTACTTCTAAGGAATACTATGTGGAGGCCGTGCTGGAAATGACTGCCACCGATACGACGGGACTCTACAACGATACCGCTCAAATCAAGGGACGGGGCAATTCCTCCTGGGGAATGGCCAAGAAACCTTACCGTCTGAAACTCAGGGATGATTTCCATTTCATGGGCATGCCGGCCAAAGACAACGCCTGGGTGCTGCTGGCCAATCATGCGGACAAGACGTTGATGCGAAATGCACTGGCCTTCGAAATAGGTAAGGCATGTCAGATGTACTACACGCCAGCATACCGCTACCTTGATGTGGTGTTGAATGGTAAATACATCGGCAATTACATGGCCACCGATCAGGTGGAACGTAACAAAAATAGGGTGGATCTGGAAAAACTCACCTTCGAAAACACGGCGCTGCCCGATATTTCCGGAGGGTATTTGTTGGAGATTGACGGCTTTGCCAATAATGAAACCGATACAACTCAAGAGGGTAATCCAATATGGTTTACGGGATGGGGTGGCTATTCATCTAAAGTCACGGTCAAATACCCGGATAATGACGACATGAATCATTTTCAGATGGATTACATCAGTGCCCATTATTCGGCTTTCGAATCGGCTGTCAAAAATTTCGTAGTAGGAGTCACCGATACGTCAAAACTGACCAAATACCTGGACTTGAAGTCGTTTGCCCGGTGGTATATTGCGTTTGAACTCACGGCCAATCCGGATGGCATATGGAGCATTTATGTAAAAAAGAACCGCAACGACGACAAGTTCTATTTCGGTCCGCTTTGGGACAACGATATTTCTTTTGGCAATTGCAACCGCATCTATTCGGTGGCCAACGACGGTCGGAATGAGTCAATCATGGTGAAGTGCTTTTCAAATGGAAGTGTCAGGTCGATGATAGAAAAAATCTTAAGCATACCTGAGGTACGTCGGACCATTTGTATTGAATGGTATGATATCTATCCAGGCCTGGAAAATAAATTGCTACATGTCATTGACAGTCTGGCGACCACGCTGGACGCTTCACAGGAACGTAACTTCTCAAATTCGGTATGGCCTGTGCTAGGCACTGTGGTTTACAATGAGTTGACCCCCCGATATACGTATGAGGCCGAAGTGGCCTTTCTCAGGGGGTATATGGACGATCGCTATGATTTTGTGGATCAATACATTCGCTCGCTTGTAGACGACCCTAAGGCTTTGTTCACGCCTGAGCCTGACCGCTACTACCTGTTGCAATGTCTGAATGGCAAATACCTGTACGCCGAGCCTTATGAGGATGGGTATCGCCTGGCTGCCTCAACAACGTTTCCGGCTGATTCAGCCAGTGCACGATTTGAGGTTGTTATGACCAAGAAGTATTTTCAGGAGGCTGTCTATTACCTCCGTAATGAAGCGTACAACGGGTTTGTCTACATTGATTCGGTCGGACAATTTATTCCGCTCGATGCGGAGAAGAAAACCATGTTCACGCTTTACGACAGTCCCAACGATGGTAGTAAGCCTGATAACTATTTTGGTTTGGTATCAGCGCAAACACCCCCTGCTTTGGCTAATCTGGGCTTAGATGCCAACAGTTCCAATAGCACCAATGTGGTGGCTTGGTCAACATCCAACAAGAAGGCGCAACGTGAATACCGTTTCATCGACGCTGGCAAACTGATTACAGCCCTCAACCGTACGGTCAAGGAACCGCAGGTCAATCTGGCCGGCAAGGTGTTGTCTGGACAGGGCGTGCTGACGTTGCAACAAGTGCCTGCTGGTCTGCGCATCCGTGTATACGGTCTCGATGGACGGTTGGCAGCTACTGCGATGACGGACGGTTATGACACGGTCTTGACGTTGCCTGCCGGTGTTTACATTGTTGTTGCTGGAAACGAGCGGGTTAAGGTGATGGTTCGCTGATGCCTTGAGGCGAAAAAAACGCGCCGGTATTTGTGCGATGCGAGGGTTTGTGTACTTTTGTGCCCTTAATCCACCTAAATGAACTTGATTAAACGGTATTTCTCCGGGCATAAACGACCCGGGGGCATCAGCGACCTTTTGGTGTTGGCCTTTCCCATGATGGTATCCACGGCTGCCGATGGGGTAATGACCTTTACTGACAGACTGTTTCTGGCCAGGTTGGGACCTGACCAAATGAACGCAGCCCTGGGTGGAGGTTTAACGTTTCAAATGTTGACCTTTTTCTTCATTGGCTTATCCGGGTACTCTACTGCCTTGGTGGCTCAGTATTATGGTGCAGGTAAGTTGACCAAGGCACCCAAGGTCACCTTTCAAGCCGTTCTCGTGGTGTTGTTGGCGTGGCCGTTTATCAACGCCCTCAATCCCCTGGTCAACCATATTTTCATGAACGCCAACCTGCCTGTCAATCAGGTAGGTTATCAGATTGAGTACCTCCGTGTCTTGACGTTAGGCGCTATTTTCAGCCTGCTCAGACATGTGTTGGGCTGTTATTTTACGGGGATAGGCAAGACGCGTATCGTTATGACGTCCACGATAGCGGCCATGTTGGTCAACGTGGTGCTCGATTATGGACTGATTTTTGGCAAACTAGGCCTCCCTGCTCTTGGTGTGAAGGGAGCTGCCTTTGCCACCGTCTTCGGTAGTGCAACGGCTGTGCTGATGTTGTTGGTACCTTACTTCAATCGCCGCAACCGGATGGTGTATGCTGTGTTACAGTCATTCCGTTTCGACGGGCGGATCATGAAAAAACTGCTGCATTTCGGTTACCCCGCCGGTTTGGAGTTCCTGCTCAATTTTGTGGCCATGTTTATCATGACCTTGATGTTTCAAAGCAGGGGTACGGCGGCAGCGACGGCTACGACCATTATGTTCAACTGGGACCTGGTTTCGTTTATCCCCTTGTTGGGTATTGAGATTGCTGTTACCAGCCTGGTGGGGCGCTACATGGGGGCCAAACGTCCCCAAGCCGCTCACAGAGCCGCCCTGTCTGCCATTAAAGTGGGCATTTTATATTCGATCGTGGTCCTGTTCTTATTTATACTAATCCCGGAGGCCTTGGTGCGCGTCTTTCACCCGGCCACACCCAGTCAAGCCTTTGAGGAGGCTGTGCCCATGGCCAAGGCCATGATACGGATAGCTTCCATCTATGTGCTGGCACAGGCTTTCATGGTGGCCATGATTGGTACCCTCAGGGGTGCTGGTGATACCTTTTTCACCATGGTACTGTCGGTTGGTGCCAATTGGGCTTTCCTACCCCTGGTGTTCATAACATTGAACCTGATGAACCTCTCGGTTACCTGGGCATGGTTGGCCATCGTGGTGGTTTACATGCTCTTCGCTTACGCCATATACCGCCGCTTCAAGACGGAAAAATGGAAGACCATCAAGGTGATTTAATCCACCTTTTATTTGATGGATTGACAACGAACGTCGGCCAGGTTACTTGACCTTGCCGATGGGGTGGTTGAGCCAGAGCACCTGGGAGGGAGACAGCTTAAGGGCTTCCTTGAGAGCTTCCTTGTTCATGCCTGCTCTGGGAACGGTGCCCAATCCGGCGGCTGCACAAAACAGGCTGATGTTTTGAGAGACAATACCGGCATCCAAGGCCCCCATTTCATAGAGGTGTTTGTTGTTGGTGTCGTCACCGGCCTTATAGTTGCGGTATTTGGACATGTCGGCCGTCAACACCAGGATGAGGGGCGCCCCACTGGGGCGGTTGCCTTCTACCAGACTGCGTTGATCGCCTTTGGCTATTGGTTGAAGGGTGTTTCCCAACGCATCATACCGGTAACAACCGTCTTCGTTAAGTATATAAATGTCCACGTCCTGGCTGTTCATGGCTGAGGGAGCCGTCTTTTTGCCGATTTCCGGTCGGTTGATGCCGTTGGCAGCCCACAGGAGGTCGGAAAGGTCTTGCAGGTTGACAGGCGTGCTTTCTAAGGCTCGGTTGGACTGCCTTTGTTGCAGGGCTTGCATGATGTCGCAGCCACGGGTTTTGCTGGGTGCGTTCAATTGGATAGGAGCGAGATCCTGCGCTTGAACTGAGATGGGCAGAAGGCCGGTAGTCAGCCAAAGGGCTGCTGTGACAAGAATGGTTGACTTTTTCATAGGAAGGTTTTTGTGTTTCATTCGTTGAGGTCGAAAGTACAAAAAAGTTGAAATTATTCCTTCGTTGACAACAATCTTTATAAATTGGCTGTTTACAATGGAATAGTGAACAGTGATGATGGCTACTGCTATGACGACTTCTGAAGGGCGATTGCCCGTGGTGCTGTTTTGGTTCAGGCGGGATTTGAGGTTGGATGACAACATCGGTCTTGAAGCTGCATTGGCCAGTGGATGGCCTGTGGTGCCTGTTTTTGTGTACGACACCGATCTGCTATCAAAACTTGAGGATGCGGCCGATCGCCGGGTCGACTGGCTGCATCAATGCTTGTCCGTGTTACAAACAGCGTTCGTTGATCTAGGTACCTCTTTGGTGGTGTACAACGGTCGGGTGAACGAGGCTTTTAACGGCTGGTTGAGTCGTTTTGACGTGAAAGCTGTGTATACCAACCGGGATTACGAACCGGCTGCTCTTCGCAGGGATGAGGCTGTACGTCAACAATTAATGGCGGTTGGTATTCCTTTACACACGTTCAAGGATCAAGTCGTAGCCGAGCCTCACGAAGTGTTGAAGGCTGACGGCAGTCCCTATACCGTTTTTACACCGTACGCCAAGGCATGGAAGTCTGTGGTTGCCCGTATTACACCGGAACGATCCCGTAAGGCATCGCTTACGCCGACGGAATGGAAGACGCGGCTTTGCCCATTGGCTCCAGAAGTCCTGCCTTCTTTGGAAGCCTTGGGCTTCAAACCGACGGGCGTGGTCTATGCGCCACCCGTAATTGATGAAGCACGTATCGCCGCTTACCACCAATGGCGGGATATGCCGTCTGTTGAGGGCACTACGCGTTTGGGGGTGCACCTGCGTTTTGGCACGGTGAGTGTGCGCCGCCTGGTTGGCCTGGCACTCCGCTTGAATGAAACCTGGCTCAACGAGTTGATTTGGAGGGAGTTCTTTATGAGTATTCTGTACCATTTCCCCAAAGTAGAACACGGGGCCTTCAAGCCGGCTTACGATGCCATCGCCTGGTGCGACGATGAGGCTGCCTTTCAACGGTGGTGCGAGGGTAGGACGGGTTTTCCCCTGGTGGATGCCGGCATGCGGGAACTCAATGCCACCGGCTGGATGCACAACAGAGTGCGCATGGTGGTGGCCGGTTTTCTGGTCAAGGACCTGCTTATCGATTGGCGTTGGGGAGAAACTTATTTCGGCAATCGGTTGATGGACTTCGATTTGGCCGCCAATAACGGTAACTGGCAATGGGCGGCCGGTACGGGCTGCGACGCCGTGCCCTACTTCAGGGTGTTCAATCCCGAACAACAGCGCCTTCGCTGGGATCCTCAGGGTCTCTATGTGAAGCGCTGGGTACCGGAATGGGGAACATCCGATTACCCAGCGCCCATGGTTGATCACGCCCAAGCCAGGGAGCGTGCCCTACAGGTGTATAAGGCTGCCCTTGCGTTACGCTGATTCGTGCTCGGTGCGTTCGATGATTTCGTTTTGCAGATCGGTGCCTAAATCGTTGAAGTAGTCGCTGTAGCCGGCCACGCGAACGATCAATCCCCTGTACTTTTCCGGGTGTTTCTGGGCATCACGCAAGGTGGCGGCGTTGACCACGTTGAACTGGATGTGGTGACCGTTCAGTTTGAAATAACTGCGTACCAAGGACGAGACTTTACGTATAGCTTGGTCGTCTTCAAAGAAGGCCGGGCTGAACTTTTGGTTCAGTAAGGTACCGCCTGTATGCAGGTGGTCGATCTTGGCGGCCGATTTGATGACAGCGGTTGGTCCGTTGTGGTCGGCACCTTGAACGGGGGAAATACCTTCGGATACGGGTAGCTTGGCCTTCCTGCCGTCTGGACTGGCGTGCATGACGCTGCCGAAATAAACGTGGCAAGTGGTGGGTAGCAGGTTGATGCGGTAGTCGGCACCCCTGGGACTGGTGTGACCCATTACAGCGTTGTAGTAGATGTTGAAGACATCGGTCAATTGCTGATCGGCCCTATCGTCGTCGTTGCCGTATTTGGGTGTCTTGTACAGGAGCTGGAACCGCAGGTCTTCGTGGCCTTCGAAGTTGGCCTCCAAGGCAGTAATAAAAGCAGGCAGGGTGAGGTTGCCAGCTTCGTAGACCTGGGTTTTGAGGGCTGTGAGCGAGTCGGTGATGGTGCCCAGACCGACGCCCTGGATGTAATTGGTGTTGTACCGGGTACCGCCACTGATGTAATCCACCCCTCTGGCTACGCAGTCATCGATGAACAAGGAGAGGAAGGGGGTAGGCATGTTGGCCATGAAGATGCGTTCAATGGTGTTGCTGCCCTCAATCTTGATACCGGCGAAATGGTTGACTTGCTGACGGAAGGCGTCCAAAAGGGCCTCGTAGCTGGTCAGGGTTTCCGGCTTGCCCGTGTGCAGGCCTATCTGTTTGCCGGTACGGGGGTCAAAACCATCGTGCAGGGTAATTTCCAGTATTTTGGGCAGGTTGAAGTAACCAGTCAGAATGTAGCTTTCGGTACCGAAGGCTCCGGCTTCCACGCAACCGCTGCAGCCCCCGTTACGGGCGTCTTCCAGGCTCTTCCCTTGGTTGAGTAGTTCCTGGATGATGGCGTCGGTGTTGAAGATGGACGGTTGTCCAAAACCGGTCTTGGTGA
>JAAYBL010000260.1 GCA_012718945.1 Bacteroidales bacterium
CACGTGTGGTACCCTCATCGACATGAACCCTTGGCGACAGTTTTTCGACCTTAACGGTTATCAGGGCAAACCCAGAGCTGATGTAAGAAGTATCGTCTTCCTGAACTGCAACTTGAATTGCAACCGTTTCGGCACCATGCAGGGCAATCCGTTGGACAGTGTATCAAACATTTTGTTTAAGTTTGTCACGGTGCAGGCCAAGGATCCTACATTCAAATCATCCTACACTAAAATCCAGTTTGAGCAGGTAACGGTTAATGGTAGCGATTTCTACGGACGGCCGTAATTATCTTAATCCCAATCTATATGTTACAACCAGGCGACAAAGCTCCTGCTTTTCAGGGCTTCAATCAACACAATCAACCCATCAGTTTGTCTGATTATGCCGGCAAACGGGTCATTCTCTACTTCTACCCCAAGGACAACACACCTGGTTGCACAGCTGAAGCCTGTAGCCTCAACGACAACCTGGCTCACTTTACCGACAAGGGCTTTATTGTCATCGGCGTCAGTCCTGACTCGGTCGATTCGCACCAGCGTTTCGCCACCAAGTTTAACCTGGGTTTCAATTTGATAGCCGATACCGACAAAGCCATCACACAGGCCTACGGTGCCTGGGGGGAGAAAAAGAACTATGGCAAAACGTACATGGGATTACTCCGTACGACCTTTGTCATTGACGCCCAAGGGATGATTGAGGCCGTTGTCACCAAGGTTGACACCAAGGGGCACGCGGAGCAGCTCTGGAAGATACTGGGGGTGTAAGTTTAAGGGATGGCATCGCCCTTACGGGGATGCCATCTCCCTTGTTTATTTTTATTTTTTAATCCAAATGATGGAGCCCGGGGTACGGTCACCCTGGCGGCCTTGCTGGCCTTCCTGGGGAGCTTCGGCCCGATTCATGCGCAGGTAGTTGGGTATGGCCAGCAGGGGCGACCCATCAGCCCAGGTGCCTTTGATGGTCATGATACCACCGAAAAGGTCGGGACGCCATTCCAACGTGAAGGGATTCTTCCCAATAGCCAAGTTAAGGTCTTTGTTATCTGCCTTTTCCACGTTGTAGATCATCGGACCGTAACGGAAGGCCACACGACCTCGATTGTCCACCAGTCTGTCATCGGCCGTTACTTGCTGGATGACCATAGGAATTTCCAGGTTAATCTTATCTCCCTTTTTCCAATCCCTGGTTATGGCGATGTAACCGTTGTCCACTTTCATGGGGACAGCCTGACCATTTACGGATAAGGATTTCAAGTTATTGAGCGCAGGTTCGGATGTGTACAGCACGCTGGTTTTCCGGTCGGGCACACGAACGTACACGGTAAAACGCTTGGCTTGTTTGGGATTGACGGTGATGGTAACAGCACCTTTCCAGGGATAATCCGTTTCCTGCACCATTTCAATATCGGTGCCAACCACCCTTTCCACGTTGATGGTACTACCGATGTACATATTCACATAGATACCGTCATCACCTGTCACATACGTCCAGGTTGGTACCATCAGCAAGGTGCGTGGTATGTTACCCACGCAACAGGGACAAACATGCCAGGCGGCGCGACGGGAATAGGCTGTTAATGGATTGGTGTAGTAAAAGTGCTTGCCTTCATAATCGAGCGAACCGAGCAAGGCGTTGTACATGGTTTCCTCGTATAGGTCAGCGTATTTGGCATGGTGATAGGCGATGTTCATCTTGTGCTGGAAGAATATCAACCCACAGCTTGAACAGGATTCGCAATAGGCATTGTTACGCAACGAGTAGTTGGGGCCAAAACCTTCGGAGGTTTCACCACTACCCACGCCACCGGTCACGTAGTACTTTTTATTGACCATATTGTTCCACAAGGACATGACGGCACTTTGGTAGTCGGTGTCAGCTGTTTCGGCAGCCACATCCGACATACCCGAGTAGGTATAGACAGCTCTCACAGCATGACCCACGGCCTCATATTGTTGCTGTACGGGCACATGGCTCTGGTCGTATTCACTGCCGTCTGCCCGGCTGTCTAGCAAGAACTTGGCCAAGGCAATGTAGCTGTCTCCACGACCATTGCCTTCCATGTCGTTCACAAAGCGGCCAAACCGTACTGTATATTGCCATCGAAAACTGAACAGTTTTGCCATCCAAATCTGAACAGTTGAAGATCATCGCAAAGGTATTTAATTTTCTATTTTCTGTTTCATTTTTCTCTCTTTCATCCACTCTTCGGTGGCTCTGATTCTGTACGATTGTGCGTTCATGTCTACGATGAATGATTTAAACGTTAGACGATCAACAATAGCAGCTGCGATGATTTTATCTGTAAAGATTTGATCCCATTTATCGAAGCCAAGATTGGTTGTGATGATAATTGACTTAATACCAGCTCTGAGTGATATATGGTTGAAGAGTAATTCGGCTCCAGCCTTGTCGAAGGACTTATAGCCACATTCATCCAGTATGGCCAGGTCGTATTTTTCGAAGCTTTTCTGCAACCTGGAAAGCCTGCGTTGTGATTCACATTCTTTGATATGAACCAGCAATCGGGGCACAGAAGCATATAAGACATTGTATCCGGCAAGACAAGCCTTGATTCCGAGGCCGATGGCGCAATGCGTCTTTCCTGTACCAGGATTGCCGTACATAATAACATTCTGACCGGTGCGTATGAAGTCAAGAGTCTCCAGTTCCGGTAACGCAACAGTCATGTCCTTGGGCAAACATTCACGGTCAAGGTCTTCGAGATATTTCAACTGAGGGAAGCCGGCTTTCTTTATTTGCGCCTTGCGACGCGTGCTTTCTCTGTGTTCAGTCTCTTTTACAAGTAGTTCGGCAAGGAAGCGGTCGAAGGTCCATTTTTGGTTATTAGCGTCCTTCATAATGGCGTCCAAAGAGCTTTTGACACCACCGAGCTTGAGCGTGCGGCAGCTGTCAATAATTGTGGTTTTATAGGATGTTTCCATTATGATGGCGTATTTTCGGGGTATGAGTTGAAGAGTCTTCCAAGTGATGCGATATTCAGTTCCGCGCCGTCCTCGATGCCTTTAGACCATTGAAGATCAAGGAGTTCAACCATCGATTTGCTTTCACAGAGCGTCGCCTTGATGCTTTCGGCGGTGATTGTCCCGACTCCTTTCATCCTGGCAACTTTTACTGATGAATATAAATCCTGATATGAGTATGCGTTTTCCTTGGCCCATAAAAGGAGTTCGATGAAGCCGCGTGCATTATCAGAGAAGTACGTGTCAAACAGATCTTGGAGTGTCTGTGGTGTCTGCCGTAATGCCATTGAGTTGTGAAGGGCTCCCGGTTTCACTTTCAAGACCTTCAGATAATGCTGTAAGTCAAGCACCCAGTCGTCAGAGGTATGGCTTCGTTCGTGTCGGGCTATCTCAACCTTTGATGGGCCATCAATGTTGAAAATAACAACCTTGTCGCTGTATTTTTTCACCCATACATTCCGTTCGACATATTCGAACGGGACTGAGTAATGTATCGTATCCAGGCTTATTGTGGCCAACTTGTCTGCATGCCGATAGTCGGCTTCAAAACAGGCCATCTCTCCGGCTGTAGGCTGCATGAGATCAAGTTCTTCCTGTATTGAAGTTTTCAACGCTTCGTTGTTCTCCTGGCAAATGGAAAGAAGGTATTCATTCGCCTCTTCCAGGGAGTTGAAGTGGTCGCGTCTTGAGAATGCAATACGCCTGAGTATCTCCACAGCTCTTTCAACATGTCCTTTTTCGTTTCCGGATCGAATATTGCAAAATTGATGTTTGAAGCCGTAGTATCCTTCCAGCTGAGTCAGTTCCAGGGTTGGCGTTTTCTCGCCACCGGTAAAGCTTTTGACGGCTGTCCTCATGTTGTCGTACACCATTCTTCCCGGCACATGCCCCCAGAACTTTAGGCCTTCCACGTGGGCTTCCATCATCGCTTGTTTATCCTGCCGTGTGAACAAGCGCCCCCAACGGCCGTTGCTACACAGCGCTATTGCTGCCATATTGAACGAACAGAGGCGGCCCTTGATGTATATTCGAACCTCACCCCAGTCGAACTCCATTCGCTCACCTGGAACGTATTTCTGTTTGATAAAGCAGTCAAACACAGATGCCTCAGCCTTACTTTTCTTTGCTTTAATGTACCTTACCACAGTCCTATACGAGACTGAGTATCCTGCTCTACATAGGTCGACATGGATGTCTGTCGCCTTTTTTTGCTGTTTTTTGAGACCGGTCGCCGCCTTCACTGCGTTTGCGTTCAAGTCGGCGTCAATGATGCGTTTGATTTCATCGGTAAGCACAGGATTGTCCACTTTTCTGCCCTTGTACTTCGGGGTACTTTGGAGGAGTTCCTCCAGGGCTTCAGGATGCTCCTTGTCTGCCACCGTTGAGCTGTAAAGCTTTCGCAGTCCCACTATTGTTGTGCGGCTGCAGTTGTGATTTCGGGCTATCTCGCTGTTGCGTAGACCGCGCCGGAAGTCGCTGAAGATGTCATTTCTTTTCACGTAATTGATCATTTGCTC
>JAAYBL010000033.1 GCA_012718945.1 Bacteroidales bacterium
AAATTCTTCAATGATGCATTTACCGTTGAACGATGTTCCTTCGGCTTTGGTTAGTGCCTGTTGAAGTGATTCATGGGTTTGTCCTTTCTCGAGGATGGTGATACCTCGTGAACTGGCGGCCACATCGGGCTTGCATATCAACTTCATCTTTTGTGAAAGGGCGTATAGTTCATCGAGTGTACTATCCTCACTCATAACGGAGTAACGGTTGTACAAACCAGCGGCTATCCACGCTTCTCGCATGTCATTTTTTGAGAGCACCCGATTAAATTTCTCCGGCATCGTTTTATTGCCGCACCAGCCGTTGATCGCGTTGACAGTGGGAGCAGCAAGGTCTATGCTTGAGATGGCTCCGTATACCTGCCCCCTTAAGCCTAGTACTTCCAATTGACCAATGATGCCTGCTGCATCTTTGATATCCATCTGGATATACAGATCACCTTGAATGCGCGGTTTTTCGCTCCAGGCAACCAATATGACCTTATAACCTAATTCTCGAAGATGGCATACCTGACCCCAAAGTAGCGGGTTCTCACCAAGCAAAACAAAGTACTTTTCCACGTTTTGAATCCTAATCTTCCAATTCTTTTTTCACATCCCTGAAGGCTAGAAATTCATTATAATCAAGGATGTAGTCTTCTTTTTGGTATACTTCACTGGCCAACACCATGCAAACGGCTCCTGAACTGAAATCGTCAAGGTTACGCCACATACCGGGTTTTATATACAGACCCTGGTAGGGACGGTTTAAAAAGAAACTGCGTTTGCAGTGGCCATCATCGATGGTGACCCGAAAGGAACCTGAGGCGGCGATGATGAGTTGTTCCAACTCCCGGTGCGCGTGAGAGCCACGACCTTCCCCTCCAGGAACATCATAGAGGTAATACACGCGTTTTACATCGAATGGTAGGGTTATGCCGTTCTCAACGACGGTAAGGTTGCCCATCCTATCGCTGTGATGCTTATCGAGTTCAATCATCGAGCAATCAAATATGTTATATTTTGCCATTGCTCTTCAGTTTTAAAAATTCATCGTATTCACGGATATAATCATTCTCATCGTATTTGGTGGAGGCAAATTCAAGCGCAATGGAGTTGGTGGAAAAGTTTTCCATCTCCCGCCAAAGCCCCTTTGGGATGTAAAGCCCATAGTAGGAACGGTTTAAGGTGAACGTCTTTTTTTGCCGACCATCATCGATGGTTACATCAAAAGCGCCAGACAAGGCAATGACAAACTCTTGCGTTTCTCTATAGGCATGACCGCCACGGCATTCGCCACCGGGCACATCATAGAGCCAGTAGGTGCGTTTGATTTCGAAGGGGATCTGATTATAGTTTTCAGCAAACGAAAGATTGCCCCTTACGTCGATAATCTTGGGAAGGTCTATGAGTTTAACATCGTTTATTGTCATAAAACAGGTATTTGTTCAAGGTTTCAACTCCAATGACAGTACCCGAAAGTACAAACATTTTCGCAGGTAGCAGCACGCATCTTGCATAAAAGCTCAATGTGCCGCTTGCCTGACTGTATCGAGCAGTGCTTCCACATCGTCTTCCGTGGTGTCAAAAGACGTAACCAGACGCAACTCGCCCTTTTCTTCGTTCCAGAAATAAAAGAACCATTTGGCTTGGAGTGCCTGAATCAGTGGTAGAGGCATGGTTAAAAAGAGGGCGTTGGACTCTACCTTTTGGGTAAACACCACACCTGGTATTTCCTTTAAACCTTGGTAGAGCTTTTGTGCCATGGCATTGGCGTGTTTGGCATTGATCAGCCAAAGGTCATGACTGAGGTACACGCTAAACTGGCAAGCCAGGTATCGCATCTTGGAGGCTAGCTGCGCCGATTGCTTGCGGATATACTTGGCTTCGGGCAACAGGGCTGGATTGAGAATGACCACGCTCTCTCCCATCATCAGACCGTTTTTGGTACCCCCGAAACTCAGCACATCGATGCCACAGTCTGTGGTGAGGGCTTTCAAGGAGACGCCCAAATAGGCGGCTGCATTGGCCAGCCTGGCACCATCCATGTGTACATATAAACCGTTGCTGTGGGCCAGGTTTGTAATGGCGAGCAATTCTTCCACCGTATAGACGGTGCCAAATTCTGTACATTGTGACAGGTACACCACACCGGGTTGTGAATGGTGCTGATCGTTGAAACCGTGCAGACGGCTTCGGATGCCTTCCAGTGTCAACTTCCCATCGGAGGTCTGTATGGGCATCAACGGACAACCTGTACTTTTGACTGGTCCTCCGCATTCATCCACATATATGTGGGCCGTCTCGGCACAAAGTATAGCGTTGTAAGGCCTGGTCATCAACTGCAGGGCGATAATATTGCTCCCTGTACCATTGAATACGTAATAGGATTCACACTGTTCGCCGAATGTCTCTTTAAACAAACGATCGGCGGCCTCGGTCCACGGATCGTTACCGTAACCGTACGCGTGATCTGTATTAGTCTGCATAAGGGCTTCCATCACGGCTGGATGGACACCCGAGTTATTGTCAGAAGCAAAACTGCGCATACATAATTGATTATTCCTACAAAGAAAGAGAAAAAATGGTTACTTTGTAACAAGCCGATGTTTCATTCGTCTTCAATGTAGAAAACCGGTTTAATTCACATGGACGCAGCCACATTTAAGGCACTGTACCTGCCCTTTCACACGAAATTGTACCGTATCGCTTTCCACTTACTGGAAAACGGCGACGATGCGGAAGATGTGGTGCAGGAAACGTACGTTAAATTGTGGGAAAAACGCGACGAATTGCCATTGATGCAGAACCCGGAGTCCTTCTGCGTGGTGATGGTAAAAAACCGCTGCATGGATGTGATGCGCTCCAAGCAATACCAATCGATTTCCTTTGATCCTGTCAAACACGAGCGTTCTTCTCCGGAAACGCCCTTGGAAACACTGGAAAACAGGGATTCGTTGGAACTGGTTGAACATCTGATGAGGAGTCTGCCAGCTCAGCAACAATTGGTAATGAAACTCAGGCACATGGATGATTGTTCTTTGGAAGAAATTGAACAGATTACTGGTTTAAGTGCTGTAAATATAAGGGTCCTGCTTTCAAGGGCCAGAAAGTCGATACGTGAATTATTCAATGCCCAATACCACCACTATGAAAGAAGCTTATTATAACGCATTATTGGATGCCTTTTACGAGGGCAACACCACGCTGGAGGAGGAAAAGGCACTGAAAGCCTTCTTCGAATCTGACAGGGTTCCTTTCGAGTTGCTGGAGGAGAAAAAACGGTTTCTGGCATGTTACGAGCCCATAGCTGTCAACGTGCCTGATGGTTTGCTTGGGCGGTTGGAAGCCTTGATTGATGAGAAAAGTCAACGTCAACCGCGTCCCTTGTTCAAATCTACTTGGATATGGACCACTTCGGCGGCAGCCAGCCTCTTGTTGTTTTTCTCTATCGGGTTGTCGACATTCAATGCGCCTGCATCAGGCGTTCCTTACACAGATACATTCACCAATCCTACGGATGCTGCTCTTGAAGCCGACAGGGCTGTTCAGCTCATAGCCAATAAGTTGAACAGTGGTTACCGACAACTGGATTGTGCCAACGCCCGCATCGAGAAAACAGAGAAAACCGTCACTGAACAATTAATAAAAATGTCTAAATAAGAACCACCATGAATACTAAAAGAATGCTCTTAATAGCCGTGGCTTGCCTGCTTAGCAGCCTTGTCATGGGGCAAAAGGATCTGATGGAACGTTATGCCAATATTGAGGGGGTCACCACTGTCTACATCTCTAAGTCCATGCTTCAGATGATGCCTAATTTGGATATTCACATCAATATGAACACGAAAGACTTGGCGGGGCGTTTATCTGGTATCCTTATTTTAACCACCGAGCGCAAAAACCTGATAACGAACTTGCGCAAGGATGCACGGGCTTTTTACAACAACAAAGCGTTTGAAGTGCTAATGACAGTGAAAGATGAAGAGTCGCTTGTCAACTTTTACATCCGACGTAAAAACGACAAACGGATAGCCGAGATGGTCATGGTCGTTGATGAGGGGGACGAATTCGTGTTAATTCAAATGACGGGAGACATGACCATGGAGGATATCAAAAAGATGACCAAAGGTATGTCTAATCAAGATTAAATCGATTTCCTATTCGGTTTTATTCTTTTCTCAACCAATAAATTATTAAGAAATCCACCTTAAGATTTCCGTTTTATTAAATTTTGTGTACTTTTGCGAGCGAATTTATGCTTGAATCATGAAACTTAATAAAATTGTAAACCGCTGGGTAGCCTTAGGCGTCAGTCTCGTAGGCATTATCTCCCTACTTATTCTCCAGTTTGTATGGCTCACAAACGCCTACGAAGTCTCCGAACAAAACCTTAAAGACAAATGCAAATTGCACCTCAATGCCTCCATTGAGAAGGAAATGTTCATGAGGGCAAACAAATCTTCCTTAAAAATAGAAGTTGTTGATGAAGCCGATCATGAAGCCCCTCCACCAGAAAGCATTATTCGCAAGGGAAATGTCAATAATATTGACGATTTCAAGAGTAGGATTCAAGACATCTTGTTATTTATGGGTAAAGAGTGCGACATAATTACTCTTGATTCAATCTTTTCTTCCAACGTATCCAAAGACGTTGGTTTTATTCCCAGTCACATATTCTACTTAATAAAAGATTCTGCAGATACGCAGTATGAAATAAGTTTAAGACCAAACAAGGAAAAAGCGGTTCCAAGTATAGCCATTGACAAGAACAGCAAGGCTCTCAAAACCTTGAGGAATCCCATCACTGTCAGATTAAACACCTATCAAACCCTTATTATTGACATCACCGACCCCAGAGCCAATTTTATAAAGAGCGCCAAAAGTTACTTACTGCTCTCCATTGGTTTGTTAATGTTGGTTACATTAATACTCATCTTTTTAATGAGGGCTACCCTACGAGAGAACCGTTTTGTACGTTTCATCAAAGAATACACCAATGCTCTGACTCACGACCTGAGGTCACCTCTGAACAGCGTTCATATGGCCTCCAGCATCCTGTATGATGGCACTCTTTCAATAAAACCAGAAGAGAAGAAGGAGTACCTGCGCATTTGCAAAGAACAGAGCAAAAACATGCTCGACAGTATAGACCGTATCCTAACGGTGGCCAAAGCGGAACATACTGAGCTAGTTGTCACACCAAAAGCCATGCCGCTCCTACCCTTCCTTCAAGCGCAGAAGACGGCCTTTATTAATGACATGATCCATGAAAAGCCGGTAACAATCAACGTGAGTTGTGAACCGGAAAACCTCGAAATATGCTGGGATAAACCCTTGATGGAAAACGTAGTCAACAATTTGTTGGATAATGCCGTCAAGTATTCGTATGACAGTGTTGAGATAAATATAGAAGCACTAATTCAAGGAAAAGACATTCACATTCGATTTAGCGACAACGGAATGGGCGTACCCACCCAAGACCTGGATGCCATCTTCAAATTTTTCCATCAAGGATCCTTGTTGGAAAGAAAAAGAAAATTCGGTTTTGGTATCGGCCTTAGCTTCTTGAAGAAGGTTGTCGAAGCTCACGACGGTAAGGTATTGGTCGAAAGCCAAGAGGATGCTGGTGCCACGTTCACGTTAATCTTCCCAATAGTAGCACATTAAAAGTGCTTTTTGGAAAAACGGGTTACTGGCATGATGATGCGCTTCAACAGACGGACATCTTCAGTAATAATGTCAGCAAAACCAGAAAGGGTTCCTTGGGCTGGTATGGGAAAGGCATAATTGGTTGTCAATCCCTCTGGGAAGACGATTTCTGCCACGAAGTAACCATCTTTTAACGGCACTTCAGAAAGACTTCTGACCATACCTTTGACAAACCCAAATTCTTTATCGGGGTAGTTATCAAAATGCACCTGTACCGTTTGACCAGGGCTAACCTTGCCTGAGCCAGTTGAGGGCACCAACGCTTTACCAATGGGCGTAGAAGCCCCTGTTGGCATAATCGTAAACACAGTCTCACCTTCAATCACATTTTGGTTCAGGCTCCAATTTCCCATCAAATTGACCGTACCCTTTATTGGGCTACTAATCAAATATGTTTGCTGCCACTCTTTCAATTGAGCTTTCAATTGCTGAAATGCTTGACTAAGCGACTGTTTGTACTGACTCTCCTGTTCTCTGTCGTCTTGATTTAAATCAAGTACATTTTCCCGAATTTGAGTCGTCTCCACTTCTGCCTCCTTGATGGATGCATTCAAGGCACTCAGCGATTGCAGTACCTTCAAGCGATTGGTTTTGGATGCATCCAAATCCTCTTCAGAGACTACCCCTTTGACAAACAGGGCTGAATCCCGTTTATAGGTTGCTTCGGCATTGGTCAACTGAGCTTTCAACAAGCGCCGTTGCTCCATCATTTCAAGCAGGTGTAACTTTCTGGCCCTGATTTGATCCTCTTTTAATTGAATTTTTCTTTTGTGGTACTCAACAGTCTGAAAGCGATCGAAATCCTCCATGCTAGCCACCATGCGGGTATATGATTCCTGCAAGCTTCCCAATTGTAATACCGTATCTGATAATTGACTGAGACCTAACTTAACTCCTTCAGCATCAATTTGAAGATTCGTCAGACAGGCATCCAACCACAGCATATCGTTGTAATCAGCCGGATTTTCAATAACGGCCAATGGGGTGTTGGCCTCCACCAATGTCTGATTGGTCACCAGCAGAGCCACTAATTTGCCGGTAGACCTGGCTTTTAAAACAGCGGGGGATTGCTCCATGTTTACGGTAACCTCCGCCTTTATAATGTCTGGGTATTTGAAGAACCAAGCTCCTATTAAAAGAACCAGGACAATCAGGGCAACAACGGTTATTCCCCAACGAATCAGGCCACCAGGTATATTGCGCATGACTTCCTGCACTTGTTCAGATGGCAAAACCGATTTTTGTACATTGTTCTTATTCATTGACCCAATTCTAATTGATTGCGTACCAGTTCGTAATAATAGCCTTTCTTGGCAGTCAGTGTTTGATGGTTACCTTCTTCCACAATACGTCCCTTTTCCAACACAACAATATTGTCAGCCCCTTTTACCGTACTCAATCGATGAGCCACGACAACGGCCGTCTTTTGTGTCAGGAAAGCGTTCAATCGTTTCAAGATGACCTGTTCGTTGGTGGCGTCCAGAGCATTGGTAGCTTCATCAAAAAACAACATTGAAGGGTTCTTATACACTGCCCTAGCGATTAGGATGCGTTGTTTTTGACCTTGACTCAGCCCCTGCCCATCCATACCAATCCGGGTTGCAAAACCAAGAGGCAAAGCCTCAACAACATCCATCAAGTTGGCCACGTAGGCTGCCGCTTGAAGACGTTCACTGTCAATGGATTCATCTCCTAAAGCAATATTACCGGCGATGGTATCGGAAAAAATATAACCATCCTGCAGAACAGAGCCCATGGCCTCGCGCCACAAATGTGGATTTATCATTTCCAATGGGGTGCCACCTATCCGTATCGATCCCTTGTTCGGGGAATAGAAACCCATAAGGAGTTTCACCAAGGTCGTTTTTCCGCTACCACTTGCTCCAACTATGGCCGTCACTTTACCCGCAGGAATACGTAAACTAAGATTTTCCAGGACATAATCCCGATCGGCACCATCATAACTGAAAGAGATGTTTTCGACCATCAGGCTTTGATCGATCGGCAGCACATCCATACGAATCTGAGCGGGGCTATCTTCATCATCACGCCCATGTACTTCATTCAGGCGTTCCAAACTGATGGAGGCATCTTGATAAGACTGAGCAAAACCGATGAATTGATCAACCGGGGCGCTCAATTGACCAATTATGTAGGTGATGGCCATCATCATACCCAGTGTAATGTCTCCGGATACGACAGATTGAGCCGCCAAAAACGTAATCAAGATATTGGTCAATTGGCTAAAAAACACTGAGCCAACCTGCTGCAACTGGCCGATAGCCAGTCCTTTGATACTTATATGGAATAAACGGACCTGGATTTGTTCCCATTGCCACCGTTTCTGCCGCTCACAATTGGCCAGTTTAATGTCTGGCATCCCTGAAATAAGTTGAATCAAATTGCCTTGTTCCTCTGAAGCTTGAGCGAATCGTTTATGATCCAATGCCCTTCTACGCTTCATAAACAACATGACATAGGCCACATAAAGTCCGTTTCCCAACAGAAACAGCACAAGAATACTCCATTTATAATAGGCCAGAACGAGAGCGAAAATGAAGAAGTTGATAAAGGAGAAAACGAGGTTTACGGCATTTCCCGTCAGAAAGGTTTCAATACGTTTATGGTCGCCAATACGTTGCAGCAAATCGCCAATGGATTTTGTGTCAAAAAACCGCAGTGGCAGTTTCATAATCTTGATGAGAAAATCGGCGATTAAGGATATTGTAATTCTGGTGTTGACATGCAACATAATCCAGCCACGAATAAACTCTACCGACAACCTTGCCACAAACAAAACGACTTGAGCAATCAACACCAACTTGATGAATCCCAGGTTGCCCTCAGCAATACCTATATCCACCAACGATTGCGTCAGAAAAGGAAAAATGAGTTGCAAGACGCTGATGGCAAATAATCCAATCAGCACTTGCGTCAAGTGCTTGTGGTAAGGTTTGAAATACTGTAGTAATGGCTTCAGGCCCCTGCCGGTAGACTGAACCTCTTCTTCGTAGGATTCTTCAAAATGAGGCCCCGGTTTAAGCAGCAATGCTACACCTTGGTTAGGTGTACTCATCCAGGATTTGGCTAACTCTGTCTCATCATACGTCAATAAACTGCCAACGGGATCAGCTACATGAATGCGGTATCCTTTGCGGGTTTTCTTCACATAGTAACAGACGACAAAATGCCGCTGACGCCAATGTAAGATACAAGGCAAGGGGGCTTGCTCGAGCAATTGTTCCTGAGTAAGTTTTACCCCTGTCGTCTGAAAACCAATGGATTCGGCCGCTTCACTCAACCCCAGCATACTACTGCCCGTCCGACTCATGGCCGAACGTTTGCGAATGGTTTCCAGGCTGTAGCGTTTTCCATAATATGCAGCAATCATCCTCAGACAGGTTGGTCCACAATCCATCGAGTCCAATTGTTTATACAGTGGAAAACGCTTCATTTGCTGGTGGTATGGTCTTTTAAGGCTTTAGTAGGTCCAAATATAGGACAAAATTGCGAATCAAACGCCGTAATTCAATGGTTTGCCTTATTTCCTTGGGTCATACCTACATTTTAAGGGCTTCGAATAGGGATTGCCCGTTTCGATGGTATACGCCCTGCAATCCTGACATACATACCTCAGCTCACACTGGTTGCACACCTCAATTTTATCTTTGGTGATATCCCAGTGCTTTCTAAACGCGTCAGACTGGACAACGCTCGTCAGCGTTGTCTCAGCGACGTGTCCATATCGTTCTTTCATCGAGGGGCAGTTTTTCACGTAACCCTCTTTGTCAACGGCAATTTTCTTATAGAGGCAGTTGTTGAAATACATTGATTCCCAATACAATCTTTGCTCTGCAATACAATACAAATCGCCGGTCACTCCGCATTTATTCTCACTACGAATGATCTCTGACGTACTGATAAGTACCAACCCGTTGTGTTTGTAAATCACATTCTCGGACGTATTGCTCAACGTCAGTTTGCTTAGCTTGGGAAATTCGTTTTTTAAAGCCACCAAGGTCTTAACAGAACACTCAACACTTGCTTCAATACACACTTCGACCTTTTCGATGGACGACTTGGCCGTTATCAACAACGCCCGCTTTAATTCATCCAAGGGTAACTGGTAATAGTAACGAATCTCCAACGCTTTGCAACCCAACATATCAAGTTCACCAACAATGGGCTCCAACTCATGGGTAGAGGTAGCGGAAAAATCGACAATAGCATTGTTAATCTGGCTATTATCCTCAATTACAGGAAGCTCAATCAATGAATCATCGATGGGTCTGTGAGAGAAATAACCAAACTCATTATGATATAGGTAAGAAATATATACTTCTATGGCGTCTCTCTCCTGTTGCGTCATGCCACTGGTGAGAAGGCCATATGTTCCTGACCTGGAAACATCCAGGAAATCATACAGGATTAGTGGAATAGGTTGAATGATATTTCGTTGTAGATCGCATACAACCGCCCGTTTGCAACCCTTCACAGGATGACAGTAGGAATACAGATTGAAATAACGATCCATATCTCAACCAATCACAATTGAACTACCTTGTACGTTCTTGAGGCGTTGATCAACCGTGAAATGCTTTTGTAATAGACGGGGCCCTCTTCCTCGACCGATTGGAAACCACACAAAACCATGTAGTTGGCTATTGGCCTACTGAAAACATTCCCGTATAACTGTTCCGCGTTAAGAAAGCGGTTTATATCGTTGCTTGATTGTCCCATATTAATTACCTCTTACACCAACTCTAATAATAATTCGACCATCAGGTAAAACCTCATATTCAGCGATGAGCTCACCACCTGAAATCTTGTTCATTTCAGAACTGGATAATTCGTTAAAACTTTTTAAATCAAATTCATTTCTACTTTGTCCTTTGTTCGTTTTCATAAAGTGTATTGTTTGAGTGTTGATACGGCAAATATAGAGCCCATAAGAGCATTGAGCGCAATGAAAAACCTTAGAAAACCTAAGCAAAACCTTAGAAAACATGAGGAAGACTTAGGAAATCTTAGAAAACCTTAGATAATAAAAGATTCTACTTTCATTGCTCGATTTTCCATCAGAATGCAAATATGGCAGGCAATTCTTCATGTATCCACTATAATAATCTTATATCGGCCATCAAGCTGAATTGATTTTTTTATCTTTGCATGTACTTCAAGCCAAAAAAATATGCTAACAATCAAAGGGATCAGGATTGTTTCAGTGTCAGGATTATTACTTTTATTAATTCTACAATACTCCTGGTTTAGCAACTCCTATAAGATCCTAGAAATTGATATACTGAAGAAGTGCGACGATGCACTTATAGAAAGTACTGATTTACACGCGTATGAAAGAGCCAATCAAAGCAGTAAAAGCGTTGAATATACTTCAAATGATCATGTTGAAGAGAGTGTTGTTTATTCAAAAACACTTAGCGGTACAAGCGATTTAAATACTCAATTACAAGCCCTTCTAATTAGTATTGGTCGCCCCACCTCTCTCCCCCGCCTGGACACTCTGTACGCAGAAAGCCTTAAGAAGAAACTGGGATTTGTACCATCATATAGCATACAATTGGTGAACGATTCGGTCAAGGAAGCGAACGAATCAAATAAATATGCCCTATATAATAAGGTGGTCGATGATCAATACGTTGAGGTTATATTGACCGCACCACTCAGATCCATCCTGAGACAAGCGCAGTTTATTGTAATCGTATCCATCTTGCTGGTCGTCATGATTGGCGTCATCTTGATATTGCAACTCAAGAGCATGTTAAGAGAGAATAAGTTTGTCAACTTCATCAAAGAATATACCCATGCATTGACGCATGAATTGAAAACACCCATTAGCGGTATTTATATGTCATCCTCCATGCTGGCATCGGGCAAGCTTGAAGACAATCCTGCATCCAGGCAATTGCATTATACAATCTGCAAGGATCAAAGTTCCAAGTTGCTCAAAACGGTGGAAAGAATACTACTGGTAGCAAAGGCCGAACACGCCGCCATTGTGCCCAACATCGAAGCGGTAGAAATGAATCCATTCATTGAAAAGACAGCCGAAGCGTTTAGAAAAAACAATTACAGACAAAAACAGCTCACATTGACGACTAACACCGAACCAACGTCGCTAACATGCAACCTGGATCCTGTTTTGATGGAGAATGTTTTGAGCAATCTGATTGACAACGCCATTAAATACTCCAACGATCAAGTGGACATCCACATTGATTGTCGGTGTGAAAAACGCTCCCTACTGTTGTCAATCAAAGACAATGGTTTTGGCATGAGTGATAAAGAAATTAAAAACATCTTTACCAACTTCGAGCGTGGCGACAAAGTAGAAGGCAAAGGCATTGATGGTTTCGGAATAGGACTCAACTATGTCAACAAAGTTATTACCGCTCACAAAGGACGCATAACTGTCAAAAGCCAGGAAGGCCTTGGAAGCACATTCATCATCGAGATACCCTTATAAATAGAACAGACATGATTAAACTACTGCTGGTTGAAGACGACGAAGTCCTGGGATTCATCATTAAAGAAGGCATGGAGCTCATTGGTAATTACGACGTTCTATGGGTAAGCAACGGGCAAAAAGGAATGGAAGCCTTTGAATCATTTCAGCCGGACATTATAGTTTCCGACATTGAAATGCCAAAAATGTCAGGATTGGAGTTTGTGCAACGAATACGTGAAATCGATGAAGATGTGCCCATCATACTCGAGACCTGTGTCTCTTCCAGCAAAACCATTTTGGAAGCCTATTCCCTGGGGATTGACAACTACATCAAAAAGCCTTTTCTACCTGATGAGTTGGATGCCTACATACAAAGTCTTCTCAAACGTATCCATTTAAAGAATAACACCCGAAAAACCGATTCGAATATCATCTTGTTGGGCGACATCGAGTTTAACACGAGCCAACAAAGCCTTTCCACGAGCGATGGGATCATCAATCTATCGGGCAGGGAATCCAAACTGCTTGAGCTGCTGTATCAAAACATCAACGAAATAGTCCCCAAAGACGTCATTGCAGAAAATATATGGGGAGGAGAAAAGTACTTTACTCAACAAAGACTGGACGTTTTCATTTACACCATACGCAAGTATTTATCGTCTGATAGCAGCGTGCAAATCAGAACGATGCGCAGCTTAGGCTATATGCTCACCATTGAATGAGCATTAGCCACTGCACGCTTACTGTCAACGCCTGCCGCCTGTTACAGTATAATTAATCAGTTGCCTGAGTAATACAGGCGTCAACTCATAGGATGGCTTGAAAGCAGACGACTGCATATAAGCAAGGATACTGCTGTACAATTGCCTGGCTTCAGGCCTTTCAGGCATTTCGTTAAGACGTGCCGTGCACACCATCAACTTGCCCGAGCCAACCTTGAATTCGGCTATCATCGCCAGTTTGTTGACACGCTCCATATTATCAATCACCTGTACGATAGGCCTGTAGGTTGAATCAAGTGAACTCAGGTTCCAGGCACGGCTGTTCTTGCACAACGCCCACCATTGCCAATTCGTATGGAACTCGGTGGGGAATTGGGAAAACAAAGGATGAGACGGATCCATCAACAGCCCCATGGTACCAGGCGACACTGGAGCGCCATTGGCGGCACTGATGTTCTTAAACATGCCATAGTTCCAAAAATCAGGAGTAAACAAACCAGGCACACTGTTGCCCAGCAAACTGGTGGTAGAAGGCATCAACAAGACCTTGCCGCCTGCCTCCAGTTGATTCATTACAGCCTTATTCAGCAAGGAGGACACAAATACATCCCTCGTATTGAGAGAAACAGATGTTGGATAGACCCAAATGGGGTATTCATTGATATAGTCGGTGCTGTCGATGGCAATGGTCATGATGAGTTTGGCCGCTTTTTGTTGTCCCTTCAAGGGGATACGTATCAAACCGGCTTTTGTCAACCCGCCTTGCTTCATTTGAACATTCTTAAGAATACCGGATTGCAAGATAGCCCCCTCTCCGTCTCCCAACGACCACTTAAGCGTGTTGCTAAGCGTACGATTTGAATAATTGGCCACTTCAACGTTGGCTTGCAACGTTTCATCCCTCGTCCAACAATACTTTTCGAAGGACAACAAGGGGACAACATCGGAGCAGAACCGACGCCAATCGGCTGGTTCTATCAAGCCTTTGCTTTCCATGAACGCATCCAGCATACCCACCAAAGCGGTACCCTGACCTGGATAATCCTGCAGATCAAGCAGCTGGAATCCAGCCATACCAGGCGTCTTGAGGGCCGCTTCAATTTCAGCCCTGTAACAAAGCACTGACAACGCACCGGAAGCTTGTTGAAAGCGTTTATTCAAATCCAACATGCCGGCTTTATCCAACTGGTTTTTAAAATAGTTCAGGTTGGAAGCTTTTAAAACACCAGTGTACTTCTTTATCTCATCATAATCGGGGAAAACCTGGTACTGTCCCACTTCGTGTCCCATCAAAGGGACAGGGGTGGCAGCAACCGCATTGGTCAGCGTCAAGTTGGTGGAAGGAGGCACACTATTCAACAAACCACCCTCTTTGGAATCGGCAAAGGCTTGTGAAAGCCTGGCGTGGGTGGCAGGATTATCACCGCTGGAAGGTGTGCGGGCGGCAACCTGAAAATCAGCCCCTTCAACCGGGCCCGTATAACCAATGTTGGCGTTGGTGCCCTGAGTGTACAGTGGTCTGTTATCAAACCGTTTGAGGGTATTCATCAAGCGGGCAGCCGGCTGTAAATCTCCTCCCAATTCATTTCCCATGGAAAAGAGTACAAAAGAGGGATGATTACCATAGGCTCTCAAAAGGGCTTTGCCCTCTGACAAAAGATGGTTGTACACATCACCACCCTTTAGTTGACCCCAAAATGGCAGTTCGACCTGTAAAAAAAGGCCGGCCTTGTCGGCAGCAATGAAAGCGGCTTCAGGAGGACACCAGGAATGAAACCGATAGTGATTGATACCCCATTCCTTGGCTGTCTTGAATAACGCAGTCCAACTTTCCACATCCATGGGAGTATGCCCTGTCATAGGAAATACACAGGCATCGTTCTTACCCCTTAAAAAAGTAATTCGATCGTTGATGGCAAATTGCGTACCCACAGCTTTGAACGTGCGTAATCCAAACTGGGTGGTCAGGTCGTCTTCAAAGCGACCATCATTGTCAGTAATGGTTACCGTCATATCAAACAAGGGCTGCCTATAGTCATCCCAGCGTTGCATATGACCGCTCATGTCGTAGTTAAGGGTAATCATGGTATCGGCATTGACCTTATAAGATACAGGCATCACCTTGACTTTTAGCTCGCCCAATCGCTTAACCAACCCCAACTTCATCGTCATTGTACCATCAGCGGGTGAATTCACCAGGGTGACCTTGACCTGGACACGTTCCTTCTCCATATCAGGTTTGATACGGATATCCTTTATATAGGTCATGGAGGTGGCTTCCAAGTAGAAAGAACCGATGATTCCGTTCCAATTAGTTTGGGTATCATCGCTATATAGATGAATGTTGCCAAAAGGGGTCAACCGTAAATCATTGTTCACCCTCAGGGTCAATGTATGCTTCCCAGGTGTCAAATAGGTGGACAGATCGTATTCCTGAGGTGCCGACAACAGGTTATTTTCACCAACAAACTTATTGTCTACCCAAATCATGGTCTGCTTCGTGCGTTCCATGACAAGTCGGATGCACTTTCCTTTCCAATTGTCCGGTATGGTTACTTCCCGTTTGTACCAGGCTGGTCCTTCGTATGTGTAGCTCCGGTTTAGCCGGCTAATAGTGACCTTGCTGACACGTTGACCCTTTTGAGCCAACTCCATGGTTCCGGGCAATTCAATGCTTTCATCAAACGGGGTGCTGTGCCAATCTTCTGTCACTCCGACATTGCCAGCATCCATGGAAAATTGCCACGTCCCCGACAAATCCTGACGTTCTCGCAACGTATCCTCGGTTTGACGACAAGACAAGTTGAGAAGAGACAAAATGGGCAACGTCAGTAGAAATATACGCTGCAAATGAGGACGAAATGCTGTATTCATCAAGGTATTTTTTGGTATAGAGAACAAATATCCGTTATTTTTTGTTGGAAACAAAGCATTAGGCTATCCATCCTGGCACAAATCACTTTATTAGTACCAAATTATTACCCAAAATCCACCCCTTTAAATCAATGTGTTAACATACGTTAACGTGCCTATTTTGACGTATCCAAGGGCATTATTGGATGAATAAATATGTACATTTGCACGCTGAAAGGCGACCCTAATTTCAGGGTATACCCTCAAAGGTTTGCGCAGGCAATTTTCTTTTTAACAGGTTAACTAACAACGTTTTAGATGGGCTGGTTTTACAACCTGGTGTGGCAGAATTCTGTGGCGCACACCATTTTTTTGCTGGGCATTGTCATTGCTGCCGGCGTGTTTTTAGGTAAGATAAAAATTGGCGGCATTTCCCTAGGCGTCACCTGGGTGTTGTTTGTCGGGCTCATACTCTCCCACTTCGGTATGACCATTGAACCACACCTATTGCATTTCATCAAAGAATTCGGCCTTATTTTATTTGTTTATTCCATCGGACTACAGGTTGGTCCAGGTTTCTTTTCTTCGTTTAAAAAGGACGGCCTCCGTTTAAATGGTCTGGCTGCAGGCATCGTTCTGCTCGGTGTAACCGTCGCCATCGCCTTCTTTTATTTGACTGACTACCCCATCTCCACCATCGTTGGTATTTTGTCTGGTGCCATTACCAACACACCAGGTTTGGGTGCAGCCCAGGAGGCTTATCACCAAATACATGGGCAAACCGATCCTACCATTGCTTTAGGTTATGCGGCCGCCTATCCACTTGGTGTTGTCGGTATCATTATGGGTACCATCTTGATTCGTTACTTGTTCCGTATCAAAATGGATAAGGAGAAGGAACGGGTTGAGGCTGAGAATACCCAAAACAGCAATTTCGCATTGTTCTCTGTTAGAATTAAGAACCCAGCTATTTTCGGTCAGACCGTACAGTTTGCCACCAGTTTGTTGGATGAGAATTTTGTTATTTCCCGTGTAAAAAAGCAGGATACGGCCACAGTACTCTCCAAGTCCGACACGGTATTGGAAGAAAATGACTGTGTGTTTGTTGCTACAGAGGCTTCCCAACGCACCAAAGTTTTAGCCTTTTTAGGCAAAGAAATACAGATGGATTGGTACAAAGAAGAAACCAACCTGATCTCCAGACGCATCTTGGTAACCAAGGAAGCTGTCAACGGTAAAACCCTGGGGTCTTTGCAACTTCGTAAATCATACGGCATCAACATCACCCGTATCAACAGGGCCGGTGTCGATTTCTTAGCTACACCCTCCCTGTCCCTGCAGATAGGCGACCGTGTCATGGTGGTCGGTCCTGAAGATGCCGTTAAAAACGTTGAGAACGTTCTTGGCAACTCACTCAAACGCCTGGATCATCCCAACCTGACCCCCATATTTATTGGCATTGCCTTAGGTGTCGCCTTGGGCAGCATTCCTTTCACCATCCCCGGCATTCCCCAGGCAGTCAAGCTTGGCCTGGCCGGTGGCTTACTGATTGTTTCCATACTCATCGGACGTTTTGGGCCTAAATTCCACCTAAACACCTATACCACCATGAGTGCCAACCTCATGCTGAGGGAAGTGGGCATCACCCTTTTCCTGGCAAGTGTGGGGCTTTCATCGGGAGAACATTTCGTAGAGACGGTCTTTACCACCGACGGTCTGATCTGGGTAGGTATGGGTCTTTGCATCACCATGGTTCCCCTGCTGATAATTGGATCCATTGCCAGAGGCATCTTGAAAATGAATTACTTCGAAATCATGGGTCTATTGGCAGGTAGCACGACCGATCCCCCCGCTTTGGCCTATGCCAACCAAGCGAGCAACAATGACTTACCGGCCGTGGCCTATTCCACTGTCTATCCTGTCACGATGTTCCTGCGGGTTTTGACAGCCCAGTTATTAATCCTTATCTTTGCCTGATTTTCAGCCCACCGGTAGCCATGCCGGCCGGTTGTAACGACAGATAAGGCCATGATTTACCCCGGACATTTCGAACAAAAAATCGGGTTTGACCAAGTCAGGCAGCTATTAAACGCTGCCTGTACTAGTTCATTGGGTAGAGAAAAGGTCGACGCTCTGACTTTCTTGACCGATTATGACTCCCTGGTCGTGCTGCTGGACAGGAATCAGGAATACCTCAATCTCTTAAACAGCGAGCAATCCCTGCCCGATTGCCATTTTCACGACGCCAGACCCTCCCTGCGAAAAGCCAGGGTGGAAGGCTCCTGGCTCGATGAAGCCGAGGTCTTCAACCTTCGGAAAAGCCTTGATTCTATCCTGCACCTGGTACGTTTCTTCAGTCGGGAAGAAATGGTGGGGCCCTATCCTCGCCTGGTAGACCTTACCAGTGAGGTACCCGTCTTTCCCGATGTCATCAAACGAGCTGATGCCATCCTGACCCCAACCGGAGAGATCAAAGACAACGCCTCCCCCGAGTTGGCAGCCATCAGGCACGAAATGACCACGACCCTCAACAGCCTGTCCAGACGATTGCAACAGATCCTGCGGCAAGCGCAACAAGAAGGCTTGGTCGACAAAGATACCACTCCCTCCATGCGTGATGGTCGCTTGGTCATACCAGTAGCCCCCGCATTTAAACGAAGAATAAAGGGTATTGTCCATGATGAATCGGCCACCGGTAAAACCGTTTTTATTGAACCTGCCGAATTGGTGGAGGCCAACAATAGAATACGCGAACTCGAAAACGAGGAGCGTCGTGAAATCATTCGTATTCTGACACGGTTTACCGACTTCATCAGACCGGATGTCGCCGACATGGCAAAATCATACGACTTGTTGGCCGAATTGGACTTTCTCAAAGCCAAAGCCTCCTTTGCCAGGACCATCGGTGCCATACGCCCACGTTTCGAACCCAAACCCATTCTAGACTGGGTCAAGGCTGTCCACCCTTTGTTGTTCCTATCATTGCGCAAACAACACAAGGACGTGGTTCCCCTCAACCTTACGTTGACAGACAAACAACGCATATTAATCATCTCAGGCCCCAATGCGGGGGGTAAATCAGTCTGCCTTAAGACAATCGGTTTACTTCAATATATGTTGCAATGCGGGCTTTTGATTCCTGTACACGACAGTTCAAGCACCGGTTGTTTTGAACGCCTTTTCATCGACATAGGTGACGAACAATCCATTGAGGATGATTTGAGTACATATAGCTCTCACTTGCTGAATATGAAATACTTCCTGAGGAACAGTCAGGAAAATACCCTTCTTTTGATCGATGAATTCGGTACCGGCACCGAACCCAGCATTGGTGGTGCTATTGCCGAAGCTTGTCTTGACCGCTTCAACCGTCAAAAGGCCTATGGTGTTATAACAACCCACTACAGCAACCTCAAGCATTACGCAAACGACCACGAAGGTGTTGTCAATGGAGCCATGCTATATGACAGGCATGAAATGCGCCCACTGTTCACCCTTGAAATAGGTCGGCCCGGCAGCTCCTTCGCTGTTGAAATCGCGCGGAAGATCGGTTTGCCTGAAGAACTCATCAAACAGGCCTCAGGCATCGTAGGATCGGATTATGTCGACATGGACAAATACCTGCAAGACATCGTCAGAGATAAGCGGTATTGGGAAAACAAACGAGAACAGGTGCGTATCAAGGAAAAGAAGACGGACAACTTACTCACCCAACTGGAGGGCGAATTAGCGGATCTTCAAAAACAACGCAAAGAAATCCTGGGCGCGGCCAAACAGGAAGCCAGTCGATTGCTCAACGAATCCAACGCGAAAATCGAACAAACCATCCGTCAAATCAAAGAGGCTCAGGCTGAACGAACGGAAACCAAACAGATACGCCAGGAATTGGCCTCTTTTAAACAATCACTGGAAGAAACATCTGAACAAACAGATGAGAAGATACTACGCAAGATACAGAAAATCAAGCGTAAGGAAGAAAACAAACAACAAAAGGCCCAACGTGGTGAACAGAACGCTGCCGACAAGGGGCAGCATAAGCGTGAAACGGTCACCACTCCGCTGGCGGTACAAGACACAGTGACCATCAAGGGACAGCAAACCCCTGGAACCATCGTGGAAATCAAGGGTAAAAAAGCCAAGGTGGTCTTTGGTATGGTTCAAACAACCGTTCCCATCGATCGCTTGGAACGCACGACAATAGTGCAAAAAATCGATGAAAACCCGTACAAAACTCTGGGACGGCGTTCCACCGAGGAAGTCCATGAGAAAAAACTGCAATTCAAACTCGAGATAGATGTCAGGGGCATGAGAGGCAATGAAGCCCTTCAAGCTGTGATGTATTACATTGATGACGCCATCATGACAGGAGTTACCCGTGTACGCATATTACACGGTACTGGAACAGGTGCCCTACGCCAATTAATCAGACAATACCTGGGGACTGTCAAATCAGTCAAGGATTATCACGATGAACACGTCCAATTCGGTGGTGCTGGCATCACGGTCGTCGAGCTGGACTAAATTAATTAAAAATGGGCACGAATCTTCAACTGACCGATTGGCTCCCCACCACCAAAAAAGAACTGGAAATCAGGGGATGGAACGAGGTAGACGTTGTACTATTCTCCGGTGACGCCTATGTGGACCATCCTTCCTTTGGTGCTGCCGTCGTTGGTCGCTGGTTGGAATCGTTGGGCCTTAAAGTAGCGTTGGTACCTCAACCAGATTGGCGTGGAGACCACAGGGATTTCACCAAAATGGGACGTCCCAGGTTGTTTTTTGCAGTTACCGGAGGCAACATGGACTCCATGGTGAACCATTACACCGCCAATAAACGGCTGCGTTCAGACGATGCCTATACAGCTGATGGTAAATCTGGGGCCAGGCCAGACTATGCCACCGTTGTTTATTGTCGCATTCTCAAGCAGTTATTCCCCGATATTCCCCTATTAATCGGTGGTATTGAATCGTCACTCAGGCGTCTTACTCATTATGATTACTGGTCCGACAGTGTCAAACCATCCATCCTGGTGGAAAGTGGAGCCGACCTTCTGGTGTACGGCATGGGAGAATTACCGTTGAAATCACTCATTGAAAATCTACAAGCTGGAAAACCATTCAACAGCTTGACCAACATTCCCCAAACAGTCTACCTACGACAAAAAACCGAAACGGATTCTACAGGCGTGGTACGGCTTCACAGCCATGAAGACTGCTTGAATGATAAGAAAAAACAAGCGAGCAACTTCCGTTTCATCGAAGAAGCTTCCAACAAGTGGCAGGCCGACACATTGATTCAAGCCATTGGCGACCAGGAAGTTGTGGTCAATCCCCCCTTTCCACCGATGGATACGGCCACGTTGGACAGTGTCTATGAACTACCCTTCACTCGATTGCCTCACCCCAAATACAAGAATAAGATCATCCCAGCCTATGAGATGATCAAATACTCGGTTAATATACACAGGGGTTGTTTCGGTGGCTGTGCTTTTTGCACCATCTCAGCCCACCAAGGCAAGTTCATTACCAGTCGCAGCCAATCGTCCATACTCAAAGAAGTAGAGAAGTTGACCCAACTACCCGACTTCAAGGGCTACCTGAGCGACCTTGGTGGACCTTCAGCCAACATGTACACCATGGGAGGCCATGACCTGGAAATCTGCAAACGCTGCAAACGTCCCTCCTGCATACACCCAGCTATCTGCCCCAACCTCAACACCGATCACCAATCATTGATCAACCTTTACAAGGCAGTCGATGCCCTACCCGGCATCAAGAAAAGCTTTATTGGCAGTGGCATACGGTACGACATGCTGGTGCAGCCAGAGCGGAAAAACGGTGGAAAGCAGGCCCCAGCCAAAGACAACCACGCCGAAGCCTATCTAAAGGAAGTCGTTTACAACCATGTTTCAGGACGTCTGAAGGTTGCCCCCGAACACGTAGCCGATGAGGTGTTGTTCCTCATGCGGAAACCCACTTTTGCCCATTTCAAACAATTCAATCAACGCTTCGAAGCCATTGAAGATCAACGGCTGAACAAACGAGGTGGTGGACGACAACAACTAATTCCCTATTTTATTTCTTCTCACCCAGGATGCAACGAGGTTGACATGGCCACCCTGGCTGTCGAAACCAAAAAAATGCATTTCAAGCTGGAACAAGTACAGGATTTCACCCCCACTCCTATGACATTGGCGACGGAGATTTATTACACAGGGTTACATCCATACACCTTATCACCCGTTTATACGGCAAAAACACGCGAGGAGAAACTCGCCCAGCGGGATTACTTTTTCTGGTACGACCGCAATGGTAGAGAGGTCATTGTGCGGCGGCTTCATCGATTGAAACGACCTGATTTAATCAAGCGTCTTTTTGGACCAGACGAAAGCAGGCGTTAACGTCCATGCGATAGACACACCCCTTATCAGCCTTATTATCCGTCAAATGGGTGTTACAGCATTACCAATGCTGTGATAGCTGAAACCAGCAGAGATCAATTCTTCAGCCTGGTAGATGTTACGGCCGTCGAAAACGCAAGGCTTGTTCATCAGCTTTTTGACGACAGCCCAGGATGGTAGACGGAAGGCCTTCCATTCTGTCACCAATAACAGTGCATCGGCGCCCAGTACGGCATCATAAATATCCTTGGCATACAAAACACGATCACCCAAGAGTCGCTTAGCCTCCTCCATGGCAATAGGATCGTACACCCTAACGGTACAGCCCGCATTAAGCAACTGATTGATAATGACCAACGAAGGAGCCTCACGCATATCGTCAGTCTCAGGTTTGAATGCCAACCCCCACAACGCAATAACTTTGCCTTTCAGGTCGGGCATGTTTGCCTGCAGTTTGTTGAACAAGACGTGTTTTTGATCTTCATTCACCGCTTCAACGGCTTCCAGTATACGCAAGTTGTACCCATTTGACTGAGCCGTTTTGATTAATGCCTTGACATCCTTGGGGAAACAACTGCCACCATAGCCAACTCCCGGATAAAGGAACTTGCTGCCAATACGTGGATCGGTTCCTATCCCGCTACGTACCATATTAATATTGGCACCGACGAGCTCACACAGGTTGGCTATGTCGTTCATGAAACTGATACGCGTGGCCAGCATGGCGTTGGCCGCGTATTTGGTCATTTCGGCCGACGTGATATCCATGAAAATGACCCTGAAGTTGGTCAGAAAAAATGGACGGTATAACTTGGTCATCAAGGCCTGAGCCCTCTCGGAATCAACTCCGACAACCACCCTGTCCGGTGACATGAAATCCTTGATGGCGGCTCCTTCCTTTAGAAATTCCGGATTGGAGGCCACATCGAAAGTGAGTGACGATGAGCGCTTGGTGAGTTCATCCTGGATAGCGGCCTTGACCAATTTATGGGTTCCCACTGGCACGGTACTCTTGGTCACAAAAAGCAAATAGTCTGTCATACACCGCCCCACAGTCCTGGCTACGGCTTCTACATACTTCAGATCAGCGCTACCATCTTCATCCTGAGGTGTACCAACGGCACAAAATAAAATGTCAATGTTTTCTTTAAGCACCTGTTCCAGGTTCGTTTCAAACCGCAAACGGCCAGCGTGTTGATTGCGGAGCACCATTTCTTCCAAACCTGGCTCATAAATAGGTAACACGCCTTTTCTCAGGTTTTCGATTTTGGTGGTATTCACATCAACACAGACAACCTCTGTGCCGTTTTCAGCAAAACAAGCACCGGTTACCAAACCGACATAGCCCGTTCCAACAATGGCAATTCTCATACGACTAGTTTCAACGATTAGAGACCTTTCCGGCGTATTTTCAGCCGTATGGCATTTTCAAGGGGTTGCTCACAGACTAACGCCATGTAACCTCCGCCCCCAGCACCAGCCAATTTCCAAGCCAGTGCCTTGTCTTTATATTGATCAATCACTTCGGCCACATCAGACGGCATCATCGCAGGGAACATGGCTACCTGAGCGTTGAATGAAGCCAGAAAGGACGCTGCAAAAGCAGACAGGTCTTTTTTCAGTATGGCATCCCAACAGGCATCAGCAGCTGAAGTCAGTGCCTTGACGTTGGTTTCATTGATCTGCGTATTCTCCAGGACATTAAGTCCTTGTTTGCGCGGCCAAAGTAGAATCATGCACACGTGTTCTTCCAACCAGCTCAACACGGATTCATCGTGGCAAGACTCTATCGCTTCAGGCCAGTAGTTGCCATTGTAATAATGCCGGTTCAAGCCAGGCATACATATCCCGATGGCATCCTGAGCACCGGAAATTTCTGATCTTCCCGGTTCATTTTCAAAACGAAACAGCATCTCGGCGAGTTTTTCCGGATGATCCAGTGGCAAATGATACGGCCACAGCTTGCGGGCAGCGTTGCGTGTCGAGGTTGACATACCACAGCGCTCCATAAACTCGATGGTAGGTTCCAACGACATGGTGATGGCCCAGCCAGCTCCATATTTCGACACATACGGTTGGTCTATCCATGTTCCAGCCAAATCCAGTCGGAATGGCAGTTGGCATTGATTAGTCGTTCGCAGCGATGTAGTAGAACGTGCAGGCAGTCCAGCCTCAGGTATACGCTTGAGAATCAGGTAATCAATACCCAGTTCGGTACAAAGCTTTTCCTTGGCCGGTGAATGTCCGTCTTCGTTGACCACAAACAGGTCTGGCATAAACCGCCTGAGGTCTTCTTCAAAGTCCAGGATACCGGAGCCCACATTGACCCAGGCATCGGTGACATAACGAATGGATTTGACCATATACAGGCGCTCCTGTTCTGAATTGACCGTACTACGGCCTTTCAGTTCAGAGACTGTAGCATCGGACCCAAGGCCGACATACAAGTCTCCGTAACTGGCTGCTTCCTTGAAAAAGGCCACGTGGCCGCTGTGAAGCATATCATAACAGCCTGATACAAAAACACGTTTCTTCATGTGTCCGAACGTTTATGCATATGGTTAGAAACGATAGGCTGCATCCAATGTGGGAGCGACCTCGTCTTTCGGTGATAGCAGAAGGGCTTCTTTGGGCAGCGGCCATTTGATGTCAACCGTGGGGTCTGCGTAATTCAGAGAGACCTCAGTCGCGGGTTGATAGGTATTGTCCACCTTATACTGAAAGATAGCTTCGGGACTGGTCACCAGAAATCCATGGTAGAAACCCCTGGGTACGAACAGTTGGCGCTTGTTGTCTGCTGACAATTCAACGGCAACATAGTGTCCAAAAGTTGAAGAACCTTGTCTCATGTCAACCACAACATCCAGTACGGAGCCAAGAATGACCCTCACCAGCTTGGCTTGGGCCGCTTCTCCAGCCTGGGCGTGCATGCCTCTCAAGACCCCAAATGAGGATTTGGATTCATTATCCTGGATAAAATCTACCTTGCCAATATGTTTCTCAAATTCAGACGCTTTGAACGCCTCCATAAAATAGCCTCTTTGATCGGGAAAGACTTTGGGTTCGATCACCCAAACACCGGGTATGTTTTGTTCGATGAAATGCATGATTAGCGATTGGAATACATACGTTCGTAATAGTTCTGGTACTCACCGGACGTAACCTCATCCACCCAGGACTGGTTTTCCAGGTACCAACGAATGGTTTTTACGATACCAGCCTCAAAGGCGGTTTCGGGATACCAGCCCAACTCCTCCTTCATCTTGGTCGGATCGATGGCATAGCGTTTATCATGTCCCAACCTGTCCTGAACGTAGGTAATCAATCCTTCGCTGACATTGCTCAGGTCTGTCTTGAGTACAGCGCGATAAGCGGGCTCCTCTTCCATCAAACGACGGATGGTGGCTATGGTCAACCGTACGATCTCGATGTTCTGTTTCTCGTTGTGCCCACCCACGTTGTAGACTTCACCAGGTTTGCCTTTGCGGACAACGGCCTCAATGGCCTTGCAATGGTCTTCCACGTAAAGCCAATCCCTGACATTGGAACCGTCGCCGTAAACAGGCAGCGGCTTACCTTCAAGGATATTCTTGATAATCAGCGGAATGAGTTTTTCCGGAAAATGATAGGGCCCGTAGTTGTTGGAACAACGGGTAATGGTGGCCGGTAACTTATACGTTTCCGAATAAGCCCTAACAATAAGGTCAGCTGAGGTTTTGGAGGCTGAATAAGGGCTACGGGGATCCAGGGCAGTCGTTTCCGTAAAGAAACCGGTGGCACCTAGTGAACCATAGACTTCATCGGTCGAGACTTGGTGATAGCGAACACCCTTCTTCCAGGTAGGGTATCCGTTATCGTCCTTTCCTGTCACCCAAAACTGCCTGGCCACATCCATCAGGTTTTGAGTACCCAAGATGTTGGTTTCCAAAAACAAACGGGGATTGACGATGCTGCGGTCCACGTGGCTTTCTGCTGCGAAGTTGACCACCACATCAATGGGGTATTTTTCAAAAAGGCTGGTAACCAAATCCTTATCACAAATATCACCTTTGACAAACTGGCAGCGTTGCCCATCCACATCACCAGCAATGGTGCCATAGTTGCCCGCATAAGTCAAGGCATCCAGGATGATGAGGTTAACGTCGTCGAACTGCGACAACAGGTATTTCACATAATTGGCCCCGATGAAACCGGCGCCTCCAGTGACTAAATACGTTCTTTTCAACATAATCTGATGCTATTATTCGTCCAAAAGAGACAACAGGTATTGTCCATAGGCCGTTTTATTCAGTTTTTCACCCAAGGCAGCTAGTTGACGGCTGTCAATCCAACCGTTGCGCCAGGCGATTTCTTCAATACAGGAAACATAAAAACCTTGACGGTTTTGAATGGTGGCCACAAAGTTGGAAGCCTCAAGCAGACTGTCGCAATTACCCGTATCCAACCAGGCAAAACCACGACCAAATAACTCTACGTTCAAGGATCCTTCTTCCAGATAAACCTTGTTAAGGTCGGTGATTTCGTACTCGCCTCTGGCTGATGGTTTCAATGCCGCAGCCTTTTCAGTGACGGTATTATCGTAAAAATACAGACCGGGGACGGCATAATGAGACTTTGGCTGGGCCGGTTTCTCTTCCAGGGATACCACTTTGCCGGTACCATCAAACTCAACCACACCGTAAGCCCTTGGATCCTTCACAAAATAGCCAAAGATGCAGGCGCCCTTGTTGATGGAGGCTGCCCTTTTGAGCATGGTCGAAAAACCTTGACCGTAGAACAGGTTGTCCCCTAAAATAAGGCACCCAGGTTCTCCGTTCAAAAAGCTGGCTCCCAACACGAAAGCCTGAGCCAATCCATTGGGCTCGTCCTGGATCTTGTATTCAAACCGCATTCCCAGAGAGGAACCATCGCCCAACAAATCCCTGAACATGGGCAAATCCCGGGGTGTGGAAATGACCAGCACCTCCCGTATGCCAGCCAGCATCAAGGTTGAAAGCGGGTAATAAATCATGGGTTTGTCATACACGGGCATTATCTGCTTGGATATAGCCTTGGACAATGGAAATAATCGTGTGGCACTACCACCTGCTAATATGATTCCCTTCATGGCATGATTGTTGGTTCAAAAACAAAGATAGAAAAAATCAACGATTCAGGTACCAATTGTACAGTTTGGCTATCCCTTCTTCAATATCAATACGATGGTGCCAACCCAGGTTGTGTAACCTTGAAGGATCTGTCAGTTTTCGCAGGGTGCCATCAGGCTTGGACGCATCAAATCGCAGCGCCCCCTTATAACCGACAATGCTGGCCACCAAGTAAGCCAAGTCTTTGATGCTGATTTCTTTGCCCGTTCCGATATTGAGATGGCAGTTCCTGAATTCGGGGCCCTCCCCTTTCAGATCCTTGAAATCCACCCGTTCCATCACGAAAACGCAGGCATCGGCCATTTCTTCACTCCACAGAAATTCACGTGTAGGGCTGCCGGTACCCCAGATTTCAACAGCGTCTTTTGAAACGCCATACTTGCCCAACGTAGCCAATAGTTGATCCATGGGCGCCTTTCCATCGACACCTTCCACCGGATAACGGTCAAAATCAGCTTTCAAAGCTTCAATATCACCCTCCATCAAGCATTTGCCCAAGTGAGCTTTGCGGATCAGGGCTGGTAAGACATGGCTCTTTTCCAGGTTGAAATTATCGTTGGGGCCGTATAGATTGGTGGGCATGACGGCTATGAAATTTGTGCCATATTGAAGATTATAGCTTTCACACATCTTAAGACCGGCAATCTTGGCCATGGCGTAAGGTTCGTTGGTGTATTCCAACGGACCGGATAACAAGCAGTCCTCAGGCATGGGCTGAGGGGCTTCTCTGGGATAAATACAGGTACTACCTAGAAAAAGGAGCTTTTTAACCCCATACTTCCAGGCGTTGTGGATAACATTGTTTTGAATCTGCAGATTGATGTAGATAAAATCAGCCCTATACGTGTTGTTGGCAACAATGCCCCCCACATGAGCGGCAGCTAAAAAGACGTATTCAGGACGTTCAGCCTCAAAAAAGGCCTCCACCGCTTCCTGCCTGGTCAAATCAAGTTCTTTAGCGCTCCGAAGGATAAAATTGGAATAACCCCTGGCTTTTAAATTGGCAAGGATGGCCGACCCCACCAAACCTCGGTGACCGGCCACAAAAATGCGGGCACTTTTCTCCATGATTATTCAAAGTAATTCATGATGCGGTAACCGCCTTCCTTGAGGTACGTTTCCTTTTTCATCAATTTGATGTCGCTGAGCATCATATCGTTGCACAGGGCTTTCAAATCATATTGAGGCTCCCAGTTCAATTTGGTTCTGGCCTTGGTGGCATCCCCTATCAGCAACTCAACCTCCGTTGGTCTGAAATAGGCGGGATCTACTCCTACTACGATTTGACCCATGCGTTTGGAAAAAGCATCCAGGTATTCCTTGCCAACCGTCGCCTCAAAAGTGGCTTGATCGACATCTACCAAATAGCCTTTTTCATCCACACCTTCACCTTTGAATGCGATGGTAACACCAACCTCCTTAAATGCCAATGTGATAAAGTCGCGGATGGTCGTAGTAACCCCTGTGGCAATGACGTAATCATCGGGTTGGTCTTGTTGAAGTATCAAGTACATGGCCTTGATATAATCCTTGGCATGCCCCCAGTCGCGTTTGGAGGACATATTACCCATGTACACACTGTCTTGCATACCCAGCGCTATACGGGATACGGCCCTTGTCACTTTGCGGGTCACAAAGGTCTCGCCCCTCAGGGGTGATTCGTGATTGAAAAGAATACCGTTGCTGGCATGCATGCCATAGGCTTCCCTGTAGTTGACAGTAATCCAATAGGCATACAGTTTGGCCACAGCGTAAGGACTGCGCGGATAAAAGGGAGTGGTTTCTTTCTGGGGTACTTCCTGAACCAAACCATACAATTCAGACGTGGACGCCTGGTAAATACGCGTCTTCTTCGTGAGATCAAGCAAACGAACGGCTTCCAAAATACGCAAGGTACCAAGACCGTCGGCGTTGGCAGTGTATTCGGGGGTATCAAAACTGACCTTAACATGGCTCATAGCGGCCAGGTTGTAGATCTCATCGGGTTTTACTTCACCAATGATGCGGGTCAGGTTCATGCTGTCCGTCAAATCACCATAATGAAGTATCATATTTCGGTTTTTCTCCCACGGAGCTTGATATAAATGATCAATGCGATCCGTGTTGAACATGGAAGAACGCCGTTTGATGCCGTGCACCACATACCCTTTTTTTATGAGGTATTCGGCCAAATACGCTCCGTCCTGGCCGGTAATACCGGTGATCAATGCTGTTTTTGCCATAAGTATGTCTCTGAATTAATAATGTAAACCCCTGAAAATCTTTATAATGACATTAAACCGTCATCGTTTGATTTTGAGGAACGATAGGGGGATTAAAATCTGGAATAAGTTGCCCAAGCAAGGAAATGGTTCCTTCAATGTTGACCTGTTCAGATAAGGCGATCACTTGGTCGATCATAGCGACAACGTCCACATAGTCATGCTGATTCACCGTTGCCACTTTGATGTAATCATGCTTCGTAGCCTTCGACTCTTCCTTCTCGTCGGTTTGATCTTCTATCATCTTCTCGCCCGATCGCAAACCTGTAAACGTGAGAGCGATGTCTTTATCAGGCGTATAACCAGCCAATTCAATCATTTTTCTGGCCAACTCGACAATGCGGATGGGTTTACCCATGTCAAACACATAAACCTTCCCGTTTTGTCCAAAGCTAGCAGACTCCATCACCAATCTAGTAGCCTCCGGTATGGTCATAAAATAACGCTGCACGTCAGGGTGAGCCACTGTGACAGGTCCACCGTCTTCAATCTGTTTTCTAAACCGTGCGATGACAGAACCGCTCGATCCCAGCACGTTACCAAAACGGGTAATTAAGATACGGGCCGTCGTATTATCCGTCATTTTGTTGGCTACAGATTGCACGTACCACTCAGCCAATCGCTTGGAAGCACCCACCACTGAGGCAGGCTTAACGGCCTTGTCGGTTGATATAAACACAAACGTATCCACACCGTGGCGTACGGCTGCATCACAGACCCGTCTTGTTCCCAGAAGATTGACCAGGACCGCCTCACATGGATTATCCTCCATCATGGGCACGTGCTTGTAGGCCGCCGCATGGTAAACGATCTCCGGTTTGTAAAACTTGAAAACCCCATCAATTCTGGCCTCGCTGCGTACATCACCAATAATTGGCTTAATCGAAACATCGGGGAAGTTTTTCTCCATCTCCAACTGCAGGTTGTGCAGGGGTGTTTCTGCCATATCAAACAGCAACAGCATTTTAGGCTTGAAATGAGCCAGCTGACGGACCAATTCGCTACCGATAGATCCGGCCGCACCAGTGATTAATATGGTTTTACCGTAGGATTGTTTGGCTATCCTATCCATATCTATCCTGATTTCCTCACGCCCCAACAAGTCTTCAAGTTGTATGGGCTTCATTTGCAGCCGAGTTGTTCCCGAAGTATCGATGCCTTCCAGGGGTGGTGAGACCAAAACTGACAATCCCATGTCCATACAGGTGGCAATAAAAGCCTGTTCATTGCGAACGCTTTGGTAACTGGGAAACAGGATGGTGGTCACCTCGTACTTGCTTAAAAACCAATCCAGGTTATCGCCGTTGAGGTAATAAACGGGCAGATCCTGTATACGGGTTTTTCTGGCATTCTTGTCCCTGGTTATAAAGCCCTGCACAATGTGGATGCTGTGTGAACTACGATTGATCCAGTTGGCCAATGCTAAACTATGAGGTCCAATACCAAAAATGATGGTCCTTTTCCGCTTTCCGTACATGGTACTGCGTAGCCTGTTGTACAGAAAGACAATGAACAATCTAAACGCCAGAATAAGGAAAAAGCAGAACAGCAGCGTATTAAGCACCATAAAAGTGGATGGGCCCTTGGGGATACCGTTCACGCGCAAAACAATAAAAGTTAGCGTACCTGCCAACAATAATGATACAAAAATGCGCCAGATTTCCCTGATATTCGAGTGTCGTATCAATCCCCTGAACGACTTGAAAATACTAAAAGACAGGAGGCAGGTCGCCAAAAAAAACAGCCCAATCATTAAACGATTGGATGGTGGCAACGGCCATATTGAAGTATAACGTTGTATGGAGGCAGCAAAGAAAAAACCGATGGCACATATGCACAAATCAAGAACCAAAACAATAGCCCTGTTGTTCAAAGACTTTTTCATCAGACGGTTGAAAAAGTCCCTAAATAGAATGGTAAATTTTTCCACGTAGTTAGATCTGGTTATCGTCCAGCAAAAGTAGTGAAATGATTCAATAAACACCTATTAATGGATGATAATTATGTATATTAAAAAGCTTGTTTATTTTTGCATGGTAATACCTACACCATGAGAAAATCACCTATTCTGCTACTTATCATCGTTGCCGGCTGGCTGCCAACAACGGTTCACGCCTGGCCACCTCCAACTGTACCCGTTGACTCTAGCTATACCCTTGAAAACGAATGGCGAAAGCAAATTAAATATTACCCATTCATCACCAAAGCAGAGCGAATGCCCTCCTCGGACAGTGTCGTATACTTATTCAACGAAGTGTTTGATACATTGAGCGGAAGGCCTCTTCATATAGACCTTTTTCTGCCCAGGCAACCACTATCCCCCCTACCACCCGTTATTGCCATGATACACGGTGGAGGGTGGCGTTCAGGCAACAAGGAAATGAATCATTATATGGCCGCAGCCCTGGCACAGATGGGTTACGCAGCCGTTTCCATCGAATACAGGCTCTCCATGGAAGCCCTCTACCCAGCCGGCCTGCAGGATGTAAAAACAGCCTTGCGTTGGATCAGAGCCCACAGCCTCACCTATGGATGGGACGCCAACAAGCTGGCGTTGATGGGTTTCTCATCCGGCGGTCAAATGGCTGCGCTGCTTGGAGCCCGCAACCAACCCTACCCACCCTACCAGACAAAAGCGTACAGTGAGTACTCAGATCAGGTTCAAGCCGTCATCGATGTCGA
>JAAYBL010000261.1 GCA_012718945.1 Bacteroidales bacterium
CCCCATCGGCGCTGATGGAGGTCAAGGCGTGTTTCCACAAGCCCACGACCTTGCCATCGGGCAAGTGGTAGTACGAAAAGGCCTTGTAATTCTTTTTCAAGGGAATCAACGGGTCGTTGCGGTCGGATTCCTCCACCATCTGCATCATATAGAGCGGATTGGCCAAAATTTCCTCACAGACCTTGACCAGCCCTTTGTCCTTGCTTTGGCGGTAAAAGGGGTAACTGGTGTTGCGGGCGTTGTACGCATGGTTGTAGCGGAGGAAATAAATGGGACCGAAACTACCGTCGGCCTTGATTTCTCGAATCACCCGCCCAATGCCGTTACCATCGTTGGGATCGTCCTTGGGGGCCAGTACCAGACCGTAATACCCCAAAGCAAACAGGCGGTTGGTGCTCGATAAATAAAAACCCACCCGCTGATGCATCACGGCATACAAGTCCTTGGCCACATGTGGCAAGCCTTCCTTCATCGTTCCGTCTGGCACTTTGTACGGTGGAAAAAGCACCATCGGCTTAGACCAGGTCTTCCCCTGATCGTCTGATCGGACCAGCAAGGTTTGAGCCGGCGGCTCGTGTTCCCCCACAGGATTGCTGAGGTATTCCACAAAGAATGCCTGGTTCCAATAGGCCATCATGGGGGCGTGGTTGTAGGTCCAACCAACGCCGTCGGCCATGTCGGGGTGTTCGCGGTTGGCGCGCATGATCTGCCGGCTATGCACCCCGACAGCCGGTTCCAGTCGGCCATCGTGAGCATCCACGACGGAAAGGGTGCTGCCCGTATAATGTACGTTGCTTGTTTGCCCCTGTGTCGTCAGGCTCACAGTCAGAAAACAGAGGCATAGTCCGGTGATGTGTCGTTGCAGGCTGTTCATCGGGGTTCTTTAACGGGTTTTATCGCGAGGGTACGCATGAGTTTTTTAAAGGTCTTTCGATTGACTGTCAGCACAGTGCCGTGTTTATGTCCAGCCGGAAAGTGAATGTCGTCCGATAGGGATTCAAAGCTTTCAAAATCAAGGGTGTTTACCCCATCGTAGACGTGGTTTTGGTAGTCATCGTAGAAAATATGCCACTTGGCGCCCAACTTGACCACTGTGGGTCCTTCGGTCAAGAAACCAGTGAAGGGTTTTGAATCGTTGGTCCATGGTCCCAGCGGGCTGTTGCCAAAGGCGACCTTGAGGGCCCTGACGGGTCTGGTGTTATCCTTGAATACCAGCACATAATCCTGAGGGCCTCTTCGAACGATGGTTGCGTCAATCACGCTGTAGCCCGGATCGTAAAACAAGGCGGTGGGCGTAAATGTGTTGAAGTCCTTGGTGGTCACGTAGTAGAGGCGGTGGTTGTTACCTTCCTCTTCCATGCCTTTTTCGAATCGGTATGGTATCGTGGATGCCCAAACGATGATGAATCGATCCTCGTCCTTATCAAAGTAGAGTTCGGGGGCCCAGACATTGACGGTGGTAGGCTCGTGCGCCATCACAACAATGTGCTTCTGGGGAGACCAATGCACCAGGTCGGTGGAGCTGGCGTAACCGAAACCGTAATCTTCTTTCCAACTCGAGGTCCAAACCAAGTGGTAAGTGCCGTCCTTGCCCTGAACTAACGAAGGGTCGCGCATGACACGTTGAGTGCCGACGGCAGGTTTCAACAAGACGGTATCCAGGTCGTGCCACTCGTAGCCGTTGTAGCTATACAACATCCTAAGACCAGCCGTGGCCGGTTCGTGAAAGGAGGTAAACAGGTAGACATCGCGTTTGTGGCCGCAGGCTGTCAACGACAGCACCAACAGAAACATCAGGCTGCACCGATACCGCCAGTCCAATTTCAAAAGGTATTTTTTGCTATGTAGAGATTGCATTTTAGGCATATCAACGGGTTAACCATAATACGGCAAAGGTATGAGCCGGGACCTTCAATACCCGCTCACCGCCGCCGTTCACTCTAAAGACAGAGCCTGTACGGATGCCTGTCCTGGCGTCCAACCATTGGGCCTTGAAGGAGCCTAATACGCCCTTCAGGTTGAGTTTTAGGGTTGAGCCACGCTTCACATAGGCAATGTATCCGGTTTCCTTGTCGGCCAAGAGCCAATAGTCGGATGTCAGAGCTGGATCTACCGGTTTCAGGGAAACAGCCGTTTTCAAAAATTCGTCGGGTAAACCGGCAGGCAGGTTGCACAAGGATGCGCCGGCCATGAAAGCAGGCCAGCCAACTGAAGCTTCTTCTGAAGCGTAGACTACGGCTTTATCAGGGAAGGCTTGTTTGTAATCGCGCACGGTCCAGTATTCCAGGTCCTGTTTATCCGTCATTAAAGCAGCCTGTACCGAAGGTTGGTTGCCTCCTTGGGAAACCTGGCCTTTGTTTCTGAGGCGTTCGTGCTGACGAGGGGCCAGGTGCTGGCCACCTTGAGGAGCGTACAATTGACCTCCAGTCATGTAGCGCCAATAGTTGGTATCGATGATATCAATCAGCGCCGATCTAACCGGATCGGCCAGGATGGCATCCTGCACATCTTTGGTTACACTGAGGGCTACAAGGGCTTGACGACCGGTTTCCCGCTCCCATTCGGCGATGACATCCAACCAGAATTGGACAAACGACAGGGGCCCCGTGTATTCAGCGCTCACGAAATGCACCACGTTGCTGTTGTTCCTGAAAGCGTTCAGACACTGCTTGATGTAGTTTTTGTGGAGAGCCCTGTAGGCCGGGTCTGTCAGGTCGTAGAATTGTTCGGCCATGAACACCCGCTTGTCACCGGCGTAGTTGACAGGTTCAGGGAAGGGGGTGTCGTTGATGTTGTTGGCCGTTCGCCAGGGACAATCCGTCCAGTGGGCGCCGGCTTCCAGGATATTGTGCTGGAAATAGTGCTGATGGAAAAGCAGGAGCCCTTTTTGTTCGCCCAGGTCGGCGTAGGTCTTGAGCCGTAACCAATACCAGGTATTCCATTTGGTCAGATCGTAGCGGCTCAAACCGTCGTAGGCTCTCCCCTGCCCGCTTCTGGCAAAAGGTTGTTCGTAGAAGGGAACCCAAACATCCCCATCCATGCGACGTACCCGTTGGTGGTCATCCCGACGGCGTTCGTACCAAAGACCGTAGTTATGATTAAGAGCTACCACTCCTTGTTGTTTGAGTTGATCGGTCATCACAGCTAGATCGTCGGTCAGGCCAGTGCCCGTCCGTCCGGGTACGAAACGGGTTATGTGAGGTTGGGCATTGGCCAGGTAGCGGGCTTTGGTGTTGCCACTCCACCAGGTCACTTTCTGACGTTTGCCAGTGAGGATTTTATCACCACTGACCAACCAGCCATTAAGCAGGCTGACGGGTTGTACTTCGGGTTGTTTGGGGGTCAACTTCGGCTTGAGGTCGTCCACGCTGGGCAGTTTGGCTGTTGTCGTGGGCAAGGGATTTGAAGCTAGTTGCTGAACAATCCATCGGTCCAGAGTCATGGCCACTGTTTTCGCCGCTTCCGATTGCTGCGCGGCCACTTCGTAGGTGGGGCTACTGGAGGGTTCACCAGCCACCGGTATCAACCAGGGGTCGTAGGGTTTACGGCCCAGTCGCTCGTTCAACTGAGCATAATAGAGACTGCGGGGTTGCACATGGCTGTCAGACTCGGTCCAGGAACCATCGCCTTTAAACTGGCCCCAGGTACCGAAGGCCCAGTTCTGGGCTGTTGGCGGTTGAGGGCATTCCACCACGGAGGCGGCGCATTGCCAGAAGACGGAGTTGGCCGCCGACCATCCGGCACCCTGCCCATCCTGGCCTAGATTGGCATAACGTAAGGCCTGACCATCCACCTGAACCACGTCGAACAGCAGACCGTTGGCCCAGGAACCAAGGGTGCCACTGAAACTATGGGCCCCCACTGACAGACATTGTACAAAGGCGTTCGGGCCTGAAGTGAGGTGGCCGGTGGCAAAATCGTGGTAGCCAAGTTCGGCGTACAGGCGTTGGAAAAGATTGAGTTGCCCCTCATTATAAAAGGTGTAACGGCGATACCCACCGATTTCGGATACGGGATCCAGGGAAATGATGTCTTCGACAGTGACTTGCCTGGCCGTTTCCAGGGCGTGCACAGCGGAACCGGCAAAACGGCTGACCTTGAGGCGGCGCACCCAGCAGTGTTCACAGTTTTCAAGACTGACGGCATTCCAACGGTGGTTTTCATCCTTGGCATTGTCCGGATCTACGGTAGAGGCCAGGTAAAGGTTTTCCACCCCACAACGATTGATGCGTCCTGGCCAGGTCAGTTTGGAAACAGTGGTCGATCCGTATTGTGGGTCTAAAGCGTTGGTCAAAGGGGCATCAAGCGTGAGCGTGTTACCGACAACGGCAGTGAGGGTCCGTTCCCAACAAAGGATTTGATTGCCAGGCTTCCAACCGAGGGTGGTATTGCCGCCTCCGAAATGAGCCGTTCCCAAGCTGGCTATCCAGGCATCGCTGTCCTGGCGTCGGATAATAATCTTGTCACCAACCTTGAACGATCCATTCTTAACTGTGAGTTGCAAACTATTGACGGGCACGTAGTTGTCTACTAGCTCAACGGGGTCGCTTTCTTGCCTGTCGTCTTTACCGGCAATCATAATGAGGGTGGCCCTGTCCTGCCCGGTACCCAGCAACGTCGTACCACCTCCCTGTAAACCTTCGCCACGCAACACAACACCATCAGTATGCAGTATCAGGCTGCCATTTACCTCGTAGGTACCAGCTTCTAGTTGTATGGCGCCCTTAAAACCATCGGCATCGGGGACAAGGGTGGAGACATAGTCGATGGCAGCCTGGAGTCGGGCAGTATTGTCGCCCTTACGATGGGGCACGGCCAATACGGCCTTAACGGTTGGGATGGGCAACTCGGATTGCTCGTAACCGCAATAGGAAAAATCGGGCACCCGGTTACCCAACTCATCGGGGGTATACACCAAGCGACCTGCCTCCAAACGAATGGGGGGCTGTGGTTTGGCCGTCTTTTGAGCTGACAATGGCGACAGGGTTGACAAAAGCATCACAGTCATGCACAGTAACGGCATGAAAGCGCTTGTCTGCTTTCGAATCGCTGTGATCTGCTTGTCCATGGTTTTCTTTTTTACTGTTCCAATCAATTTCCGTTGGCCGCTTTCTGGCGTTCGTTCCAGGCTTCCCGTTCTTTTGTGAGGTCATAGCCTCTGGCGGAAAGGTAGTTATTGATGCGTCCCTTATATTTCCCAAACCAGGCATGCTTAGACTTGGAAGAGGAGGCATCCATAGCCAACTCTCGGGCTTCCAGTAACCAGATCAGAATCTGTTGTTTTTCTTCTCCGGTCAACGTCGGTATCATGTCCAGTTGAGCTTTATAAGTGACATTGAGTACATTGTAGGTCATGCCGTTTTTAACAGCATCGACCTGTTCAGGTGTTAGCAAGGCCTGCAAGCGCGCAACAAAGGCAGCATGGAGTGGATAAAGTGCCGCATCGCGGGCTTGCTCCAGTTGACGGTTGAGACTGTCTCTGGAAAGGCCTGCAGGGGTTGAGGCGTTGAGTTGTTTCACGGCGGCCTCATGCGTGTCGTGCACCACACCCAAGGCTTTGTACTGGTCAACCAAGGTGGTGGTGACGGTGTTGATCAGTGCCGTATCTTGCAATCCCAAGGTAGCAACAATCTTGCTCGCCCTGTTGGTCAATACGGTGTGGTAATCATCCTGTCCGAAAAGTGGCCAGGTCAACGTGCAAAGCAAGACAAGAACGGCATATCGAAAGTGGTGCATCATAGTCTAAACGGGCATTGGATTTAGTTGGCCAGATCTCCTTTTTTCTTCGCCAACGTGTCGTGGTTGTTGGCTGGATCAGCCCAATCAATGTTGACGGTGGGATCCATGCCGTTGATGTATTTCTCAATATTGGTGTAGCCGTCACCGTTACAGTCTTTCGTAGCATCCGATGGATCTTTGGGATCAAGTCCGAACCGGCGTTCCCAGCTATCGGGCATGCCGTCACCATCACTGTCCTTGCGGGGTTTGCCCTTGTACTCGGGATAGCCACCCACCTGGCTGATGTCGGTGATGACACCAATCTTGTAGGAATCCACGGCGGCGCGTCTGTATTTGAACACGGGCACCTGGTCTGTGTTGACATTCTTCAACGGATTGATGGCTCCGGTTCTGACCGTGTTGGTTACCCTGATATCCACAGCATCCCGTTTGGGCCAGGTGGCACCGGCGTTGGCCAAGACAAAGTCAAAAGCCTCTCCTGCATTCATGATGGGGAACGTGGGCATGGCAAAGGGCCTGTGTGAACGCATGGCGTCCGTGTAGGCTCCGCAGTCGGCCTGGTCTTCTACCTGCACCCCACCCTTCCAGTTGTCGGCGGTAATCTCAGGAAAACCTTCCATGATGTTGCCATCTGCATAAACCCTGCCATACACCTTGTAAGACAACTTGCTACGGCCTGATTCGGGCTTGACGATGCGGTGGGAAATGGGGCCCTTGGTTGGTGTGGCGGGACCTGGTTTGTAGTAATTATTGATGATGTTGTACATGGCTCGGTAATCCCCCCCGTCCATGGTGCGGTGGGTCCAGTTGAAAACAACGTTGTTGACGAAGTTGAACACACCATACCAGCCGTTGGATGGATTGCGTCCAGTGTTGTTGGCCCAGAGGTTGCGCATGAAGGTGGCGTTTTCCCCACCGATGGTGCTGCCAAAGGAATGGTTCCAGGTATCCAGGGCCTCAGAGGAGATGGAGTTTTGGATAGTGACGTTGACAGTCGGCAGTTTAGCCGCCGTGCTCCCTGTTCCATCTTCGTACATATGGCGGTAGAAGGAAATGTTTTCATCCAATCCCCAGCTGGCTGAGATATGGTCAAGCATGATGTTGCCAATGGGATTGCCTCCAAAGCTGTCGTCACGGCGTCCAACCCAGGTCTCACCACGACGGAAACGCATGTGGCGTACAATTACATCGTGCGTGTCTACCCAAAAGCTTTCACCGGCCACGCAGACACCGTCACCAGGAGCCGTCTGTCCAGCGATGGTAATGTAAGGGGCTCTGACAGAGATGGGTGTCTTCAGGCGGATGATGCCGGCCACGTTGAACACCACGATGCGGGCACCACCCTGTTCACAGGCCCAGCGCAAAGTGCCGGGGCCACTGTCCTCAAGGCTGGTCACGACCAACACTTTGCCCCCACGTCCACCTGGAGTATACGCGCCTCCTCCTTCAGCACCGGGAAAAGCGGGGATGGCACATTGTAACAAATCGTAGGGACGATGCGCCCAGGGTACATAGGGTCTGCCTTTTAAGGCTTCGGCCTCTACGATGGGGAGGGCTTGAGCCCAGGCTGCATCGGAGGCTTGACGGAAAGTCGTCATCAAGGAGTCTGCCTGGCGTTGCACGTCGGGTGTTATCGTGGGATACTGTGCAAACAAGGTGAATGCACTGAAGGCAAGGACCAGTGTAGTGGCAAAACGGTTGGTCATGAAGGTAATTTTAGGGATTAACAACAGGAATATCCATAGATTCAAGCACGGCTCTGACCTTATCCCTTTCCTCTTTACGGAAACGGTGGTAAGGCGAGGCCATAAAGTCGGAGCAAATGCCCAACAGGGAACAGGTGCACTTAAGCCCTTTCAGATAACTGGAGCCGTATCGGCCTACCTTGTAGATGGTGTTACTGATGTACATAACCCTCTCTTGCAATGGCAGGATGGCATCGATGTCACGACGAACAGCCGCTTCGTACAGGTCGGTATACAACCGAGGAAACATGTTGGCACCACCGTTCACGCCACCATCGGCTCCGAAAAGAACGGCTTCTGCCGTCAATTCCTCCGGCCCCACCAACAAGGAGAACGAAGGATTCTCTTTTTTAATGGTTTGGATCAGGGTATGAAAATAGACCATAGCCCCTGAACTATCCTTGAGACCAATCACATTGGGGTGTTGAGCAATGGCCTTTACAGTATCCGGCTCAAACGATACTTTTACATGAGAGGGCATATTGTACAAAAAGACCGGAAGGGGCATATGGTCGGCCAGGTCTTCGTAGTATTCGATGAGTTCCTGCTGCGAAGGGGCATAATAATAAGGTGGTGCAGAAACAACAGCAGCAGCGCCCTCTTTTTGGGCTTTTTCTGCCAACCGAAGGCTTTCTGTCAGGGAGGTATCGGTCACGCCCACCAGGACAGGTATCCGACCGGCCACCTGACGGCATACCCGCTCCACCAATTCGTAGCGCAAAGCATAGCTCAAACTTGGGGCCTCTCCAGTGGTGCCCAGAATAAACAAGCCATGTATGCCACCCCCCAGCATGTGTTCAACCAATCGTTCCAGTCCTTCGACGTCCAACTGATTTTTGTACAAAAGTGGTGTAATCATAGGGGGTATAATGCCCCTGAAAGATGCGGTGGGTGTGCTCATAAGGATCCTCTAATAATCAGACGAGTCGGGATGTACAATTGAACCCGTTCGTTGTGGTTGATAAAGCGGGCGGCTTGAACGCCCATTTGTTTGAAATCGGTCGAAATGGTGGTGATGCCGTTGTCAATAATCTCTAGCATGGGGGCATCATTGAAGGTGACAATACCAACATCTTCTCCAAGTTTCAGGCCTTTCGTTCGACAGATTTTGATGGCTTCAATCAGGTCGGCGTGCGAAACAATCAGATAGGCCTCCCCTGGAACAATATCGTTTTCAAGAACCGATTGTTCCTTCAGTTCACTTCTCAAATTGTTTTCCGCACAAAACTGGTGGAAATAGTGAATTCCCCCTCTGGGATGCTCGGAGTTCGCAGGAAATATAAAATTTAGTTTCCTGTACTTTTTGAACAGGTGGGCAGCTGACTTGAGGCAATCATAGAGAGTGGTGTCAAAACCTTGACATACATACGCGTAACCGCTCTTCTCAAACTTACCAAAGTCCAGAAGCAGCACTTTATTCTTGTCAATCAGATTCAACACTTCCGAGAACTGATCGTTATACAGGTTCATCACCAAGTACTTGTTGTACCGGCCAACGCTGTTTTTGATAACCGTATTAAAATGATCTTCGTTGTAATGATGGAAGTAGAGGTCCAACCGATTGTTGGGGCTTATGTTTCTTGTCAGCGCATTGTACAAATCGTTTTTGTAGGGGCTGAAGATATCAAGCATCACCATGACATTATTGACCGAAGACGCCACGTAATAACCCTTGGTCGGCGCTGATTCAATTACCCCTGAGGCCTTTAACTCCTGAAAGGCTTTAAATGCCGTATCCCTGGCCACATTGTATCGGGCACTGATTTGGTTGATGGAAGGCAACATTTCCCCTTCCTTAAATTCACCCTGAGAAATCGCCATACGAATGGCTTCAGCCATTTGCTTGACCTTGGTGGTGTTAGATAAAAAATTGACTTCCATTCGGTTAGGTTTAACGCTAGGGAGGCAGGCAGTCGGCGGTAAACTGTGCTGTTCTATGCTGTTCTACAGGACAAAAATAGTACAGTTTGGGCGAATTTCGGCCACCCCAAACATGTTATGCAACATAAAACAGGCTTCGATATCGCTTTCCTTGACGGGATTAGTTTTATCTTTTTTCCCTTCGATACCGCTCCACTAACGGAGCTGGGTATTGTCTCCAGTACCCGTTCCTCAGGGCTGGCGAACGCTTCGACATCGGCAAGGCCGACTTCGTGAAGTCACTTGAGAAGAACGATCGGCGCCGCTGTCTAGGGGACGCCAGCCCTGAGGAACGGGTGTCGGAGACAATACCCAATTCCGCCTAAGGGGAGCGGTATCGAAGAGCAATGAGATTTCCGCCCAAAGGGGAGCGGAATCGAAGCATGAAGAGATTCCCGCTCTAAAGGGAGCGGGGTCAAAAGAGAAGCAATAAAAAACCTCCGATTCCATAAGGAACCGGAGGCCTTTACTATTTAGGTTATTCCCTGCCAATGCAAGGAATCAAGCCAATGTTGAGAGCGTCATCAACCCAGGAAGCCGAGCAGGATACCAGCGGCAACAGCCGATCCAATCACACCAGCCACGTTGGGACCCATGGCATGCATGAGCAAGTGGTTCTTGGGATCATAGGACAAACCCACTTTTTCAGAGTTACGGGCAGAATCAGGCACAGCCGATACACCAGCATTTCCAATAAGCGGATTGATCTTGTTTTCTTTCGACAAAAAGAGGTTGAAGAACTTGACAAACAAAACGCCGGAAGCTGTGGCTATAATGAAAGACAGGGCTCCAATTCCAAAAATCTTGACTGAGGACATCGTCAGGAATTGAGTAGCCTGGGTGGAAGCACCCACGGTCAGACCCAACAAAATGGTGATGGTGTCAATCAGCGGACCGCGGGCTGTTTCAGCCAAACGACGGGTCACGCCACTTTCTTTCAACAGATTACCAAAGAACAACAGGCCTAACAAAGGAAGACCGGATGGGACTACAAATGCGGTAAGCAACAAACCGGCAATCGGGAAAATGATTTTTTCGGTTTGAGAAACAACGCGTGGCGTTTTCATGCGGATAACCCGTTCCTTCTTCGTTGTCAGCAAGCGCATGACAGGAGGTTGAATCACAGGCACCAAAGCCATGTACGAGTAGGCTGACACAGCCACTGCACCCATCAAGTTGGGGGCCAGCTTGGAGGAGAGGAAAATGGCCGTAGGACCGTCTGCACCACCGATGATACCGATGGCAGCAGCCTGTTGAGGATCAAATCCCAATTGGAGCGCAATAGCATACGCACCGAAAATACCAAACTGAGCAGCAGCCCCGACGAGAATCAACTTGGGATTGGATATCAAGGCCGAAAAGTCAGTCATAGCCCCAATACCCAGGAAGATCAGCGGTGGATACCATCCTTTCACCACACCTTGGTACAAGATGTTCAAAACTGAACCTTCTTCGTAGATGCCAATCTCCAGACCGACTTCTTTGAAGGGTATGTTTCCAACCAGTATACCAAAACCGATTGGAATCAACAGCATGGGTGAAAAATTGTACTTGACGGCCAGGAAAAGAAACACCA
>JAAYBL010000262.1 GCA_012718945.1 Bacteroidales bacterium
GATAGGGTGGTGGTGGTGCAAATGCTGACAGCCGTCCGATTAATCTTCTGTGCTGATTTCTTTCAGTCGGATGGTGAAAATCAACGCTGAATAGGCGGGGATGCTGTTGTACTTTGTGCTGCCGTAGGCCAGGTAGTAGGGGATATACACACGCCAGTGATCGCCCACATGCATGTGTTGTAAGGCCAGGCTCCAGCCATCGATGACGCTAGAACCTACCCTGGCGGTGTAGTTGTTGCCCGTTTCAAACGCTGTAGAGTCGTTGTACAACCAGCCGGCGTAATCCACGACGACCAGGTCGCCGATGATGGGACTGGGTGATTGTTGGTCACCCGAGGCAAGTACTTCGTAGTAAATGCCTGTCTGGCCATTCACGGAGTCACCGATGGTATGGATGTTATCCCTTTGAGCCACCTTCTTCATAAAGGCAAGGTTGTTGTCGCGCCAGGTTTCGTCATCGGTATCGTTGAGGCACGAGACCAAAGTGGTCGCTGTCAGTAGGCTCAGTATCAGGGCAAACCAAGGCTGTTTCATAAGGGCTTTTTTTTAGCTGGTGACAAAGGTAAGGAATTCAAGCCTAAAAAAAATGTAAATAATCGGTGTAGGTAAGCCTTTCACCGTTTTTTCGTACTTTTGCCCATTGTACTCGAAAAAATACCTGTATGAAGATTGCCATTGTCAACCGTTCCAAGCACCCACTGCCAGCCTACGCCACACCTTTGTCAGCAGGCATGGACCTGAGGGCCAACCTGGATGAACCCTTGTTGCTCAAACCCCTTGAAAGGGCCTTGGTGCCCACCGGTCTGTATATCGCCCTACCTCCGGGCTTCGAGGCGCAGATCAGACCCAGGAGTGGATTGGCTATAAAGAAAGGCATCACAGTGTTGAATACACCTGGTACCATCGATGCTGACTACCGGGGAGAGATTGGGGTCATACTGATCAACCTTTCTGCTGAACCCTTCCTGATTGAAGATGGCGAACGCATCTGTCAGATGGTGGTGGCCGCCCATGCACAAGCTACCTGGGAACAGGTTGACACCCTTGATGAAACCGAAAGGGGGGCCGGAGGTTTCGGACATACAGGCAAACACTAAGGCAGCATGAAACGCTGGGTAATGATCGGACTGGCTTTGCTGATGCTCTTCCCCGTGGAGGCAGCCAGGAAGAGCCGTAAAACCGTGGTTGAAGCAACCACCCCGGCGGTACGTCCAGCCCTAAGTGAACAGGACAGGCAGGCCTTCGATTATTACTTGCAACAAGCCATCAACTTTAAGTACCAGGAACGGTACGCGGAAGCGTTTGAACTGTTTCAGCACTGTACACTGATCGACTCGCTGGATCCCCAGCCATGGTACGAATTATCCTCTTTTTACCGGAGTCTGAACCAGGTGGAACAGGCTATGGAAGCCATGGGAAAGGCTCACAAGCTGGAGCCCGCCAACGAATGGTACGCGTTCGGTTTGGCCAATCTCTACCTGGCGGCCAACAAAGTGAACGATGCCATCGTGCTGTATGAAAATCTGTTGCAGACCAGACCAGACGATGAAAATTTGCTTTATCAGTTGGCGGGAATGCTTGCCAAAACCGAAGATTATAAAGGGGCTTTGACCATCCTCGATAAAGTGGAACGACTCATTGGTAAAAACGAAGCCGTCTCCTTCGAAAAATATAAGGCTTACAAAGCCATGGGACAACCCAAGAAAGCCATCAAGGAAATCGAGTCCTTGAAGGATGAGTTCCCTTACGATGCCGATTTTGTGCTGCTGCTCGGTGATGCCTGGATGGATCTCGGGCAGCCAAAAAAAGCGTTTCCGGTCTACATGGAAGCCAAACGGGTGGATCCGTCCAACCCTGGCATCGCTTTATCGTTGGCCGATTACTACAACGCCATCGGCGATACGATGGCAGCATCCGATCAGTTGCTGCTGGCTTTGGCCAATCCTGACACGGAGGTGCCCACCAAATTGGAAATACTCACCCCGCTTTTGGTCCGTTCGTTGCAGGGAGAATTGGACAGCACCACGGTAATGGGTTACTTCAACCAGTTATTGGAACAACACCCCACCGACTACCAAATTCGTGAACTGTACGTACAGTGGTTACTCGAAAGGGGGCGTAAGCAGGAAGCCAAGGACGAGTTACGCACCGTGCTTGATTTGAATCCCAATCAACTCAAGGCCTGGCGCAATTACCTGGAACTTAATCTGGAAGCCGATAATCAGGAGGTTATCCGTGACATCTGTCAGGAGGCACTCACCTATTTCCCAAATGAAGCCCTGTTTTGGTTTTACTATGGGTTGAGTTGGAGCGCCGAACAGCCGTCAGGAAAGCCCGATCCCGCCAAGAGTAAGGCGGCCATAGAAGCGTATGAAAAGGCCATCGAAGTTGCCGATCCGGCAGACAAAGGCTTTGTGTCCAGGCTGTATGGACTGACGGGAGACACGTACCTATTGCAAGGCGACACCCTGGCTGCGTTTGACTTTTACGAAAAGGCCTTGGCTGCTTTTGCGGGTAATGTGTTGGTGTTGAACAATTACGCTTACTACCTCGCCTTGTCGGGCAAGGATTTGTCCAAAGCTGAGCGTATGGCTCGCAAGGCCTTCGATGCTGAGCCGCGCAACGCTACTTACCTGGATACCTTCGCCTGGGTCTTCTTCAAACAAGGGCAGTTCAGTTTGGCCAGGATCTACATTGAAAGGGCACTTGAATATGAATCCGAGCCTGGAACAGAATTGCTTGAGCATTATGGCGACATCCTTTGGTTTAACGGCGACTTGGACGGTGCCAGAATCCAGTGGAAAAAAGCGGCTCAATTGGAAAACCCCAACGATGCCTTGCTCCAAAAAGTGGAGACGGGCCAATATATTGACTAATTACATAAAGGACATATAGACATGAAGAACACATCTTTCCACCACACCCTATCCCTGTTGGGAACTTTTGCTCTTTTACTGGTCTTGTTGACTACAGGCTGTCGTTCTTCCAAGCAGGTGGTGACCAAGCCCAGCCGCCAGGATATGGATGTGCTTAAGGGTTTGTTGGTGGAAAAGCCTGTTATACGCCAACTTAACTCCAAGGTTGATTTTTGGTTCTCATCCAGGGAAGGCATCAGCACCAGTATGAAAGGGGCCATCAAACTGAGTACAGATAGTTGTATGATTTTGTCATTACAGCCTTTTGCCGGTATTGAAATTGCCCGCTGCCTGATTCGCCCTGATAGTTTGGTGGTGGTCAGCCGTATGCATCAGATATACGCTGCTGAGAGCTTGTCCAAACTGCCTTTCTCTGCGTACAATTTGTACAACATGATGGAGGATGTGTTGATGAATCGTATTTTTATCCCTGGTGACGACAAACCCTCTGATAAAGATATGAAGCGTTTCACCTGGGTGAAGAGCAAGGAGAGCACCAACTTGAGCCTGCAGCAACGCGACTATGCCTTGACCTATGTGTTGAACGATGATCAGCAATACAACCATTTGAACATGGCTACGGGTGATTCCTCCCTTTTTGTCTATGTTGATTACAAGGATTTCAATGAGTACAAGGATATTGAGTTCCCCAATCGATTGGATATGCAGGTGCTGGGTGGAAATAAAACGTTGCGTCTCAAGGTGACGTATCAGAAGCCGACGTTTAATACAGCAACGGATATGTCGTTTCCTATCTCCGGTAAGTACCGTAAGGTAACCCTACAAGAATTGATCAAACGTTTTCAAGACATGTTATGAGACCCTTTCTGCTTGCCTTGTTGGCCTGTCTGCTGGCATCAGGCCTGAGTGCCCAAACCAGCAAACGACTCACTGACCTTGAGCAAAAGCGCAAGGCTGCGTTAGAGCGGATAGAAACCGCTTCAAGGGAATTGAACAAAACCAAGACGACGACCAAGAATACCTTGATCAAACTCAACGTACTCAACGACCAGATCAAGGCCAGGGAGTCTTTTCTGAACGTTCTGAACAAAGAGTTAAGGACGTTGGACGGTGAGGTGTCAGAAACCAAGGCTGCCTACGAAGAGCAGAGCAGACGTCTCAGCATCAAGAAGGATGGATACGCCAGGTCTTTGCGGTTGATGTCGAAACGCAATAAATCGGAAGATCGCTGGATGTTTTTGCTCTCGTCGAGCGACCTGGCTCAAATGACCAGACGTATGCGATACCTGAGTGAATACGCAGACTTTCAGAAAGTACAAGCGGTAGAGATCACCCGCAAACAGGCTGAATTGAATGAGAAGCGGTTGGCGTTGGAAAGGGCATACCGTGAAAAAGAGGCTGTCAAGCGCAAAGAGGTTCAGGAAACGACCATCCTGGCGCGGGAAAAAAAGCAAAAAGACGCCTTGGTATCAACGTTGAAAAAGCAGGAAAAATCGTTGACGGCCGAAATGCAGCGTCAGAAAAAGTTGGCAGACCAACTGAACCGACAGATCGAGAACATCATTGCAGAAGAGGCTAGAAAGGCCGCTGCCGCTGCTGCCAAGGATAAGAACCGCACCGCCGCTGTCAAAGGGGGCTATGCCATGACAGAGGCCGAGAAAAAGTTGTCGGGTGATTTTGGGAAGCTTCAGGGCCAACTACCTTATCCGCTGTCGAAGCCTGGTGTTATTGTGGTGCATTACGGGGAACAGAAGTTTCACGAGCTCAAACATGTGCAGAACAGCAGCAAAGGCATAGACATCAAGACCGGTGCAGGTGCTGAAGCGTTGGCCATTTACAACGGTGTTGTCAGCAAGGTGTTTGCCTTACCCGGCTTCAATAATTCTGTCATTGTCCGTCATGGTAATTACCTGAGCGTATACGCCAATCTGGAGTCCATCCACGTAAAAGCAGGTGATAAAGTGAAAACAGGCCAAAGCCTGGGTAAGATCTTCATCGATGAGGCTCAAGGCAATCAGACCATCCTGCATTTCCAATTGTGGAAAGACACACAGCGGCTCAATCCTGAACTTTGGATCCACAAATAATACGGATCGCTCGCGAACAACGACTTCCCGTTATTTTGTTGGCTGATCTTTGGTGAAGGTCAAGCCGTCGAGGATATTGACGTACAGCCCAATGGCTTCCTTGATTTCGTTCAATACGATGTATTCGTCTGCCGTGTGCGAACGGGCGGACTCACCAGGCCCCATCTTGAAGGTGGTGAAAGGCATTCTGGCCTGGTCGGAGAGGGTCGGCGATCCGTATGGCACCCTGCCTGCGGCTTGACAGGCTTGAATCACGGGGTGCCCCATGTCAATGTGGGAGGACCGCAGGCGGAACGATCGGGGTTTAACCGTGCATCCCACCGATTGGGTGATGGTAGCGGCGATGGCTTCCGGTGTATAGAATTCATTTATGCGCACATCAACCACAAATTGGCAGGTGTCTGGCACTACGTTATGTTGGGTACCTGCGTTGATTTGTGTCACCGTCATTTTTACCGGTCCCAGGAAATTGGAATACTGAGGAAAAGTGTAATCCCTGAACCATTCAATGTCTTTCAGTGCCTTGTAAATGGCATTGTCTCCTTCTTGTCTGGCTGCATGACCGGCCTTTCCGTGGGTAGTGCAGTCCAGGACCATCAGCCCTTTCTCGGCGACGGCCGGGTGCATGTTGGTGGGTTCGCCTACCAGACCTAAGTCAATGGGGGGCAGCACTGGCAATAAGGCTTCTATCCCTTGCTTGCCGGTGATTTCTTCTTCGGCTGACAGCCCCAACACCAGGTTGTACGACAGGTGCATGGTGCTCAGAATGCGGAACACTTGTATCAAGGAGCATAAGCTGGCACCTGCATCATTGCTGCCCAGCCCGTACAAGCGCCCGTCGATTACCTCAGGGGTGAAGGGATCCCGGCTCCAACCATCCACTGGCTTTACCGTATCGATGTGCGAATTGAGCAACAAGGTGGGACGGGCAGCATCGTAACCGGGTGCTACGCACCATAGGTTGTTAATCTCGCGGTTGACGGTCAGTCCTTTAGCTGTTAGCCAGCTGGTCAGGTAATCGGCTCTGGCGTTTTCGGAACGGCTGGGGGCAGGCAGGGTGATGAGGTGCTTGAGCAACTCAACGGCTTCCCTGTAATAATGGTCGTACATGGGCAAAAGTGCTTATAGCTGCAAAGATAGGGACAAAAGGGGATACTTGATGAAGAATGTGTATATTCGCTTTATGAAGCATTGAGCAACTTGGTATGAATCAAACCCATTTCGCCAATCTGGTGCCGGAACAAGCCTGGCGCCTGGGACACAAGGCCGCGTTGCGGTATAAGGATCCGGTGGAGAAACGCTGGATGGAGGTTAGTTGGTTGGCGTTTGACGCTGATGTGAGACGAGCGGCCGTAGCCTTGGCCGGCATGGGAATAAAGGTTGGCGACAGGGTAGGCCTGTTTTCCCCAAACAGGGCTGAATGCCTCGTGGTCGATTTTGCGCTGTACAGTCTCAGAGCCGTGGGGGTGCCCCTGTATGCGACCAGTACAACGGCTCAGATTAAGTATATCTTGAAGGATGCAGGGGTCAACCTTTTGTTTGTAGGCGGTCAATACCAGTACGACAGGGCCATAGAGGCCATGGGGCTAGGCTGTGGGCTGACTCAACTTATAGCCTTCGATACGGGCGTGCGGCTGGCTATGTCGGATGAACAAACGCTGTATTTCAAGGACTTTCTTCAACAAGGGTACGATAGCCAATTGGAAGATGAAGTGGCCGGGCGTCGGGCTCAGGCCAGTTCTACTGATTTGGCTAATATCCTGTACACCTCGGGAACCAGTGGCGAGCCCAAAGGGGTGCTGATCACACACGCTATGTATCAGGAAGCACTTCGAACCAACCATCTCCGGTTGAAACACTTGTCTGACGATGAAGTGTCGCTATGTTTCCTGCCCATGACCCATATTTTTGAGAAAGCCTGGGATCTTTACTGTCTGGCCAGGGGCTTTCGCATTGACATCAACGAACACCCCATGGAAATACAGGAGGTGCTCAAGGAAGTCAGGCCAACGGTGATGTGTAGTGTGCCCCGTTTTTGGGAAAAGGTGCATGCGGGTATTTTACAAACGGTAGGCAATATGCCACCCCTTGTCACGGTGTACTTCAACAGGGCTTTGCAGGTAGGCAAGCGTTACCACCTGGATTACAAGCGCAACGGCTTAAGGCCGCCATTTTGGACCATCATCGGGTATACTTTGTACAAACACACGTTGTTCAAGGTGATCGAACGCAGGGTCGGCCTGGACAGAGGTGTCTTTTTTCCGGTGGGCGGTGCCGCTTTTTCTGAAGACCTGTGCCGTTTTTTCCGCAGCATGGGTATTCCCACCGTGCATGGGTATGGATTAACCGAGAGTACGGCTACCGTATCGGTGTTTGGCAACCTTCACTACGACATGGCCACGGTGGGTTCGGTAATCGACGGACTGCAGGTACGGATAGGGGAGAACCGTGAAATTCAACTCAAGGGTAAGACCATCACTCCCGGCTACTACAACAAACCGGAGGAAACAGCGGCAGCCTTCACTCCTGACGGCTTTTTCCGTACCGGTGATGCAGGAGCCTTCACCGACAAAGGTGAGTTGGTTGTGATTGAGCGCATAAAGGATCTTTTCAAAACGGCCAACGGCAAATACGTGGCGCCTCAACAGTTGGAAATGGCGCTCACGTCAGACCCGGCTATTGATATGGCCGCCATCATAGGAGACGACAGGCCCTATGTGACTGCCTTGATTGTGCCCAATCAGGCTGAATTAAAGATGCTGGCCAACTCCCTAGGCTTAAAGCAAGACAAGGGTGCCGACTGGTTGACCGATGAACGCCTGCTGGCCCACTTTGAAACCCGCATCCGGGTAGCCCAGAAACACATGGCTACGTATGAACAAGTACGCCGTTTTACACTGTTGGCCACCCCGTTCAGTATGGAAAATGGGGAGTTGACCAACACACTGAAGATGCGCCGCAAAGTGATTGCCGAGCATTATGCCTCTATCATCGAAGCGATGTACCGATAATTTAACTACCTTTGCGCTGCTAAAAAAAATAAAGTCTCACTTATGATTACGACCGAACAGATTAAAGAAGTTCAGGAACGCGAGCACGCGTTGAGGAGGTATCTTTGACGTCGATCAGAAGCTGATCGAACTGGAAGAAGAAGAACTGCGCACCCAGGTCCCCGGATTTTGGGATGACAATAAGGCCGCAGAAATCCAAATGCGCAAGGTCAAGAGCATTAAAGCCTGGCTGGAAGCGTATGATGAGTTGGTGCGTGCCAACGAAGAACTACAACTGGCTTTTGATTTTTACAAGGAAGAAGTGGCCACCGAAGAAGAGGTGGATGCCGCTTATGCCCATAGCCTGCACCTGACTGAACAGTTGGAGCTCAAGAACATGCTCAGACTGGAAGAAGACAAACTAGGAGCTGTGCTCAAGATTAATTCAGGGGCCGGTGGCACTGAAAGTCAAGACTGGGCGTCCATGCTGTACCGTATGTATGTTCGCTGGGGTGAACGCCAGGGTTACAAAGTAACCGTCACCAATATTCAGGATGGGGATGAGGCCGGCATTAAGACGGTGACCATGACCGTTGAAGGTGATTACGCTTTCGGCTACCTCAAGTCCGAAAACGGGGTTCACCGTTTGGTCAGGGTGTCTCCCTACAATGCTCAAGGCAAACGAATGACCTCCTTCGCCTCCGTGTTTGTGGTACCCTTGGTGGACGACAGCATCGAGATCGAGATCAAGGACTCTGATATCACCTGGGATACTTTCCGTTCATCGGGTGCTGGTGGTCAGAACGTCAACAAGGTGGAAACCGGTGTCCGTTTGCACCACGCGCCCACAGGCATCGTGATTGAAAATACAGAAAGCCGCTCTCAATTGGGCAACAAGGAAAACGCTCTCCGTCTGCTTCGTTCGCAGTTGTATGAATTGGAACTTGAAAAACGCAGGGCCGAACAGCAAAAGATTGAGGCCGGCAAGAAAAAGATAGAATGGGGCAGTCAGATACGCAGCTACGTCTTCGACGACAGGCGCGTCAAAGATCACCGCACCAATTACCAGACGTCCAATGTACAGGCGGTAATGGATGGTGATATCGACGAATTCATCAAGGCTTATTTGATGGAATTTGCCGGCGAGGCCGAGCAGGACTGAGTCCGCCCCGTAACCTTATGATACCATGATGAAGGATAAACGCTACTATCCCTGGCTCGTTGTGTTCATGCTGTGGTTTGTCGCCCTGCTGAACTACCTCGATCGCCAGATGTTGTCCACAATGAAGCCGTCCATGATGATGGACATTGCTGAGTTGCGATCGGCCGAAATGTTTGGTGCCTTGATGGCTGTATTTCTTTGGATATACGCCATTATGAGTCCTGTTTCAGGCTTGATTGCCGACAGAATCAACCGTAAGTGGCTCATTGTGGGGAGCTTGTTTGTCTGGTCGGCAGTGACCCTGGCCATGGGCTACGCCACCACGTACAATCAATTGTATGCGCTTAGAGCCATCATGGGTATCAGTGAGGCCTTCTATATTCCAGCCGGTTTATCGTTGATTGCCGATTACCACCAGGGCAAGACCCGTTCCATCGCTATCGGTATTCATACCACAGGTATCTACCTGGGGCAGGCGTTCGGAGGCTTCGGGGCCACCATCGCCAGCCATTTTTCCTGGCAACTGACCTTCCATTCCTTTGGGCTGATAGGCATCGGCTACTCCGTTATATTGCTGCTCTTTTTGCACGAAAAGAAAGGGTACGATGTGGAAGCCTCACGTCAAGGTTCCCTGCGCAAAGAGTTTTCTGCCGCGTTTAAGGGCTTGGGCGTCCTGTTTGGTAATATCGCCTTCTGGGTGTTGCTGTTTTATTTCTCCGCGCCAAGTTTTCCAGGATGGGCCGTCAAGAACTGGGTGCCCACCCTGTTTGCCGATACCCTGCAAATGGATATGTCGCAAGCCGGTCCTTTGGCCACCATCACCATCGCTATGTCTTCCTTCATTGGTGTGTTGTTGGGCGGCTACCTCTCTGACCGTTGGGTGCTGCGTCACCTCAAGGGGCGTATTTATACAGGTGTCATCGGTTTGGCATTGACCATCCCCGCCCTTATTCTGCTTGGTGTGGGACAGTCGTTTCCCGTAATTCTGACTGGCGGTATGTTGTTTGGCCTGGGCTTCGGGTTATTTGATGTGAACAACATGCCCATCCTTTGCCAGTTCGTATCGCCCCGCTACCGGGCTACCGGTTACGGTCTTATGAACCTCGTCGGCATTTCCGCCGGTGCCATCATTACTGAATTTTTGGGCCGCTCGGCCGATCAGGGCCACATGCAGCGTGATTTCGCCCTGTTGGCCATCATCGTGGTTGTAGCCATCGTCCTCCAACTGGTGGTTCTTAAGCCAAAGACGGTGAATATGACGGAGTAAGAAGACGACCTTTTTTGAGGCGTCCAATCATATCCTGGTTATTTTCACCAGAAAATAGGCCAAAAAAAGCCACCCCGATCTTCGAGGTGGCTTTTTGTAGGATGACAAGAGGCGTTTAGATCGCGTTTTCCTTGATCAGGTATTCGGCAATCTGTACGGCGTTAAGGGCGGCACCCTTTTTGATCTGGTCGCTGACTGTCCAGAATGTCAGACCGTTGGGATTGGCCAGGTCTTTGCGGATGCGACCAACGTAAACGGGGTCCTTACCGGCGATGAACAGGGGCATGGGGTAATCCTTGGTGGCGTCGTTCTGTTGCAGGATAATGCCGTCAGCGTTGGCAAACGCCGTTTTGGCTTCTTCCACGGAGATGGGACGTTCAGTTTCTACCCAGATGGTTTCTGAGTGAGCCCGCATCACTGGTACACGAACGCAAGTGGCACTCACTTCAATGTCTGAATGCATGATCTTCCGGGTTTCGTTGTACATTTTCATCTCTTCCTTGGTGTAACCGTTTTCCAGGAACACGTCCACCTGAGGGATCACGTTGTAAGCCAACTGATAGGCGAACTTGGAGACCGTAGGGGTTTCACCATTGGCCAACTGCTTGCTCTGGTGGGCCAGTTCGTCCATGGCTGAAGCACCGGCACCGGAGGCAGCCTGATAGGTTGAAACGTGGACCCTTTTGATGTGTGAGAGGTTTTCGATGGCCTTGAGGGCGACTACCATCTGTATGGTTGTGCAGTTGGGATTGGCAATGATGTTGCGTGGACGCACCTTGGCATCGACCGCGTTGACTTCGGGCACTACCAGGGGTACGTCCTCGTCCATGCGGAAAGCGCTGGTGTTGTCGATGACAACGGCACCATATTTGGTCATGGTTTCGGCAAATTCCTTGGAGGTGCCAGCGCCGGCTGAGGAAAACACGATGTTGATGTCTTTGAAGTCATCGTTGTGTTTAAGCTCTTTGACGGTGATCTGTTTACCACGGAAGGTGTAAGAGGTTCCTGCACTGCGGGAAGACCCAAACAACACCAGCTCATCCATCGGAAAGTTCCTTTCCTCGA
>JAAYBL010000263.1 GCA_012718945.1 Bacteroidales bacterium
AAGTTTTCTTCTTCTGAACGGGTTTCGGAGATAATTTCTTCCAGTTCCTGTTGTTTGATTTCGAGGTCTTTCTTGCGTTCAACCAATTGTTCTTCAGCCACAACGACTTCTTCGTTTTTACCGTGAGCGACGGCCATGGCTTCGCGAATTTTCTTTTCAGCCAACTCGATTTCAAGACCCTGGAATTCAATTTCCTTGCTCAGGAAGTCGTATTCGCGGTTGTTGCGAACATTGTCTTGTTGTTCCTTGTATTTTTCCATCAAGCCTTTGGAATTATCAATCTCCAATTTACGGCTGTTGATGATTTCTTCGCATTCCTTGATTTCAGCTTTGATGTTTTCGATGCGGGTTTCCAAACCGGCGATGTCATCCTCCAGGTCCTGCACTTCAAGGGGCAGTTCACCGCGCAAGGTCTTGATCTTGTCGATTTCAGAAACCACAACTTGCAAGTCGTACAAGGCTTTCAGTTTTTCCTTAACGGTAATTTCTTTGGAATCGGCTTTTGGATTTTCAGCACTCATAAGCGTATATTATTGTATTATAGTCCTTTACAGATAATTGACCGGATTGCGTTCGGTGGTCGAAATACGAACCGCAAATGTAGGGAATTTTTTTGAAAGTAGGTCGAAAAAAAGCGCTTTTGTAAACTGCTCAGTTTCAAAATGTCCGGCATCAACCAGCATAATTCCTAAACCTTCGGTAAAAAATTCATGATACTTGGCTTCTCCGGTCAGCAAAACCTCGGCACCCGCCTGTCTGGCCTGTTCGATAAACTCGTTGCCCGCTCCCCCACAAACGGCAATGCGTGAAACCGTTGACGTCTGTGGCTGCGAATAGCGTATTGACTGGCAGTCAAACAGGTTCTTCACACGCTTCAGAAAATCGTGAGTAGGTTCGGGTGTTGTCAAGTTGCCCACCAAACCGATGCCGTAGGTGCCGTGTTGGTCTGTCGCCCCCATCGGATGCAGGATAGACCGATTGATCAAGCCCAAACGATCGGCAATCTGACCGTTGACACCGTCAATGACGGCATCCACATTGGTGTGGCCGGCGTACAGGGCAATGTCATGTTTAATGGCTTTAATCAAACTGGCTTCCACCCTTCCCTCGCCTATCAAATTCTTTATCCCTCTGAAAATCAGCGGGTGATGAGAAACGATAAGGTTGCATCCCAATGAAATGGCTTCGTCAATCACCGTTTCTGTAACATCCAGGCAAATCAGCACACCCGTCACCGTTTGATCGGGGCGTCCGACTATCAAGCCTGCGTTGTCGTAACTCTCCTGAAATTGCAGGGGAGCAAAGGCTTCCAAGGTGTCACAGACGGCTTTGACGGGTATCATTTGGCAGGTTGTTTCAACTCCAGGTATAGTTCATCCAGTTGAGCCTGATCAATGTGGGATGGCGCATTGATCATCACGTCACGGCCTGCGTTGTTTTTGGGGAAGGCGATGCAATCCCGGATGGAATCCAACCCTGCAAACAGGGATACAAAGCGGTCGAGGCCAAAAGCAAGTCCACCGTGAGGAGGTGCACCATATTTGAAAGCGCTCATCAGGAAGCCAAACTGACGCTCAGCTTGTTCCTTGCTAAAGCCCATGACTTCAAAGGCTTTGGCTTGTAGTTGACTGTCGAAGATACGGATGGAGCCTCCACCCAATTCGATGCCGTTGATAACCATATCATAGGCATTGGCCCTGACTTGACCTGGATCGCTGTCGAGCAATGCGATGTCTTCGGGTTTTGGCGACGTGAAAGGATGGTGCATGGCAAAATAGCGGCCTGTCTCTTCATCCCATTCGAACATGGGGAAATCGACAACCCAGAGCGGTGCAAACGTATTTTTGTCGCGAAGGCCCAGTCTATTACCCATCTCCAGCCTCAATTCGCAAAGGGCTTTACGGGTTTTTGCTGCCTCACCACTGAGGATGAGCAACAAATCACCGGGTTGAGCCGACATGGCTTCGGCCCAGCGCTTCAGTTGTTCCTGGCCGTAAAACTTATCGACCGACGACTTATAACTGCCATCGGCTTCACAACGCACGTACACCATGCCGGTAGCCCCTACCTGAGGACGTTTGACAAAGTCGGTAAGTTCATCGAGTTGCTTGCGTGTATAGGTGGCGCAGCCCTTAGCGGCTATACCAGCGATATAGGGGGCGTTGTCAAAAACGGTAAACAGACCGGCTTCGGTCAGCTCCTTTAGCTCAACGAAACGCATGTCAAATCGGATATCGGGTTTGTCACTGCCGTAAAACTTCATGGCTTCAGACCAGGGCATGCGCAAGAAGGGTTGATCAAAGGTCACGCCTTTCATTTCGCTGAACAAATAGCGGGCCATGCCTTCAAAAAGTTCCAACACATCGTTTTGTTCAATAAACGACATCTCGCAGTCGATCTGTGTGAATTCAGGTTGGCGGTCTGCCCTTAAATCTTCATCCCTGAAGCATTTGGCTATCTGGAAGTAACGGTCGTAGCCGGCCACCATCAACAATTGCTTGAACAACTGGGGTGATTGAGGTAAGGCATAGAATTCGTTGGGGTTCATGCGGGAAGGCACCACGAAATCCCTGGCTCCTTCTGGTGTAGAACCGATGAGAACGGGGGTTTCCACCTCGATAAACTGTTGTTTATCCAGGTATTGACGCACCAGCATGACCATGCGGTGACGCAATTCAAGGTTGCGGCGAACGATGGGACGACGCAAGTCCAGGTAGCGGTATTTCATGCGAATGTCATCACCACCGTCGGTCTCGTCTTCGATGGTAAAGGGCGGTGTATCGGATGGATTCAAGACATTCAAGGACTCAACAATCAATTCGATGTCTCCGGTATCCAGGTGGGCGTTACGGTTGGAACGGGCCTTGACGGTGCCTGTGGCTTGAATCACCCACTCTCTTCCCAGCTTGTTGGCTTGCTCACAGAGCGCTGCGTTCACTTCCTGATTGAAGACCAATTGGGTAATGCCATATCTGTCTCTGAGGTCGATAAAGGTCATTCCTCCCATTTTTCGGAGGCGTTGGACCCATCCGGCCAGGGTCACCTGTTTGTTTTCGTCGCTGAGGCGCAAAGCGCCGCAAGTATGGGATCTGTACATATTGCTGGGTTTAGTGGTGCAAATATCACGATTTTTTTTCAATAGCCAATGTCAGCTGTTGGTTAGTACCAAAAAAAGACCTACATTTGCAGCCGTCTTTACGGGGTGTAGCGCAGTCCGGTTAGCGCACCTGCTTTGGGAGCAGGGGGTCGTGGGTTCGAATCCCGCTACCCCGACGAACAAGTCAAGGCGTTTCCTTCCTCACGGTTGGAAACGCCTTTTTGTTTTTTCTTTTTTTCCCTACCTTGTAACAGCGTTCCCTTCCACATAAAAACTACACAATTTACTTATTATGAGGAGATTAATTGTTATGCTAAAACGTCTGGGGCAGCTATTCAACCTGGACACGGAAGTCGAAAACTTCGATAACATCCATCAGGAAATACTAAAAGGCGTCTCTTTCAGAGGCACCAATCTTTGGATTCTCTTTTTTGCCATCATTGTGGCTTCCGTAGGCCTTAACATGAACTCCACCGCTGTCATCATCGGTGCCATGCTTATCTCCCCCTTGATGGGTCCCATCAATGGCATGGGTTACAGTATCGCCACGTACGACATGGAGTTGTTCAAGAAGTCCATAAAAAATTTCAGTTATGCTGTGGGCATCAGCTTATTGGCCTCTACGGCTTATTTTGCCATCAGCCCCATATCCACTGCTCACTCTGAATTATTGGCCAGAACAAGTCCAAGTATCTACGATGTCTTGATTGCCTTATTCGGCGGTTTGGCAGGGATAGTAGCCATCAGCAGTAAACAAAAAGGCAATGTCATACCCGGTGTGGCCATTGCCACGGCCTTGATGCCACCTTTGTGTACAGCCGGTTATGGTTTGGCCTCGGGGCAGTTGGATTTTTTTCTGGGAGCCTTCTATCTTTTCACCATCAACACCGTATTCATTGCAATCGCATCTGTCCTTATATCGCAAATCCTGAAATTCCCCATCAGAACAGTTGTAGATCCTAGTCAGAAAAAACGCATCAACCGATGGATTTCCATTGTTATTGCGTTGGTCTTTATCCCCAGCATCTATTTTGGTTACCTACTGGTAAAAAAAGAGCAATTCGTGGAAGAAGCGAACAAGTATATCACCAACGTGAGCACCTTTGAGGGTAATTACCTGTTAAGCAGCGAGGTGAATCCTTCAACAAAAACCATCACCTTGGTCTATGGAGGTTTATCACTCAGTAATGAACAAAAGGAACAGATTAGCCAAAAAGCCACCCAGTTCAACCTGGATGAACCGGCCATTCAGATCAAGCAAGGCCTTTCCTTCGCAGGAATGGATGCCAAAAACATGGAAGTCATGCAATTGCGGGAAGAGTTGAACAATTTGGACAGAGCGCTCAGACTAAAGGCGAATCAAGTAGACAGTTTGGTTAAGGTCGGTTACCTGGGACAGGCGCTATTGGCAGAAATTTCAGCCATATACCCTGCCGTGAAAGGTTGTACCTACGCAGATACCTATCGGTACACAGACAGCTTATCCTCCCCTACGGCCTTAGTCCTTTTTGAGACTGCACCAGCCCAACCACTAACGATTGCGGACAAGCAAACAATCAGAAAATGGGTGTCCTCACGACTTGACCGTGACAGTGTGATGGTTACTTTCACTGACCATTCATAAGACCGTCAATCAGCCACAGCATACGCTTTCAAGGCCGTCTGCAATGCCTCACAGACGGCTGGTTCCACCGAACGACTCGGCTTGAAGACCAAGGGTGCATGAGCGTAATTGATTTCCATATCGGGGTGCTGGATGATGGTATAGCAATCGTCTGAAGCGGTCAAGCCATAGGGTTTCTCCCCTTCACAGAGACAGATAGGTTGGCTGGCCACAATGCCAATCAGTAATCGATCCCCGCAAGGGACCTCAACCAAGTCGCCCACCTGATGCTGTATACTGCCAATGGGACGCCCATAAAAGGGCGCATCGTCGGGCACCAGACAGTCGTTGACCAGGCGCCCATCGGCCGTGTAGACGCGCGTGGCCAACTGATACCGAAAGGGGGAATCCAGCGCGTAGGTTTCCAGAATCAGGCAATAGACCTTCTCTCCCTGAGAGGCTTCGTCGTATAAGAAGGCATATAGGTCCTTATACCGAGAGATAACCTCCTCGGCCTTACGCTTTGATGAGAAAAACAAGGGTTTACCAGGTTTGATGGCGGCGTACTGGTCGGTTGTTACATTCAAGGAATAGACCAAGTACAGTGCTTGTTCGTTTTTCATAGGTATTTGATCAAGGTTTTCTTCCGATAAATGTAGGGAAGTCAACCTTGTACTAAAAATACCTTTCGGGAAGAAGAATTGAAAGGAAGGAAAGAAACCACCGTTAAAGGGATAATTGCTGGCTCATGCGCACCACCTTCTTGCGTTTAACGAAAAAAGCCGCATCGGCGGGATGCGGCTTCAGTCGATCAGGTAAGCTGACCCGTTAGGCCTTTTGTTCCTCAAGGATGCGTTTGGCTACATCCAGAATAATAGTATCATCAAGTTTGACCAATCCACCATCGGGTCCGGGCTCGATGTGTACACCGGCGCTTTTGCTGTCGCTGTAATTACACCCGCCAAAATAATTCCGGACAGTCTGCACATTAATACCCAACTCATCGGCTATTCGTTGCGAGCTGCCGGAAGGCAATTGGTCTTTGATCCTGCGGAGTTCATTAAAGGAAATGGTTTTTTCCATGGCTGTATGCATTAAAATGGTAGAACAATGGTGTGACAAAACTGCTTTAAATATACTCAATAAAGCAGAGAAACAAAATAAAGCGGCGACCTTTTTGGAAAGATTACCACTTTTTAAGAAGCGTAGGAAAAGAAGGGTGTAAGTACCGTGATGGCACGATATTGACACTGTCAACTGGAGGTTATCGGCGCGTAAACCGGGCTTTACCAGGCCAGTTTGATGGAAGCGATGACAGCGACGAGTAAAATAAGCACCAGAGCGGTTAAAAACAATCCGATGTCTGCTTTCTTGAAGTCTCCATTGGTCGTTTTGCGATCCGTTCGCATGCTCCTGCTTCGACTGGCGTGAAGCTGACGTTCGAAGAAGGTCGCGTACAAGGCGTACATACCCCATCCGGAAAGAAATCCAAACAATCCGCCACAGAGTACGTCCAGTGGGAAATGAACGCCTAAGTATATGCGGGAGAAGGCGACCAGGGAAGCCCACAACAGCATGAATACGGTGTAAGGGAGATTGCGTACCAGGAACACGCTGAAACCGGCAAACGCAAACATATTGGCCGCATGGCTTGAAATAAAGCCGTAGAGACCTCCCCTATACCCATTGACTACATTGACCCAATCGCCAAATTCAGGGTCGTGGGTGGGCCTGAAACGCTCAACGATCGGTTTGATGATGGAAGAAGAGACCTGATCGGTAAATAGAATGAGTAGGCCAAGGGCCAACAGGATGAACAACGTCTTGTTCCCTTTGTTTCTAAGCAGGATCAGTAAGAATGCCAGCGCCAGGGGAACCCATAAGAGGGTTTCGGAGACCAACCACATAAAACGGTCCAGCCATGGTTGATGATAACTGTTGATGGTGAGCAGGGTCTGCTTATCCCATATGATGAGTTGGTCAAAAAAAGTCATGTTCAGTACGTTTAAATGACCTCCATGCTGGAAGCCGGCACCCAGCCCACGTTGCCATCCTGAAGCTCAATTTCATTCCAACTTCCAATTTCGTTGGTGATGGTCACCTTGGTGCCTTCGTGCAGTGAGAAGAGATCTGTACCGCTTTGGTCGGGTGAACTCTTGACAGTAACAGTAGGCGCCATGATGATGGCTTGATCGGGGTAGGCAGCTGCCTGGTAGGTTTTGGTTGTGTAATACAAGGCCAAGATACAGAGAATCAATGAAACCACCCCAACATAAAAGCCTGTTTTTTTCAACCAGGAATGTCTGGAAAAGAAATAGGCGGTGAGACTGGCAATCAAAAGGACGAAACACAGCAGGCCTGTAACAGCCCATCCGTTGCTGTTCATAAGGTTGCCAAGATTGCGGAACCATCTGGAAATCAAGAATTCTCCCAATGGTTCTATCTTGTCGATAGTCCGGGCTTGACAGAGTTCGAGGTTAAACCTGGTATCCCTGTCACTGGGATTGAGCCGCAAGGCCCTTTCGAAATTTAAAATAGCTTTTGCCAGGTCTTTTGACCTGTAATAGGTATTTCCCAGGTTGTAGTACAGATTGAAATCCGGGCCGTTCTCGGCCAACAGGCCTTCGTAAAGGCTGGCTGCCGTTTCGAAGTCAGCGTTGGTGTAACAGGATTCTGCGGCCTGGAGCCTGGCTTCGGGTGAACCCAGGTTTGTTGGTTCACTTGAGCGAGTGGTATCTTGAGCCGTTAGGACAGGCGCATCAGCCGACTGGGCCTGAACAGGGGAAATCAGGCTGGCAAACAGCAAACTGAAGGTAATCAGCAAAGGTGTCTTCATCCTGTTATTTTTTAATGGTATTTTCCATCTTGTTGATAACATCGAGGGTCTTCTTATAAAGCTCTTCCATGGCATGATCGGTTTCTGCAGGCGCATAACGCGCGTATTCGCAGGTTTGCAGGATATTGGCATATTCGGCGCGCAGGGCCTCGCTCACATTGAAGGCGGCGAGTTCACTATCGATGGTCTCCTTGGTTAATCGTGACAAGGGTATGGTGAGTTTGTCGCTGGTGTACCCCCACAGGGCTTTCAGCAGCTCTTCATAGAACGCTTCGCCTTTCTTTTCAGCCATATACCTGGCGGCCAGCTTGAGGCGCTTCACAGCCACTTTATTGGCTTTACGGTTACGTACGCGGCTGATGTCAGCGTTGGCCTTGGCTTGTTTACGGTAGATGTACAGGAAGAGCGCAAAGAATAAGGTCAAGATTACATACGTCATCCAATACCAGGTCTGCCCCAGAATCAAGCCGGACGGCTTGTGCAAGGTTATATTGGTTTTCAGGTAACGGATATCGGATCCAAGGAGGCGTACTTGCTCCTTACTGGTGAAGGTGCCGCTGACGGTTTGGTCTCCGTCTTTTCCTTTGGCTACTTTCAGGGTGTAAGGTTTGGTGGTCAACGTCTTGTAACTACCTGAAGCCAAATCGAAATAGCTGAGGGTAGCGGCTGGTATCTCAAACGTGCCTGCAAAACGTGGAATGACAAGGTATTCGATGACTTTGCTCCCACTCACCCCTTTGGCCGTGATAGAAAAGCGATTTTCCACTTTAGGATCATAGACTTCAAAGTCCTGTGGAAAGGTCAGCTCCGGTGTGGGGATCATTTTCAGGTTGCCACTTCCCGTCAGGGTCAGTTTGATGGTCACGGCATCGTTGGCTGTGACCTCGGTGGCGTTAATCGAAGAGTTGAGGGAGAGTTGGCCGGCAATACCGCAGAAATCAGCCGGTTTACCAAAGGGTAAAGGCTTGACATTGATGGTCACCGGATTGGAATACAGGGTTTTCTTGACATCCTGGTAGGATTCAAAAAAGTCATCAAAGATGCTGCCACGCCTGGGATTGGACACCCGGAGTTGCAACACGACATCAAAACTCCCCTTGTCTATGGTTAAATTGCCCGATTCTCTAGGGTACAAGACGGTTTGTTTGAGTATGGCGGTGCGGTAGTTGGCTCCTTTGTAATTCTCCATATCCCACTGCTGATTGGCTGGCAACTCAACTTCCTGAGCCATAAAGCCTTTGAACTCTGGGAATTTGGGGTTTTCAAAGCCGCCTATACCTACGCGGGTGTAGAGTTTGTAGGTGACCGTCAGACCTTCCTGTTCGTAAACAGAGGTCTTGGTGGGTATGGCTCGGATGAAAATCTGGTCGGCAGGCACCTGTGGGGTATTACTACCTGACTGTGAAGCAGCACTTTGTGCAGCACTGGCTGCGGCTTGTTGATCGGCAGGAAGCACCTTGATGGTCAAGGAATTACTCTTATGCGTCTCTTTTTTGATGGTCGCTGTGGCTCCACCGATGTTGAAGGAACCCGTTTGCTTTGGGAAGAGGACATAGGTGAAACGATAGGTCACCGAACTACTGACTTTGCCGTTGACAATACTTGTGGAGCTCATTGTCGAGGTGGACGGTCCCATGAGGATCTCAAAATCAGAGAATTCAGGGATGCGCAGGTCTTTTACTTCGGCATTGGCCGTGTAAACCAGGTTGAACTGCTGGCCCATGACGACGGTTCGGGGGGCTTCTGCCGTAAATGTCACCGATTCCTGTGCCATCAGCCCATGGAGCGGCATGAGCAGTATGGACAACAATAAAAGGTTCTTTAGGGTTAACAGGCGCTGTATCATGGCTGTTTTTTTGGTTTCCGGTTCACAAAGGTACATCAAATTACCAGTCTTTTTCAGGATTTTTGGCCTTCCCCTGCTGCATTTGCAGTTTCTTGACTTTCTCCTGGGTATCCTTTTCGTCTTGCATCAAGGCATCGAGCAACTGCTGGGCTTTTTCCCTGGACACCTGCTCCTCAGCATCTTGCTGCTGTTGTTGCTGCTGCTTTTGTTGCTGCTTTTGCTGATCGTCTTGTTGTTGCTGTTGCTGCTGTTGTTCTTTGTCTTGCTGTTCCTGCTTTTCTTCGTCCTTTTTGTCTTCCTTGTCCTGCGGCTGCTCCTGTTGTTGTTTCTTGAGCAGAGCCTGAGCAACGGCCAGGTTGTAGCGCGTTTCATCGTCAGATGGATTCAGCTTCAAGGCGGATTTGTACAGGTTGACAGCTTTGGCGTAGTCGTTCATTGCCATCAGGCTGTTACCAGCGTTGTGCAGTATGGAGGCTTTCTTTAGTGGATCCGTTTCCTTACTCAAGGCCAACTGATACTTCTCAAAGGCTTCTTTGGTTTTCTCCTGCTTGAACAAGGCATTACCCAGGTTGTAATTGGCTTCTTTTGATGCCGGATCGGCTTCCAGAGCCTTCAAATAGGCGATTTCCGCCTCCGTGTATTTTTCTTTGGCGTATACTTTATTTCCCTGACGTATGCTTTTCCTGACCACCTTTTGAGCGTCCAGGGTGGCCGGAGCAAACAGCAACAAGGAGCATACGCTTATGAGTAGATAATGACGGTTCATAATCAAAATAATTTGATGGAACGGAATAGACGGCTGCGGCGTTCTTCGATGAAGACGTCGATGACCAATAAAACAAGCATGATCCATGCCAGGGCCTGGAACTGTTCGTCGTATTCGCTGTAAACAGCCCCTTCGACATCGGCTTTGGTCAGGGTATCGAGTTCTTTGGTGAGTACCCTCAGGGCGGCATTGGCGTTGTCAGAACGGACATATACACCTTCACCGGCTGCGGCAATCTCACGACACATTTGCTCATTCAACTTGGTAATCACCACGTTGCCTTCCCTGTCTTTTCTAAAGTCCCTGCCATTACCAAGTGGTATGGGTGCCCCTTGCAGGTCGCCCATCCCCACCACGTGAGTCTGGATACCCTGTTCAGCCGCCAATTTGGCACTTTCCGTGGCATTGTCTTCAAAGTTTTCACCATCGGTGATGACGATGATGGCCCGTTCGGCTTCGCCCTTTGGACCGAATGAACGGTTGCATAGGTCGATGGCGGCACCAATGGCTGTACCTTGGGTTTGGATCAGATCGGGTGACAAGGTATTCAAAAAGAGCTTGGCCGAAACGTAATCACTGGTGATGGGCAATTGCGTGAAGGCTTCTCCGGCAAAGATGACCAGGCCAACTTTATCATCGGAAAGTTTATCGACCAACCTTGATATCAGCTGTTTGGATTTCTCCAACCGGCTTGGGGTGATGTCTTCGGCCATCATGGAATTGGATACGTCGAGGGCAATCATGATCTCTGCTCCCTTACGCACAGCTTTTTCCTTTTTGGAGCCAAATTGAGGGCCTGCAATCATGAAAATGCAAACGGTCAGTATCGCCACCTGTAAGATGGCTTTCATTACCGGTCTTTTTCTGGACAGGTCTGGCATCAGCTGGTGCAGCAGCATCGGGTTGCCGAAGCGCTTGAGTCTGAGTCGCTGACGCCTGCGTACGACGATGAGCAGCAGCACGAACAAGGGTACGGCTGCAAGCAAATAAAGGTATTCAGGATTCGAAAATCGAAACATAGTGCTACGGGTTTAGGGAATTCGACGCAACAGGGTGTGCCTGAGTATAAACTCGGCCACAAAAGCCAACAGGGCCAACAGGGCAAACAGCCTGAATTCTTCGTTTTTCTTGCTGTATTCCTTGACGTTGAACTTGGTTTTTTCCAACTTGTCGATTTCGTTGTAGATGTTTTTAAGACTGCTGTTTGAGGTAGCCCTGTAGTATTCACCGCCTGTAATCGCAGCGATTTGACGCAAAGGTTCCTCATCAATGACCACATCTATGTTTTGGTACTGTACCCCGTAGGCGGTTTGGAAGGGATATGGAGCTTTTCCTTTGGTGCCTACCCCAATGGTATAGACTCTAACACCGAATGTTCTGGCTATATCCGCCGCAGTAATGGGATCGATATCACCTCTGTTGTTGGTTCCGTCGGTGAGCAGAATGATCACTTTAGACTTGGCCTGACTGTCCTTGATACGACTGATCGCATTGGCCAGTCCCAAACCTATGGCCGTACCATCTTCCACCAAACCGCTCTTGATGGAGCCGAATAGATTGAGTAAGACGGTATGGTCGGTGGTCAACGGACATTGGGTGAAACTTTCGGCAGCGAAAACCACCAGGCCGATGTTGTCGTTGGGCCTGCCTGCAATAAAGTTGGAGGCGACCGATTTAGCGGCTTCCAAACGGTTTGGTTTCAGGTCTTCGGCCAACATACTACTGGAAATATCCAGGGTCAGCATGATGTCAATGCCTTCAGTGGTCACGTTTTGCCAGCTATTGGTAGACTGGGGTCTGGCCAATACGACAACGACCAGCGCAAGGACGATCATTCGTAAGATGAATGGCAGGTGCTGCAACCTGGTTTTCCAGGTTTTGCTGACTTTTTCCATGCCATAACTGTTGGACACCTGCAAGGTGGCGTGGTGTTTTTTGCGCCTGAGGATGTACCATGCCGTAATGGGCAGGATCAGGAGCAACAACAGCAAATAATAGGGTTGAGCAAAGATCATTTCGGTTGGTACTTTTTCAATACATCATCATCCATCATCGGGTCTGAAACCGCTTTTTTCGAAGGTGTTTCTGAAGACTGGCCGTCGACTGATTGGCCTTCAAGGGTTTCTTTCTGTGTTTCAGGATCAGGAACTTCTTCCTGCTTGGTTTGGTTGACAAACAGGTAGGCGTTCATCAAACTCAATTCGTGTTCGTTTTCCAACGGTGTGAGCTTGGCAAATTTCACCAGGTCGGACAACTGCAGGATCTGTTTGAGGTTCTGGTAGACAGACTGCGTGTCTTTATCCCTGCGGAACAGTTCCAGGATATCGCTGGTTGTCATTTCAGGTGCATTGACCTGGAAACGGCGATCAATGTATTGGCGTAAGATGTCGGACAACCGGGTGAAAAATTCCTTGTTACGTCCGGCCATCCAGGGTTTTTCCGTTTTAAGTTTGTCCAAGGCCATGATGGCGGCGACATGAGGTGGCAGACTGGCCATCACCGCTTCTTCATGCTGGTTCGCTTTACGTTGTTTATACCGTTTGTAGAACCACCACCCTCCTATTCCGAGGACAGCGACCAACAATACCAGCAGTATTATCCAGAGGTAATCGGCCAACACAAAGGGCGGTTTCTGGACCCCTTTGATGTCGAACAACTGGTAGTTGGCAGTATCCACATCGTAGGTTAGAATCTTGATGGCCAACTCGTTGCTGAATACCGAATCGACGCCGGCCAGCACCTTGATGGGTGGTATGTAATAGAGGCCAGAATCGAAGGAGGTGATCAGGAAATCGGCCTTCAATTTGATGTACGCCCCATCCATCTCCAAGGTATCCAACGGTTTACGTTCGAGTACTTCCACTCCATTGACGACACTGTCACCGGCAAACGTGGGAAAGGTATACGCTTGGTTGGAAGGGCCAGTCAATGTGAGGTGCAGCAGCGTTTGCTGCCCAATGGGCATGGTGACCGAATCGATGGCGGCGTTGAGCGTGACGGATTGAGCCTTTAAGGCAGGTGCCGTCAGCAGGAAACCTCCAAACAACAGGTATAATGGGTATCGTTTCACATTCATCCTTAACTGCGTAGATTAAACAAGTTTATCAATGCCTTGACGTAATCTTCGTCGGTGGAGACAGATACTGCGTCCACCTGGCTTTTCTTGAAGACATCCTGCAAGCGTTGATTGTGTTGCAACCACCATGTTTTCCAAGCCTTTCTAACGGCGTTGGAAGTGGTGTCCAGCAGGCGTTCCTGCCCCGTCTCGGCGTCTTTGACCGTCAGCAACCCTACCGATGGCAGCTCGGTTTCGCGCTTGTCGTAGAGTTGAATGGCCACCACATCGTGTTTGCGGTTGGCTATGGTCAAATCGGTTTGAAAATCCTTGACATCGATGAAGTCGGAGATGACAAAGGTGGTACAACGTTTCTTAATCACACTCGTGAGGTACTTTAATGCGCCACCCAGGTCGGTTCCCAAGCTTTTGGGTTGGAACTCGATAAGTTCCCGGATGATGTACAGTATGTGTTTCTTCCCTTTTTGAGGTGGAATAAACTTCTCCAACGTGTCTGAATAGAAGATCACACCGATTTTATCGTTGTTTTGTATGGCCGAATACGCCAACGTGGCGGCAATCTCAGCCATGACATGTTGCTTGAGTTGGTTGTGTGTACCAAACGCACGGCTGCCTGACACATCAATCAACAACATCACGGTCATCTCCCGTTCTTCTTCAAAAACCTTGACGTAGGGGTGATTGAAGCGGGCGGTAACATTCCAGTCGATGTTGCGAATATCATCGCCAAACTGGTATTCCCTGACCTCAGAAAAGGCCATACCCCTCCCCTTGAACGCCGTATGGTATTGGCCGGCAAAAATATTGCTGGACAATCCACGGGTCTTGATCTCAATTTTCCGTACCCGTTTTAAGAGTTCACTGGTTTCCATACGGCCCGATTAAGGTACTTCGACGGCGTTGAGGATGTCGCTGATGATTTCTTCGCTGGTCAGGTTGTTGGCTTCGGCTTCGTAGCTTAGCCCGATACGGTGACGGAGAACGTCGTGGCAAACTGCCCTGACGTCTTCGGGAATGACATAACCCCTGCGTTTGATGAACGCGTAGGACCGGGCGGCCAGGGCCAGATTGATGGATGCACGGGGTGAACCACCGAAGGCAATCATCTCTTTCAGGTTCTTGAGGCCATATTCATCGGGATAGCGTGTGGCGAAGACAATGTCAACGATGTAACGTTCAATCTTTTCGTCCATATATACCTGCCTGACCACTTGACGGGCTTCCAGGATTTCGTTCGGTTTCAGCACTGGTTTGATGGCCGACTTGGCTTCACCAATGTTCTGGCGAATAATTCTGGCTTCTTCGTCTTTCTTGGGATAGCCGATAATGACCTTGAGCATGAAACGGTCTACCTGGGCTTCAGGAAGTGGATACGTTCCTTCTTGTTCGATGGGGTTTTGCGTGGCCATAACCAGGAAAGGGGCATCGAGCATAAAGGTTTGGTTGCTGATGGTCACCTGACGTTCTTGCATGGCTTCCAACAAGGCACTTTGCACCTTGGCTGGGGCTCGGTTGATTTCATCGGCCAAAATGAAGTTGGCGAAAATAGGGCCTTTCTTTACCGAGAATGCTTCGTCTTTCTGACTGTAAATCATGGTTCCGATCACATCGGCAGGCAATAGGTCGGGTGTAAACTGAATACGACTGAATTTGGCATCGATCAAAGATGACAGACTCTTGATAGCCAATGTTTTGGCCAATCCTGGAACACCTTCGAGCAAGATATGGCCATCGGATAGCAAACCGATGAGTAACGACTCGACAAGGTGCTTTTGCCCGACAATCACTTGATCCATACCCCTGTTGATGGTTTCCACGAACGCGCTTTTTCGTTCAATCAGCTCGTTTAATTCCCGGATGTCTACGGTTTGACTCATACGTGCATATAATTTTGGTGATACGTTTTTATTCAATTGATTGCAAAAGTAACGTTCAAAGCGGTATAATGGACTGTTTAGCCCGTTAAAAATAATTAAGCCAAGACTGTTTCAAGGCCTTTTAAAAAACGGGAAGTTGTCCTGAGACAACTCCCCGGTATGGTTAATCTGATTGGGGGACTGTTTGCTCGACCTTTTGTTGGTTTTACAAGACAATCAGCGGTCAGAATTGGGCGAGAATGCGCTGTTGGATACCCTCAGCCTTTTTTACAGCTTCTGCATTGGTTGGATCCATCATCGTTGGATGTGCTTTTGGCAAGACAATCGTCGTGCCAGCTGTCACATTGTTGGGATCGGCTATTTTGGCTTTGTTTTCCAAGTAGATGTAAACCCAGAATACTTTGTGTCCATAGTACTTTTCAGACAGCAGGGTCAACCTGTCTCCGGTTTTCACCGTCACTTCTGAAGGTCTGGAGGTTGTCTTGGTAGTAGTGGACGTTGTTGTTGTTTTGGGTGTAGTCATTACGGGTTTGGAAGCGGTTGTCGTTGGCTTGGTGGTTGTACTGACAGCTTTAGGCGTTGTGGCAGCAGGTTTGGCTGTCGTGGTAGCGGGCTTGGCTGTAGTGGCAGCAGGCTTGGCTGTAGTGGCAGTAGGCTTGGGGGCAGGCTTTACAACCGGCTTCTCGACTGGTTTGGCGGTAGAGGGTTGCGAAGGTTGTTTGACAGCGGCTGCGTTTTCCTGTGCTGCAAGGATGGAAAGGCTGTCCAGGGCGTCTTGAGTGGGTTGGCCGGTTAATGGCTCCACTTCCACGGCTAGCTGTTCCATCATGGCTTCTTTTAAGGCCCTCTCCTGCCTGGCTTTACGATTTGATTCCATGGACCAATAAATCAGTCCTGCCAAAAAGAGCAATCCCAACGCTATCAATATGATGACAACGATGGATCGGTTTCTTTTCCCGGATTCGGTCGGGGTTTGACGCTCGTTTTC
>JAAYBL010000003.1 GCA_012718945.1 Bacteroidales bacterium
ACAAATTGCTTGAGCTGAGCGGAGACCATGCGGGCACCTTTATTCGAGAAGGTTATCTTCACCAATTCATTTTCGAGGGTGTTGTAAGATACGCTGTCGGTTTTGGCCAGGGGAGCAAAGATGCCATACGTCATGGCCAGACTGTTGGTGTCTGCCACAGCAGGTGTTGTTGCCGTAGCCGTAGCCAGGGTATCGTTCAGGAGCAAGGCTTGCTGCCTGGCGGCTTCGACACGGGCCAGGGAGTCGGTGATGAGTTGTTGTTGCCTGGCGGCTTCAACGTCTTCTTTGGATGGTTTGTTCAGCCAGGAAAAACCGACGATGATGAGTAAGATGAGAACAAAACCAGTGAGGGTGTTTTTATCCATGTTTTTGGGGGTTGGTTAATGGTCAGGCGAGCGAGCAGGCCTTGACGAAATCAACAAATAAAGGGTTAGGGTTTAAAACTGTACTGTTATACTCTGGGTGGAATTGGCAACCAATATACCATGTGAGGGCCGGTACTTCGACCATTTCGACCAATTTGGTATCGGGATTGATGCCGATGCAATGCATGCCAGCTTCTTCGTAAAGGGCTTTGAAACTGTCGTTGAATTCGAAGCGGTGGCGGTGGCGTTCCTGGATCAGTTCACGACCGTAGGCCTTGAAGGCTTTGGATTGTTTGTCAAGCTTGCAGGAGTAGTTGCCCAGCCGCATGGTTCCGCCGTAGTCGGAGATGCTTTTTTGGTCCTCCATGATGTCGATGACATTGTGAGGGGTGTTGGGGTCCATTTCGGTGGAGTTGGCATCGACGAAGCCCAACACGTTGCGGGCAAATTCAATGACCATGCACTGCATGCCCAGGCAAATACCAAACGTGGGCAGGTTGTGTTCTCTACCGTATTTCAAGGCGACGAATTTGCCTTCAATGCCGCGATTGCCAAAGCCAGGGGCAACAACCAAGCCGTCCATGCCGTTGAGTTTTTCGGCAACGTTGCTTTCGTTGAGTGTCTGCGAATGTATGAGTTCGAGTTCCAGTTTCCGGTTGTTGTACACGGCTGCGTGGTTGAGCGACTCAATGATGGATTTGTAGGCATCGGGGAGCTCAGCGTATTTGCCGACCAAGGCTATCTTGACAGGCTTGGTGGCTTTTTTTCGTTTTTCCAGAAAGTCTATCCAAGGCCCCATGTCTGAAGGGGTATCGGTAGGTAGCCCAAATCGTTCCAGGATCAGGGTATCCAATTTTTCTTTCTGAATAAGCAGGGGCACTTCGTAAATAGTGCTGGCATCCATGCATTCCACCACGGCTTCTTCGGCTACGTTGCAGAAGAGGGCTACTTTACGGCGGATATCGGGAGTAAGGCTGTGTTCTGTCCGTAAAACAAGTGCGTCAGGCTGGACACCTAGTTCCTGGAGGGCTTTGACGGAGTGTTGGACGGGCTTGGTTTTGAGTTCCTTGGTGGCGTTCAGATAAGGGACGTAGGCCAGGTGGATGCAGAAGCAGCGACCGCCTAATTCCCAGCGGAGTTGCCTGACGCTTTCGATGAAGGGAAGGGATTCAATGTCGCCAACAGTGCCACCGATTTCTGTTATGATGAAATCGAAGTCGTTTTTGACAGACAGGGAGCGCATGTTGCGCTTGATTTCGTCGGTGATATGTGGGATGATTTGCACCGTCTTGCCCAGGTAATCACCATGGCGTTCTTTCTGAATAACACTTTGGTATATGCGACCCGTTGTGACGTTATTGGCTCTTGTGGTGGGTACGTTCAGGAAGCGTTCGTAATGTCCCAGGTCTAGGTCGGCCTCGTGTCCATCGCTGCAGACGTAGCATTCGCCGTGTTCATACGGATTCAGGGTGCCGGGATCGATGTTGATATAAGGGTCGAACTTCTGGATGGTTACTTTATAGCCTCTTGATTGAAGCAGTTTGCCCAGGGATGATGACAGGATGCCTTTTCCAAGTGAGGAAACGACACCGCCGGTCACGAAGATGTATTTGGTGTCAGCCACGTGATAATAGTTTATGAAACGGTTTGGTATCTGGTTGGTGTTTGGACGTGTAAGTTTGGGCCCGGCTCACAACGTCGAAGCCGCAAAAGTACGAAAAATCGTGTAAGAAAAAAATAGTACCTTTGCAGCATCCATCATTTATCACATGTCTTCACTGATCGTTTTTATTTCCGCCGCAGCCTTGAGTATGACGGCTCCTCTTGTTGAGGAATCGGTTGTTCAACCTGTTGACAGCTTGTACATTGAAAGTGAAAAGAGTGGAAGGGAAGGACTGACGGTTTCTACCGACACCTTGCCATTGTCTACAGTGGATACTGCACCTGCCGATATCCTGCATCAACAGGGCCTGACACCAGGAGACAGCCTCTTGAAAGGGGGAAACCGCGCCCGTGGTTTGAAAAAAAATCTAACGTCTGTTAAAAATAGCAAGGAGCAATCCATGCCAGAGATGACAGATCCAAATCCCCTGTTGACGAATATTTTATTATATGATCCGGACATGTACAGGGTGTACCCTAGGGAGCCCCGTTTCATCGATTTCGAGGATATTTATAGTTATCTGAAACCACAAACGTTGTTCAGACCCTTGGTTTTCGGCGCTATTCAGCCTGACTTGCGCTTAAATAAGGCGTTACGACCGGTGCTGGACAAAACGTTGATGTCGTCGTATACCGAATCGTTGGTCAGGGACTGGTACTACAAAGCGATCGCCTCAAAGGCTGAGAACGATTACATGATGGCCTTGGAGTCGGCCAATCTTCACCAGATCGTATACGATGTCAAGGATATGCCTCGTCCGGAGCAGTTGGTGTTTACACTTCACCAGGAAAAACCGCTGATCATTGATAAAGCGATGCCCTATTCGTTTGGTCGTGAAGAAAAGAAGACGGGTTATCTTCCCGGTCTTACGTACAATCCATGGACAACAAGGGGTAATTATAAATTGCATTTTTCAGAAACCTATGTTTCGCCCAACTGGTCCAGAGGGGGTGAAAGCAATATGGCGGGTTTGGCTTCGATCTACCTTGAGGCCAATTACAACAACTTGAAAGGGGTGCAGTTTGACAACAATGTTGAGTTGAAAATTGGCATGAACACGGTACCTTCGGATACGCTCAGGAATTTGAATGTCAGTACCGATCAATTGAGGGCTGTCAGTAAGTTGGGCATACGGATGAAAAAAGACTGGTATTATAGTTTGTCATCAGAGTTTACGACACAGGTGCTCAACAACTATAAAAAGAACACCATGTCGCTGAAGTCATCCTTTTTGTCGCCAGCCCGCCTCTTTGTCAGTCTGGGTGTGGACTACAAAAAATCCAATAATAAGAAAGGGTATAATTTGTCTGTCCTGTTAAGTCCAGCCACGTACAAGATGAATTACTTGTATGATAACGTTAATCTGAATCCGGCTTCCTACGGCATTGAGAGTGGCAAGCATTTTGGTAGCGAGATCGGTTCCAAGGTGTCGTCAACCTTGAACTGGCGCTTTTCAGAACGTTTGAATTGGAAGTCAAAGATTTATTATTTTACTGATTATACCTATGTTGACTCTGAATGGGAGAATACCTTGGATATCATGCTGAACCACTATTTCTCTACCCAGATTTTCGTTCATTTGAAGTTGGATGACAGGTTGCAGCGTCAAACGGGTGAATCCTTGCTTCAAATGCAGCAACTGCTGAGTTTTGGTATGACGTATTACTTTTAGAACGACATTAAATATAAACACAATGAAGGATTTGATTTTAGTAACAGGGGGTACTGGATATATTGGTTCCCATACCGCTGTAGAATTGATTGAGGCCGGTTATGAGGTGGTCATTGTTGATAACCTGTCCAACTCGGAGGCTACTGTTGTGGATGGTATTGAGGCCATTACAGGTGTCCGTCCAGCCCTTGAAGTCTGTGATTGCACAGATTATGCAGCCATGAAGGCTGTTTTTGACAAATACGGACGTATCAAGGCGGCCATCCATTTTGCAGCCTATAAGGCAGTAGGAGAATCGGTGGAAAAACCCCTGGCTTACTATCAGAACAACTTCCTCTCGCTCATCACGGTGATGCGTCTGTTGGCTGAAGCTAAAAGTGAAGGCTTTGTCTTTTCTTCTTCCTGTACTGTCTATGGTCAACCGGATGTGTTGCCTGTAACAGAAAATGCACCGGTGAAGCAAGCGATGTCGCCGTATGGCAACACGAAGCAGGTTGGTGAAGAAATCATCCGTGATGCTACCAGCGCTGGTTTGCCCTATCAGTCCATCATTCTGAGGTATTTCAATCCTATTGGGGCGCATCCTTCTGCCGAGATTGGAGAATTGCCCTTGGGAGTGCCTCAAAACCTCTTGCCTTTTGTTACCCAGACGGCTGCCGGTATCCGTGAGAAACTGAGGGTCTTTGGCGATGATTACAATACGCCTGATGGCTCCTGTGTCAGGGATTACATCCATGTGGTGGATCTGGCCAAAGCGCATGTGGTGGCTGTTCGTCGACTGCTTGAAAAGAAAGCGACTCAAGATGTGGAGGTCTTCAATCTTGGAACAGGTCGGGGACTTTCCGTCTTGGAAATCATCAGAACCTTTGAAAAGGTCACTGGTGTCAAATTGAATTATGAAATTGTGGGACGCAGGGCAGGCGACATTGAACAAGTGTGGGCCAATCCTGAACACGCCAACAAGGTGTTGGGCTGGACGGCTGAATCTTCAGTAGAAGAGACGTTGCTATCGGCCTGGAAATGGCAACAAAAGCTGGGAGGAAAGGCCTAAGCCGTTGTTTCAGCGTACCCCGTATCGTTTTAAAAGCTTGGCAAACGCCAGGCTTTTTTTATAGTCATCAAGAAAGGCATTCAGACTATCCCGGAGTTCAGGACTATTGGGGCGTACGGCCCAAGCCTGGAATTGTGAAAGGCTGAGCGGTGTTTTGAAATCCAGCTTGGGATAGTCTTTTTTCCAAGCTCTGGCCACGTTTTCGTCCATGACGGCGTAGGGGGCTTTGCCTTCTATGACCTGTTTGAGGAGTTCTTCATTGGTGAATACCCTGATTTCTTTTACGTGGATGGAATCGCTGATTTCAGTCGCCAGGTGGCTGATCCTGACCAGATGGGGGGAGTGCGCTGGTAGGAGTAAGACTTTGCCGGCCAGGTCTACCTGGTTTCTCAGGGGACTTTCTGAGGCTGGCTGTACGAGTACCAATCTGGAGGTATGGATGGGCTCTGTGTAAAGAAGGGTGTTCTGTAAGCTACTCAGGATGGGGAGTGGTCCTGTGAGTAAATCGCATCGACCACTGGACAGCCATTGGAGCCTGGTTCTGAAGTTGCCTTCGTAAAGATAAACCAGTTTTATGTCGTTGGCTTCGGTGAAAGCTTTGATCAACTCATAGTGAAAACCGTGTTGTCCATCTTCATCGGTGTAAAAACTGAAGGGGTCGTATTCTCCGCACACTCTGAGCTCGCCCCTGGCTTTGATGGCTGAATAATCAGCTTTGGGTTCGTAGCGGTTGTTGTATTGATGAACCAACACGTACAGCATCCAGCCCAGAACAAAAAAGGATGCCAGCAGCAGGGATGTCCTAAAGGGTTTAGTCATAGAAGTTCCAGGAAAGGCCAACTTTGAGGATGGCCGGGTTCATGGGATAATGAGGAGCTGAAAAATAGGAGGGATTGGCAAATAAGCGGCTGACGTGGGCGTACATCACGTAAAAACGAGCCCGTTTCAGGTGAAAATTGGCGTAGGCATTCATGAAGGGGTAATTGCCCACCTTTACCTCGTCCTGGGTGTAAAATTGACCGGTGGCCGGTTGATAGGCTGGTGCGTAATAGGCGGTGTGGTAACGGCAATCTACACCAACCTGGGTGAGCAGAACCTTGCTGAGGTAGCCCTTCATGTATATGTTGGAATAGGCTGTCAGCTGGGGAAGGGGGATGATGTCGGGATGGCTGGAGGTCTGGTATGCCAGATGGTTGTCCCAATTGAGTATGCCCCAGCGCAGGTGCTGTTTCCATTCGGCCACCAGAATCTGGATATTGCCTCCGAATTGGGTGGGAAGGGCTTTTCGGTTGAAATAAACGTGGTTGGTCAGGTTGTCAACCGTAGCTTTGAACGTAAAGTCCAAAGCGGGAATGTCCAGGGTTCCGTAGAGACCCATTGAATGTACCCTGTCAAAGTGGTTGTTCCAACTGAAATGGTTGGAATGGTAGGTCTCCAGAAAATAGTCGGGACGATTGTTGAAAAGGTGGCCGCCAGCTTCCAAACTGACAGGGTGATTCTTGAAGTTGATTCTGGTGTTCAGATGGCCGGAAAACTCGGTGTCGCCCATGTCTGGTCCAAGCAGGCATATTCTGCCTCTGGCCTGATAGGTGAGCACTTTCCCTTGTTGACGGGAGAGTTCGGCACCTCCCCATACCAGGTTTTCCTGGTGAAGCTGGACGCGGCTGAAGGCATTGCTGCTGTCGCGCAAGGGAGCGGTGGGGCTCAAGCCGGTGTATCGTTTGTATTCATGGGTCACAAAGGCAGTCAATCCCATTTGAGCCCAGTCGTGAAAACCTTCCCTCAAGGCCAGTCCCAGCGTGTTGCTAACGGTAAACAGGGCTGCAGTGTCGGCGGTGTAACCGGGATCGATGTAGGCGGCTGAATCAAAATAGGCCAGGTTGACCGATTCGGACAGGTATTGACGGTAGCTGCGGTCAATTTGCAGCGTGTGGATAAGGCTGGTGACGGGAACAAAGGTGGTCTGGAGGCTATCCTTTTTATTCGTCCGTTTGAAGCCCAGGTGGTATTTGTGGTTGAAGAAGAGTTGCTGGTTCTTAATCTTGCTGGTGGCGTTGGTCAGGTGTACGGGTATGTTGAGGCTTTCGTACTCCCTGAGGCCACCGCTCATGAGCAGGGGCTCGGTGATGTACCTGTCGTCGATGATGCCCCCGTTCTCCATGTTTTCCAGGTTGTTGAAGCTGACTTTCCAGTAGGCCTCATAACGCTCGGATTGGTAGTTGCCGAAGAAATCGGCCAGTTTGTCGCGGGTGGCACTACGGTTGTAAAAACCTCTGGCATACAGGATTTCGTAGCTGGCACCAATGTTCAGGTGCTTATTGAGGTTGGCTGAGGTGTAGAAACGGAAATTTTCTTCCTGTGATTGGTCGTTACCAAACGAGGTGAGGTATTCAAGGGTGGTGAACGGTTTGGTGGTGTTCAGAAAGACAAAATCGGCTGGTGCCGTCAACCATTGTTCGTAGGAATGGAGGAAGATGAAGCAATGGTGAGGGGCTTGATCGGTGTACACTTTTGACCTGAATGGGGAGCCCAGGCTGCCTGTGTGGGTGGCTGACAGGGTATTGGTGCGTTCAGGAAAGGCGTTGTTCTGGAAGTTGAGGGGGACAGTGTCCATATCAGCAGCCATGGGTTGTCCAAGGCACGCATCAATGCGTACGGGCTTCATACGCAGGGTGTCTATTCCTTTTTCGCTTTGTTCCTCGTCGGATTGGTCGATTTGGGCTCTGTTGGTACCTTCGGACGGGTTGTTTTGGTTGATGTTGCGTCCCATACCGCCATCAATACGTTGGCTGGCACTTGTTTGTGCGTGTATGGGCAGGCTTAACCACAACAGGGCCTGAAGGAGGCAAAAGGTAGGGCGCAGGGTCATGGGGGAGCTACGATTTCTGGGCAAAGATACGGTTTACACCAGAGACTCCCGCTCGAATTCCCCGGCTTTTTTATACATTTGCTCCATTAATCCGCTTACATGACGCCTCAGGAAGAAATACAGCGGTTGAGAGACGAGCTCAACCAGGCCAATTACGACTACTATGTGTTGTCTAATCCCACCATGACTGATTACGATTTTGATCAGGCCATGGCGCGACTACTGAGCCTGGAGCAGCAATACCCTCAGTGGGCGGACGAAACCTCGCCGACGCAACGGGTGGGTAACGACTCGCAGCAGGGCTTTGTTCAGGAAGCGCATCGATACCCCATGCTTTCGTTGGGCAACACCTACTCCGAATCGGAGGTCAGTGCGTTTTACGAACGAGTCAGGAAAGCGTTGAATGAGCCTTTTGACTTGGTCTGTGAATTAAAATATGACGGTACGTCCATCTCTCTGACGTACGAGGATGGTCGTCTGGTCAAAGCCTTGACAAGGGGGGATGGTCATCGTGGTGACAATGTTACGGACAACGTGAGGACCATCCGAAGTATTCCGTTGGCCTTAAGAGGGGATGGTTTCCCCGACTTTTTTGAGATGAGGGGAGAAGTGCTTATGCCCTGGCCGGTGTTTGAGGCCCTTAATGAGGCCAGGGAACAGGCAGAGGAACCGCTTTTTGCTAACCCCAGGAATGCGGCTTCCGGAACGCTCAAATTGCAGAATTCTACAATGGTGGCTTCCAGGAAACTGGATGCTTTTGTGTATTATATGCTAGGAGAAACCTTGCCAACCGACAGCCATTACGACAACCTGATGACGGGTAAACGGTGGGGATTTAAGGTTTCAGATGCCATACGGCGGTGTCATGATCTGGACGCCGTGTTTGATTTTATCCGTTACTGGGACGTCGCCAGAAAACAGCTGCCGGTAGCGACTGATGGCATCGTGATTAAGGTCGATAGCCTGGCTCAGCAGGAAAAACTAGGGCTGACGGCCAAATCGCCTCGTTGGGCTATTGCCTATAAGTTTCAGACCGAGCGGGCGGTGACCCGTTTGAACAGTGTTTCGTTTCAAGTAGGGCGCACCGGAGCTGTCACCCCTGTGGCCAACCTTGATCCGGTACAATTATCGGGGACTGTGGTGAAGCGGGCTTCCTTGCACAACGACGATGTGATACAGTCGCTTGATTTACACATAGGCGACATGGTCTATGTGGAAAAAGGCGGTGAAATCATCCCGAAGATTGTGGGAGTAGATACTGAAGCCCGTTTTATGGTGGGTGACAAGGTTCGCTTTATCAAACAATGCCCTGAATGTGGTGCTTCGTTGGTACGTTTTGAGGGGGAGGCAGCGCATTACTGTCCCAATCAGTCCGATTGCCCGCCTCAGATAAAGGCCAGGTTGGAGCATTTCATACACCGCAAGGCGATGAACATTGACGGTCTAGGGGCTGAGACCATTGATGCGTTGTATAAGGCAGGCATTGTGGTCGATCCTTCATCATTGTATACGTTGAAAGCGAACATATTGGCTTCGATGGAGCGATTAGGTGAAAAATCAGCGGCCAACATCATCAAAGGTATTGAGGCGTCCAAAGCTGTGCCGTTTGAACGCTTATTATTTGCACTGGGTATCCGTTTTGTCGGTGAAACGGTCGCGAAGAAACTGGCCAGGGCTTTCAAATCGATGGATGCGCTGCAGGTTGCTACCGTCGATGAATTGGTCAAGGTGGATGACGTGGGCATGCGAATCGCTGAGAGTGTGGTGGACTACCTGGCCTCTCCAGCCAACAAGGCCCTGATTGAGCGCTTGAAAGCCGTTGGCCTGACCTTTGAGGTGGTCGACGATGATCAAGGTTTGAAATCGTCGATTTTTGAAGGTAAGACTATTGTGATAAGTGGTACGTTTACAAAGCATTCAAGGGACGAATATAAAGTAATGATTGAGGAACATGGCGGCAAAAATGGCAGCGGTGTGACCAGTAAGACAAGCTTTATTTTGGCCGGTGAAAACATGGGACCGGCCAAACTGGAAAAGGCGAAGTCGTTGGGTGTTGAACTGCTATCTGAGGATGCATTTCTGGCGTTGCTACCTGAAATCGACGATGAAGTTGATACCAAACCCCTAGAGCCCAAATCCCTGCTGCCGAAAGAGGATTCGCCACTTCTGTTTTAAATAATGAGCCAAAGTTAGTGACTATGAGCAATCTGATCATGAAGGTGAGAATCCGTAGAGCCAGGCGTAACCATCGTCGGGCTAAGCGGTTCAGAACCTATCGGGAAATACAGCGCGTGTTGGTGTTGTTCAATATCGAACACCTCGATGAAGCCGTTGCCTTGGTTAAGATTTTAGAAGCCGAGGGCAAAAAAGTCAGGGCTTACAGTCTGGACAAGCGGAAAGTGGATTACGGTTTTTTACCGCATGCTTTTCATATTTGGAATAAGTCGCATTTGTCTGCCTTTTCTGTACCCTTACAAGAATACCTCGAAGAAGTGGAGGCTTACAAGGCGGATACCTTGATTGATATGACAATCAAACAAGCTCCGTGGCATTCGTTGGTCTATTTTCATACGGATGCGGATTACCGGATTGGTTTTAATTGCCAGGATCCGTCACGGTTTGATTTGCTGATTGGGCTGGGACAGGAGCAACCACTTGCGTTTTTTCTGGACCAGCTGCTTTTTTACCTGAAAAGTATCCGAACCAGCTAGTTTTTTAGTACTTTTGTCCACCGTTTTGGGCCCTATGCCGGCATACTGCCAGGCGGGCCGTCACCCAACTTACACCCGACTAATAGCCGGAAGAGCATGATACAGCCAAAACTGACAGGCATGGGCGTGGCATTGATCACCCCCTTTAAGGATGATGAAAGTGTCGATTTCGCGGCCCTGGGGCGCCTTGTTGACTACCAGATCAAGAGCGGCAGCGATTACCTGGTTGTGCTGGGTACGACGGCTGAAACAGCAACCCTTACAGCTGCTGAAAAAGACGCTGTGAGCCGTTTCATTATTGATAAGGCCAAGGGGCGTGTGCCCATAGTGTTGGGGGTTGGTGGTAATTGTACCAGGGCTATTATTGAAGAATTGGAAACCAGGGATTTCACCGGGGTGGATGCCATCCTTTCCGTGACCCCTTACTATAATAAACCCTCACAGGAAGGTTTATATCAGCATTACAGTGCGTTGGCACGCCATACCAAGCTTCCCATCATCTTGTACAATGTACCGGGTAGGACGGGGGTGAACATGGTGGCTGAGACGACCTTGAAGTTGGCCAGGGAATTTCCCAACATTGTGGCCGTCAAGGAGGCCTCTGGCAACATCACGCAGGTGGATGAGATCATCAAGCATAAACCGGCTAAATTCATGGTCATATCCGGGGATGATGGTATTACGTTTCCCTTGATGACACTGGGTGCTGACGGGGTGATTTCTGTTATTGGCAACGCCTTTCCCAAGGAATTCAGCCGCATGGTCCGTTTGGCTCGTTCGGGTGATTACGCCAATGCATTGGAAATCCACCACCGGTTTACCGACCTTTTCAACCTGCTTTTCGTTGATGGTAATCCGGCCGGCGTTAAGTGCATGCTGCACGCCATGGGTTTCATTGAAAACAAACTGCGCCTGCCTTTGGTGCCCACACGTCTGACAACGTATGAGAAGATTACGGCGGTGCTCAATGAGTTGAATATCAAGTATTAAGTATGAATATAGCTTACAGTTGGCTTCAGTCACTACTTTCGTTTGATTTGTCGCCGTCCGATACGGCTGCAGCCCTAACGTCCATAGGCCTGGAAAATGGACCTGTGGAGGAAGTAGAAACCATCAAAGGTGGTCTTGAAGGCTTGGTCATTGGTCAGGTATTGACCTGTGAACCGCATCCGAATTCCGATCATTTGCACTTGACCACCGTTGATGTGGGTACAGGAGAGGTATTGCCCGTTGTCTGTGGCGCTCCCAATGTGGCCGCTGGTCAAAAGGTGGTAGTGGCTACCATCGGTACCAAATTGTACAGTGGTGACGAGTGTTTTACCATCAAGCGTTCCAAAATCAGGGGTGCTGAATCGATGGGGATGATTTGCGCCGAGGATGAAATAGGTCTTGGAGTCAGTCATGATGGTATCATTGTTCTGCCTGACGATGTACAAGTGGGAATGCCAGCCAGCGAGTACTACGGCATCTCGAAGGAATACGTGTTGGAAGTGGATATCACGCCCAATAGGGCCGATGCAGCCTCGCATTTTGGTGTTGCCAGGGATTTGGCCGCCTACTTGAAACAGACGAATCCGACCATCACATTGGAACGTCCTTCGGTTGAGGCTTTTGCTGTTGACAACCATGACTATCCGGTGGCCGTTACCTTGGAAAATCCTGAGGCTTGCATTCGGTATGCCGGTGTCACCTTGACCAACGTGAAAGTGGGCGAGTCGCCTAAATGGCTCAAGGATCGCCTGTTGTTGATCGGTGTTCGCCCCATCAACAACGTGGTGGACGTGACCAACTACTTGCTGCACGAGATGGGACAACCCCTGCACGCTTTCGACGGCGCCCAAATTAAAGGCGACCAGGTGAGGGTCAGGATGGTTGAACCCGGTACGCGTTTTGTCACCCTGGATGGGGTGGAACGCAAACTCGACGCCTCCGATCTGATGATTTGCAACGCTACCGATCCCATGTGTATTGCCGGGGTATTTGGTGGTCTGGATTCAGGCGTTACTGAATCGACAGCCAACGTTTTCCTAGAATCGGCTTGTTTCAGCCCGGTTCACATCCGTAAGACGGCTCGTCGTCATGGACTGAATACCGATGCTTCTTTCCGTTTTGAACGGGGGGTAGATCCCAATGCGGTTGTTTATGTGCTCAAACGGGCAGCATTGATGATTAAGGAGTTGACGGGTGCTACCATCGCCTCCGAAATCGTTGATATTTATCCTGAACCTCAGGAAGGTTTCAAGGTTGAACTGAGCCTTGACAAGGTCAATCGTTTGATTGGTAAAGTGCTACCTAAAGAGACGGTGTTGTCAATACTGGAAGCATTGGAAATCGCTGTACTGGCGGATGGAGGCGACCTTCTTTCGTTGTTGGTTCCCGCATACCGAGTTGATGTTCAGCGTGATGTGGACGTGATTGAGGATATTCTCCGCATATACGGCTACAACAATGTGGCATTCACCGATACCATGCGTTCGACCATCGTGCCATCGGTCAAACCTGACAGCCACAAAATGCAACAGCTGGTGTCTGAACAATTGACGGCCAATGGTTTCAACGAGATCTTGAACAATTCGCTGACCGCAGCTTCGTATTATTCTTCGTTGACTTCCTTGCCTGAAGCGCAGTGCGTCCGTTTGCTCAATCCGTTGAGCAACGATTTGAACGTTATGCGTCAGACCTTGCTCTTTGGCGGACTGGAGAGTATCGCACACAAGCGCAACCGACGGAAGACTGACCTGCGCTTTTACGAGTTTGGCAATTGCTATCACTATGATGGCGAAGCCAAGCGTGAAGGGGAGACCTTGGCTGCCTACAGTGAGGAAATGCACCTGGGCATTTGGTTGACCGGATTCAAACAAGAACAACATTGGTCGGCTCCTCAGGTCAAACTGACGGTCTATGACCTCAAGGCCTTCGTGCAGTCGATTTTCGTTCGTCTGGGTGTACAGGCTGATCAATATGCCTTGTCGGAAGGTAGTTCCGACTTGTTGGCTCACGCATTGAGCTATTCCACACGTAAGGGTGCTCCCTTGGCCACGTTGGGACAGGTACAGCCTGGTTTGCTCAAGGCCTTTGACATCGATGCACCGGTTTATTTTGCCGATGTGCGCTGGGATGTGTTGCTGGATACGGTAAAACGTTACAAGGTTCAGTTTGCTGAACTGCCCCGCTATCCTGAGGTGCGACGTGACCTGGCTTTGTTGGTCGATGAAGCGGTTCGCTTTGAGACCATTGAACAGTTGGCGTTTGCAACGGAGCGTAAATTGCTGCGTTCGGTGACCTTGTTTGACGTTTACGAAGGCAAGAATTTACCCGCCGGCAAGAAATCCTATGCCGTAAGTTTTGTCCTGCAGGACATGACTCAGACGTTGACCGATGACAAGATTGATGCCATCATGTCAAAGCTGGTGAAACAATATGAACAACAATTAGGGGCCAGCCTCAGGTAGGCCTGATATAGCTATAAATTACTATGGGAAGAGCGTTTGAATACCGCAAAGCGCGGAAGATGAAACGGTGGGGCAACATGGCCCGCACGTTTACAAAACTGGGAAAAGAAATTTCTATTTGTGTCAAGGCATCTGGGCCTGATCCTGAGGCCAACCCCAGGTTGCGTGTTCTGATGCAGAACGCCAAGGCTGCCAACATGCCTAAGGATAACGTAGAACGTGCCATCAAGAAGGCCGTTTCCAAAGATTTTGCCGATTATAAAGATATGGTTTATGAGGGCTATGGCCCCTTTGGTATCGCTGTGTTGGTGGAAACCCAGACAGACAATCCCACCCGTACAGTGGCCAATGTACGTAGTGCGTTCAACCGCTTTGGTGGTTCATTGGGAACGTCAGGCAGCCTTTCTTTTATCTTTGATCGCAAAGCTGTCTTCAAGATTGTACCTAAGGAAGGTGTTGATATTGAGGAGCTCGAGTTGGAAATGATTGATTACGGTGCCGAGGAATTGGAAATGGATGAAAACGAAGTGGTCATCTATGGACAACCTGAGGATTTCGCCCGCATTCAAAACTACCTGGAATCAAACGAGTTTGAGATTGTTTCGGCCGAGTTTGAACGTTTCCCCAACGACACCAAGGAGTTGAGCGAGGAGCAAAGGGCTACGATTGACAAATTGATTGAGAAGTTGGAAGACGATGAGGATGTCTCAAACGTCTACCACAATATGGCTCCTTCCGAGGAAACCGAAGAAGAAGAATAAAATAGTAGCCTGATTTCCTGCTGGCTGGAAAGCTGTTCTTAAAGGACTTCGGCTACTACAAACGTACTGCCGCCCACGAAGATAAGATCGTCGGGGCGGCTTTCGTTTTTAGCGGCTGTCAATGCTTGATTGACTGTGGCATAGGCTTCCCCTTTCAGACCGTACTGGCTGGCTTTCATACGTAGTTCTGTGGCTGGTAAGGCTCTGGGTATGGAGGCTTGGGTGAAATAATAGGTTGCGGAAGGGGGGAGTAAAGCCAGGGCGGCGTCTATGTCTTTGTCTCCTACCATCCCTATAACGATGCGCAAGGTGTGGCAGGGAGTGGCCAGGAGTTGTTTTACCACATGGCGCAATCCACCCTCGTTGTGACCAGTGTCGCAAAGGGTGAGGGGGGATGTTCCCAGTGTTTCCCATCGGCCTCTTAAACCGGTTTGTGCAACGACTTGTTTGAAGCCTTCACAGACGATGTGTTCATTTATACCCCAGGAAGTGGGCAGGCAATCGAGTAAGGTCAATGCCGTAGCTGTGTTCTCGATTTGATAAGCACCCTTAAGTGCGCATGGTATATCATGATAACGTTTCTTATCCCCTTCGCAGGCGGAGTAATGATTGTAATCGTCTGTATATAATTGAATTACCTTAAATTTGTCTTGGGCGAAGTAGCAGGGGGCTTTCAGCGCCTCAGCCTTACCTTCAAACAGGCTCCTGATAGGCCCTTCTGCCTTGCCAATTACCACGGGAACAGCTGGTTTGATGATGCCGGCTTTTTCTGTGGCGATGGCCTCGAGGGTGTTGCCCAGCTGTGTCATGTGATCGAAGCTGATGTTGGTGATGGCACAGACCAGTGGGCTGATGATGTTGGTGGTGTCCAGTCGGCCTCCAAGACCTACCTCAATGACGGCCACATCCACCTGTTCCTTGGCAAACCATTCCAGCGCCATCAGGGTGGTTACCTCAAAAAATGAGGCTTGCAAACGTCCTTCCCAGTGTTTCCGGTAGCGTTCAACAAAATCAATCACATCGGCTTCAGGTATCATGGTGCCGTTTACGCGCATCCTTTCCCTGAAGTCTTTGAGGTGGGGCGAGGTAAATAATCCTGTACGCAGACCGGCTGTCTGTAGGACGGAGGCTGTCAGGTGTGAAACGGAACCTTTACCATTGGTGCCGGCAATGTGAATGCAGGGGTAACGATGGTGAGGGTGGTCTAGCCACGTATCCAGTGTGTTGGCTGTGCCTAATCCGGGTTTGTAGGCGCTGGCTCCTTCTTTTTGAAAGACAGGCAGTTGTGAGAATAGATAATCCAGGGTTTCCTGATAGGTCATAATGGTAAGATAACAAGGCAAAGGTACGAAAAACCGCGCAGGCAGTGTATCAGTTGACGTTAATTCACGTACTTTTGCTCTCAAATAAAAAGTATGGCTTTGATGTATGTGGGGGAGCTGGCAGCCCTATCTGTCTCCGTCTGCTGGTCTGTGAGTTCATCGGTCTTTGAGCGTTCCGGCAAACGGGTAGGCTCCTTGTCGGTCAACTTTCTCAGGTTGGTTGTCGGTTTTGTCATGCTGGGTGTGTATGGCCTGTTGATAAATGGTTCTTTCCTGCCTCAGGGTGCCGGGTATCAGCAATGGTTCTGGCTGTCCTTGTCGGGATTTCTTGGTTTTTTTATTGGTGATCTTTTCCTGTTCCAATCACTCACCATCATTGGTTCGCGTTTGTCCATGCTGGTCATGACATTTGCACCGGCCATGACGGCTATTCTTGGTGCCCTGTTTCTTAACGAATACCTGCGCTTCTATCAGTGGTTGGCCATCTTGTTGACCATTCTTGGTATTTTAATTGCCTTTGTCGGGCTGGAAAAGGGGCGGTTTAATTTCAAAATGTCACTCAAAGGCTTTCTTTTTGCTTTGGGTGGGGCTATGGGGCAAGCTATGGGTTTGGTTGCCAGCAAGAAAGGTATGGGTGACTACGATCCGTTTGCCGCTACACAGATTCGTGTCATCACGGGGTTGATTGCTTTCACCCTTTTTATTGTCGTGCTGAAACGGTGGGGTGGTTTGAGAAAAGCCCTTCAGGATACGAAGGCGGTACATGACATCGCTGTCGGTTCTTTCTTTGGTCCTTTTCTGGGGGTAGCCCTGTCTATGTACGCCATTACCAAAACGGAAACGGGCGTAGCTTCAGCGCTGATGGCACTAACTCCTCTGGTTCTTATTGTTCCGGCGCTGGTGAAAGGACGCCGAATTGCCAGGCGTGAATGGGTGGGAGCGCTGGTATCCGTAGCCGGTGTAATGTTATTGTTCCTCTAAAAATTGCATGTTGCTTGATTTTTCTATTAATTTGCAGGGAATATACCTGTTTTTTGTGCTTTCGCTTAGAATGTTTTAACCGATGAAACGTTTTTTACTTTTTTTGCCTTTGATGTTGTTGCTGTTTTCTTGTTGTAAGAGCAATGAAAAAGCGTACAATGCCACCTATCAGAAACTGAAGGATAAGAATGAAGAGTCCTTGCTGGCGGAGAGGGCTCAGACTGCCGAAACAATAACGGATGATGTAGTCAAAAAAGCTGATCCTGGGGTTGTTAAAGTGCATGAAGTGGTCACCGTGGTGTTGGGTGAAGATAAAAACCTGTCAACATACAACATTGTCATTAAGAGTTTTATCAACCGCACCAACGCCAGGAGCTTGTATAACCGTATGATTGAGGAGGGGCGTAATGCTGTACTGGTCCAAAATAAGGATATGATGTACCGCATTGTGGTGGATGCCTGCAAATACGAGATTGATGCTGATAAATTATTGACGGCTGAGAAAAAGACATGGCCTGAAGCCTGGATTCTGGTCCGGTATTGAACATTAAACCAACTATACCCATGAAAGCTACGACCTTTGTTCTGATGGCAGCGTGCTGCTTACCTTTAATGATGGCCTGTGGAGATCGATCGACCCATCGCTCTGCCGATAGAAGCCAGCGGCTGGTTAGTGGCGATTCAATCGCTATTAGCGATAAGCAAGCCTTGACTGAACAGGATGTGGCTGTCTCGAGAACCCGACGTGGCTCGAGAACGCAGAGTGTGGGGGCTTCCTCGTACAAGGAAACACCAGCCAGATCTTCCAAGGCGGTAAAGAAGCCAAAGATGACCAGGGCTGAAAAAGCAAAAGAGGCGGCAGCTGCTAAGGCGAAACCTGTTACTAAAAAAGTGGAGGAACAGGCTAAACCGGCCAATCGTAATGTGGTACAGGAAATTGTCATATCAGATACCAAACCTGTCGAGGTCAAGGTTGCAGAGACCAAACCTGCCGAGGTTAAGGTCGCTGAAAAACAGCCTGCCGATAAACCGTTGGTTCAAAAACCAGTGCAGGAAAAGCCGACAGTTGCTCAGCCTACATCGGCTGCCGTAAACTCCGGGCCGGAAAAGGTGCTGGTCGAAGGGTGTGTGCTCAAGCAGCCTGGTGTTTTGGGTGCCTTCTCCGTGGTGGCAGGCAGTTTCTCTCAGCCAGAATCGGCCATTTCTTTAATCAAGAAATTGGATGGCATGGGCATTAAACCCTTTTTTGTACTGAATGAAAAGGGTATGTACCGCTTGATTACCGGAACGTTCAACGACAGGGATGAAGCCGATTACCAGGTGCTGAAACTGGACGTTGAAGCCATCAAGGCTTGGGTATTCATTCGTTGACGGATAATCCTTCGATTGTATCAACAAAGTCGTTCAGGTGCTCATCAACGTACCTGGCGATGGCATTGGTGCACGCTTCCTCGATTTCAAAGAATTGTTCTTCCAATTCATCAAACGCCTCGTATTGTTCATACATGGCCAGAAAGGTGGCTTCATCGGTCTCCTTTTCCAGGTCAGTTTGATTGGCGTCGTAGATTTCCTTTGCTTTGTAAACCAATTTGGATAGCTCTGTCGCTCCAAAGAGGCGCATGGCCTTGGCAAAGGGATTTTTAAAAATGTACCCTCCGTATCCGTTTTGGATCAGTTGAATGAAACCGCCTTCCATTACTTCCTCCCTGAAATAATGGTAAGCAAGCAGGCTGTGTTGCCAACCGTTAAGGGCTTGCATAGTGGTGGCATCAGGCACTTCGCCGGCCAGTTGTCGGCAGGCATCTGTGATAAGCGCCAGGAATGCGTCAGGCCCTTTTTGGGCGGCTTCCTGTAGTTGATGGTCGTGAAGAATGACGGGCATCTTTTTTTTGGCAAAGGAACACTTTTCCATCAACAATACCAAGTCGTAGGTAGGGCAGGAGCAAGGATTTGTCCGTAAGAAACCGTACCTTTGCAACCATGACAACGGGTGAACGATTACAATTTTTAAGCATAGGCAGTGGTAGTAGTGGTAACTGTTACTATTTTGGTGATGGTAAACAAGGTATCCTGATTGATGCAGGTATTGCCGCACGTACCATCCGCAAGGCGCTGCGGGATATTGGTACAGATTTTGACCGTATCCTGGGTGTGTTTGTCTCTCACGACCATGTGGACCACATCAAGTCGGTGGGTACGCTGGGGGAAGGTTTTCACGTGCCCGTATATGCGACGTCAGGTACCCATACGGGTATCGAGCGCAGTTGGGGCGTAACACAAAAGCTTAATGGCAGCCGGCGTTACCTGGCAGCCGGGGAAACAACAACGGTTGGACCATTCTCATTGACGCCTTACCCGGTTTCTCATGATGCGACCGACTGTGTGTGCTTTGCCTTGACGTATGGACCATACAATATAATGGTTGCTACCGACTTGGGTTGTGCCAACGAGGCTGTCAGCGATCTGATTCGTCAATCGAATATTGTGGTGCTGGAGGCGAATTATGACGCCACCATGTTGCAAAAGGGACCTTATCCCTACTACTTGAAACAACGGATAGTGGGCGATGAGGGGCATCTGTGCAACGACGAGACGGGACGCCTTTTGGCTGAAAACTGGCACGATGGGCTCAAACATGTGTTCTTGTGTCATTTGAGTAAGGACAATAACAAGCCTTCGTTGGCCTTGGAGACGGTGGAAACGTGTCTACGGGATGCCGGCGTTGCTTACGAAAACGGTGTGCGGATTGAGCCTCTCAGCCGCAACGTGCATACGTTGATTGAGTTTGATGACTGATTAATACTCACGTATATGTCACTGTTTGTACAGTATTTACTGGTTTTTCTGGTACTGTTGGTTGCCTTGGGCTTGTTTATTGTGGTGTCTATGAAACACGACAAGAAGAAGCAGCAAGAGGATGGGTGTGAAGAGACCAATGCTTGTTCAACCTGCGCTGAAGGCTGTACCTTAAAGAAGGAAATCCTCGAAAAATCTGCCCAAAAGCGCTTGCAGCAGTCGAAATAATGGCTATCTTTGCAGCCGCTAACACAGTAGGGTACCTTGGCCGAGCGGTTAGGCACCGGTCTGCAAAACCGTATACGGCGGTTCGATTCCGCCAGGTACCTCTCTAAATCCGGACGATCAAACATCGTCCGGATTTTTTTTGGTGCGCCACGCATGACGCATCACTAGACGGTGAAAGTCCGTTATGGGGGCTGGCAGTTGCCAACCATTAGCCAAGAGCAAGGGTGTCCATCGCGAGGTGGAATCTGAAGGAAGCTGG
>JAAYBL010000264.1 GCA_012718945.1 Bacteroidales bacterium
ATGCGTCTGATTCGCTCAATTACATTTTTTCACCGGCTGGTTTGTATACCCGTGTGACGGTACCGTCCGATGTGTTTGCTCAACTGAACGGTAAGGCTATCAATGCCATGAACCTCAAGATTGAAGCGACTCAACTGGACAAAGGTACCTATGGTATGGCACCTCCGAGTTCCATGCTGTTGATCAGGGAATCAGATGCCGTGGATTTCTTCACGCGTTTCGGTGTCAACGACGGCTTGTATTCTTTCCTGGCGAATTACGATAGTCAGAACGAATGCTACGACTTCAACCTGAGTTACTACGCACAGAAGATGGTCAGGGAGTTGGCTGATTCCACGTCAACCACGTTTGAACCCTTCACCTCCATGCTGCTCATTCCTGTAACCGTTGTCACCAGCAGTGATGGTGACAAAGTCAGACTTGAACAGTTGTTGACACCCTCGGCCGTCAAAGTCAAAGGTTGGAATCACCCTACGGCATCCATGAAACTGGAGATGGTCTATACAAAAAGTAAGGTCAATTAATCTAATCTGATTGACCTTACTCTGCGCTTATATAAGTGTACGCTTCTACAGTGTGCACTTTTTTTTCTATGCTTTTTCGGCTTTGCTTTTTCCAGTGCCGTTGCCTGTAGCTGGTTTGCGGTTTTTCAGTGATTTCAGCGAGGCTTCCAATTCGGCTATGGTCTTTTCCTGGTTTTGGATTGTTGTGAGCAGGGAGTGCAACTCTTCTGTATCAACCGATGCGGGGAATTGGGCTTCCACCCGTTTCATGAAGTCACTCAGTACGTTCATGTAATTGGTAAAGGCTTCGTAAGGGGAGTCGTAGGGACTGAAGTGCTGGTGGACGGCACCATCGGAGGCTCGTTTGGTGCTCATGTAGAAGAAATGGTCGCTGGTTTGAAGGTAAAGCCAGTCTTGCAGCAGGCGGTGGTCTCTGGTCATTCTGACCCGTTCGCCTATACTGTACAGGGTATCAAAAGCTTCTTTCTGGAGGCAATTACCCAACCAGGCGCTCACATCTCTTTCCTCGTCGGCCCATGAAATCAGGTGGGGGACGGGCATGGCTTCAACAGGCTTGAACTGTTCGGCCACTTCCGATGGTGTGGAGAATTGTATGTTCTTTTCGGCGGCAAATCGCGGTAAGGCGCGCATGAATTCAAAGATGCCGCTTTCACTGGGCTGCAGGTTGCCCAGTGCTTCATAGTTCATGAATAAGTTGAAGATTTTTTCGCTATCCGGACTCTGTTGTATCCATTGTATGAACTTATCAGCCGTTAGGGGGTATTCAGACCAGCGATGGTCGGAAAACCGGAAGGAAATATCGTCGCTGAGCTTGCTGTTTTTCAGCAATAATTTGATGGCTGGTTTGGTCTCTGATTGATAGAGGTAGTTGGGGCTTTTCCAACCAAGGATGTGCTTGGCGCCTTCGGTAATCATGGTTTTGTAGCCCATGCCGGATACAAGTTCGGCGATGTCGTCTGAATAGATCAACTCGGTATTGCGGAAGACGGTGGGTGTTTTGCCAAACAGGGCTTTGATGCGCTTGCTGTGTTGATGTACCTGTGACTGGAATTCTTCCGGATCAGTGATGCTGCTCAAGGAGTGCGCGTAAGTTTCTGCCAAAAACTCCACACAGCCTGTTTTGGCCAGTTTCTTGAAGCTGTCCATGACTTCCGGCGCGTGGATTTCCAGTTGGTCGAGGGCGACACCCGAAATGGAGAACGCTACCTTGAACTTGCCTTTGTTGGCTTCAATCATTTCCAGCAGCAACTGATTGGCTGGCAGGTAGGAACGACTGACGATGCGGGCAAGGATTTCCTCGTTGTTGAAATCATCGTAGTAATAGTGGTCAGCTCCGATGTCGAAAAAACGGTAGCGTTTGAGGCGGAAGGGCTGATGTATTTGAAAATAGAAGCAAATGGTCTTCATGATACCGGTTTTTTGATGCGTGATTAACGATGGGTGACTTCTTCGTAGATGGCCCTGATCTTGTGGCCGGCGGCTTCCCAGGTGATGTTGTCCACCTCGTTTTTGCCTTCAACCTTCAGAAACTCGTAAAGGGCGGGGTAACGGATGATGGAATATATGGCATCGGCCATGGCGTCGATGTCCCAATAGTCGGTTTTGATGGCGTAGTTGAGTATTTCGGCACATCCTGATTGTTTGGATATGATGCTGGGCACACCAACGTGCATGGCTTCCAGCGGAGAAATGCCGAAGGGTTCAGACACGGAAGGCATAATGTACACGTCGCTCGATTTGAGCATTTCATACACTTGTTGACCCTTCAGGAAGCCAGTAAAATGGAAGCGGTCTGAAATGCCTCGCCTGGCCACCAGGTTGATCATGGCTTCCAACATGTC
>JAAYBL010000265.1 GCA_012718945.1 Bacteroidales bacterium
CCTTCGTTCAGGCAGACACCACCCATGCTTTTCTTTTCAAAGAGAATGACGTTGAGGCCTTGATGGCCGGCGCGTTCGGCGGCCACGTAACCGGCAGGTCCGCCGCCGATAATGAGTATATCGTACATGGGATTTTGTTTAGAAAAGGTCTGTTTCAAGGGTTTCAATTTCGACCGCTATCTGTTTAAGGAAGCGGGTTGCTTCGCCCCCATCGAGGGCTCTGTGGTCGTAGGTCAAACTAAGGCCCAGGTAAGGAACAAAGCCATAGATACCATCACCCAGGTCTTTGGGTCTGGGTACAATGGTGTTGACACCAAGGATAGCAGCCTGAGGCAGGTTGATGACAGGGGTAAAGATTTCAACGCCGTAATTGCCCAGGTTGGATACGGTGAAGGAAGCGGCTTCAGACGAAAGCAGTTCTGGAGCAATGCCACCCTTACGGCAAGCAACGGCGACTTCCTTGAGTTGACTGGCCAATCCGGCGAGGGACAAATCGTCAGCGTTGCGGACAACGGGTACCATGAGTCCACGATCGGTATCAACGGCCAGGCCCAAATGGACTTTCTTGAAGATACGCATGCTTTCACCCAGGAAATGGGCGTTGACACTGGGGTATTGCTTCAGCGCCTTGATGACGGCAAAGCAGACCAGGTCGTTGACAGTGATGTTGGTCGAGACACGACCGTCTTCGAAGGCTTTTTTGGCCCGTTTGCGGAGGGCCATCAGGTTGCGGGCATCAGCACCCAGGTGGTGGGTAAGCTGAGCTGAGTTTTGCAACGATTGATGCATGGCTTTGGCAATGAGCTTGCGCATGTTGGACAACTTCTTGTCCTCGTATTCGTTGCTGTAGGTGAAGGCGGCAGCTGGTGTCAGATCGGCAGCCGTGATGGCGCCAGCCAAACCGGTACCTGAAGCAGGAACCTGCAGGCCTTCTGCGGCGGCTTTTTGTTTTGCCAGGGGGGTCATAGCTGGACGATTGGCCAGAACGGCTTGCACGTCACGTTCAATGACACGACCGTTGGGCCCTGAGCCCTGCAATGATGCGGTATCGACGACCTCCTTGGTGGCCAACTGCTTGGCACGGGGAGAAACGGCTTGAAAGCCGGTGGTGGGTGTTTGTGCTACAGGAACGGCCGTTGCCTGAGGGGCAGCAGCTGGTGTAGTCTGGGGTGCTGAAGCGACATCTGCTTTTGCGGGAGCGGCTTCGGGTGCCGGGGCGGCCGATGCCTGACCACTCAGCAAACCGGACACATCTTCGCCCGGTTGACCGATGACCATCATCGGTTCCAGAACGATGACTTCGTCACCTTCATTGTATAGGCTTTCCAGAATGACGCCGTCTTCGGGGGCTGTTTCCTCAAAGGAGGCTTTATCGGTTTCGTACGTGAACAGGATATCGCCTTTGGCGATGGTACTGCCCTTGGGTTTGATGTCGGTGATGATGCAACTTTCAACCGATTGCCCTTGTTTGGGCATAATGATGACTACGGCCATGCTTGCTAAATTTGAATAGAACGTTGAGCGTTTTACTGGTAATAAGACTACAAAAATACAAAAAGCACTTGTAAATACAAGTGCTTTTTGCAGGTTTCAAATCAATATATTTATAAATCTGATATACAGTCTCTTAAATAATACATGTTTTCCCACTTGTAAGGACACGTGAGCAATTTATCAGGTTAAAATCTTATTTGAGGGCGATGGTGATCACTGACTTGGCGGGAATGGTCAGGGAAAGGACGCCATCCTTGTACTTAGCCCCTTTGAAATCAGTCATAATCACTTCGTTGGGCTTTTCAAAGCTGTTGAAGGTAGCCAGGTCGGCGGCGGTCACAATTTGGCCGCTGACAGACTTGACAGCTACCTGACCAAGGCTGCAGTTGGTGCTGATGGCGTTTTTGTGGTCCAGGTTGACAATGGAGACATGAATGACACCATTGGCATCCTTGGA
>JAAYBL010000266.1 GCA_012718945.1 Bacteroidales bacterium
GTTGGGTCCTTGGGTGCTCCCAGACCGCGTGCAAAGCCGGCGTAGGTGTGCTTGCGGTACCAGTCGAGGGTCCACAGTCCGACAGGCGTGTTGGCGCGCCATCCGCTGTTCGTCGGCGAATCGGTCGCACACCATTGGCAGATGCCCCACTGTTGGGCAGCGGGAATGATCTCAAAATACTTCTTGAAAATCCATTCATACAGGTCTGCCATACGTTGATGCATGGCTTCCGTCATATTCGCTGTGGGAACATCCTTACCGCTGGCATCGACCATACCCATATCCAATTCACTGATACGCACCAGCTTACCAGAAGCCGCCATAAGCCTGAAACTGTTCTCGATGGCATTTTTCTTGCTCGTCTGGGTTGATTCATTCATATAGCACGAGATGTGCATCTGAGAACCGATACCGTCTATCTTTGTGACCCCGTCAGCTTCCCAACGCTGTATCCACTTAATCAGCGACTTCAGTTTACCGTTGCCGTCCCAGTCACTTTCCAGGTTGTAGTCATTGACGAACAGCTTCAGTTTACCATCGTCACCCCCCTTTGAAGCCATGGAACTGGCATAATGAAGACGAGCCAAACGAACTGCCTGACGCACATACTCCAAATCGCCCATGTGGTCCTGCCAGAAGAAATCACCATCATTGCCGTTGTAATGCTGCAGGTCATACACCCCGTCACCATTGGAATCACCTCCTGAGATGGCCTCGTTAACCACGTCCCAGGCTTTCACCTTGCCACCGCAAGCGTTCATCATACCGTTTATCCATCGGCTCATGGCATAGACCAGCGTGTCATGCTTGATCTCAGCCGGCAACGGCCTGCTCTGAGGCAGTTGAACGTAGTTGGAGTCTATCGTGATGGTAGGGCTCGTCACACCACCACCGTACCGCTTCCAGGCAAACGAGGAGACATCGGTGCCATCAAACGTGCCGTTTTTCACCCGTTCCACACCGTTCACCTTGAAGCTGACGTTGTCGAAATAGTACTTATTGGCACCGGCATATTCGCTGAGGTTGAAAGCGATGGACTGTCCGGCATCGGCAAACGCGCCGGTCTTGGTCACCGTTTTCCATTCGGTTGTAAAGTTGACATCACCCATGCCTTGCCAGTTGACGTAACTGCCAGGCGCGCTATGAGTCTGCGTTGAGGCCTTGGCGGCATTGTCAGCGCGTACCTGGGCCGAAAATTCGTACGTGTCGCCCTTATTGAAATTGCCCAGTTTGATCCAGAACTGGTTGTCCCATACTTCCGCGTTCTTGGCCGTTGCATTCATCACGATGAAGTTGCTGGTTGACTTCTTTCCAGCCACAGCCTTTTCGAACTTGATGTTTTTAATCCAGATATCACCCACAAAGTCACCGTGCTGGAAAAGCAGGAAACTATTGTTGAGGGTGCTTTTGTAATTGATCACCACTTCCTTCCAGGCCGTCGTAAAGGGTATTTCCGCACCAGCGCCACCGCTCCAGTCGCCCAGTTTGCTGTGGATATTGCCGGCAGCCGACCCTTTGACGGTGATGGTCATTTTGTAGGTCACGCCCTTTTCCGTCGGAATATTATCCATCACAATGTACTGCACCTCCCAGGAGTTGACCTTCTTGGTGGTATGCACCTGAAGACCGTCAGCGACAAACGATGTCGAATAGCCATAGGTGGTTTTGTCCGATGTCCAGCCTATGGTCTTATCCTGTGTGAAGTCCTTAGCCTTCATCGATACCCAAACGGTGGTGTCGCTACCCTCTATCGGCAGCGGCGGCAGATCCTTGATCAAACCGTTCAGATAGCCCGTAGCCTGCTGAGCATGCCATGCCAGGGTATGTCCGTAGATATTCACGCCGGCTGTTGAAGCGGCATTGACGAAGTTGGTCACCGTTGTAAAATTCATGACCCCGCTATTGTTCACACAGCTAGCCATCTTCATCTCATTACCCGTTACGGCCTCTGTGAAATAGCCATTGACAACAGCCTTGACCGTGTTGTTGTTCAAATAATCATTACCACCTATGGCAAGTCCCAGCTTGAAGTTGGGGTACTTCGCATAATCAATGTATTGCTTGAGTGGCTTATAACTCTTCAGGTATCCGTAATTCGCTTCATTGTTCGGATTACCCATTGTGTAGTTTTGTGCTTCGACCGTCAGTGTACCATACGTAGCTAAGGCAAGTAAGAAGAATCTCAGTTTCATTGTATAAAGGTTAAAAATAAGGTTGATTACTGCCCTGTGCAGGTAAGGGTATCCTGGCAGCAGGTTTTTGGAACCTCAGCTGGTTTGACCTTTACTCGTTTAGTGGGCTTATTAGGATTAGTGACGGTTTTTGTTGTAGTATGGGTGACAGTCTTTGTATAAAAGAACGTCTTCTTTTGTTCGTTCTCCGTGTTGACGATGGTCGTGTTATCACCGCTGACTACCGCTGTGCTGTGGGTGCCATTGGGGTTAACGACCGTTGTGGTAGCGCCATTATTGATAGCTGTGCTGTGGGTGCCATCCGGATTGACAATCAACGAAGTGCCACCATTGTCAATCACCGTGGTATGCGTACCATCGGGATTGACCACAATGGCCGTATTACCACCCGTTTGTATGGCAATGGAATGCGTGCCGTCGGGGTTGACAACCACGGCCTGGGCGTTCAGACTGAGAATCGAAAGAAGAGAAAATGCCAAAAAGGCCAACGGGCGAATGTTGAAGCGCATAGTTCTATCGTTTGATGTCTGTATTATTCATTTCTATTGACCCTGAAAAACCGACCAACAATATATTTTACCCCCAACGCCACCCACGTTACCACAACGAAGGGCGCTGTCAGGGTGATCAGACCGAGGTTGCCCATCGCGTCATTCAGCAAAACGGATAAAAGGATGGCACCGGTGGCCAGCAGGAAGCCAGCCCACTTTTTAGTGCCCAAGGCAATACCGCAAAGCACGGCGTTGTAGCCAAAAAGGCCGACATTGATCATGTTGAGCGGCAAATCAAGCAGCAGGGCAAACAAACCACCCAGCACCGCCCCATAGAGCGCGTAAACAGCCGCCATCCGAGAACTCACGAGTACGGCCAACAGAAACAGAATGCCGGTAACCACGTTGCCCTGGAACATCACCTGGCCAATGCCCATACCGACGGTCGACAGCAAATCGAGTGCCTCGGATGAAGGTAAGGCCGATGAAACCAAAGGCATCCCGCCCACTAGTTTGACGCTCAGCATCACCAGCCAGGTAGCCAACACAAACGGTGCCGTAAAAGCCGACATCTTAGCCTTCATCGCATGCATGATGAAAGTGGATAGAACGGCACCAACAAGCAGCGCCAAAGCAGATGGCACGCTCAAACCATAGTAAAACCAGGTGGCAATGCCAACCAGCGCACCGTTGAATCCATATATGCCACCGTTGATATCCTCATCGGAATAGCGGAACCATTTGGCAGCCAACGTACCGATGATGGTGCCGACAACAGCACCCAGCCCCATAATCCATGAATTGAAAAACACACCGACCAAAAACAACAAACCCGTCGCCGCATTGTTTTGCAGCATCACCTGCCCCACACCACGTAAGAGTATTTTTGCGACGTTCTTCATGGAGCGAAAGAGAGGTTAAGAACAAAAATTCAAGGTACTTGCGGTTGTTTGGGACAAATCTAGTGAATTCGTGTGGGAATAGTGGTTTTCACCGGTAACAAATCATATCAATAATCGGACATGAGGGATCGGACAATCTACAATAGTGCCCTATATGCTTTCGGCGTCTGTCCCATGGTTTTCTTAAACAGTCGGTCGAAATAGGAAAGGCTGGTGAAGCCACAGGCAAAACACACTTGCGAGACGCTTTTCTGAGCATCTGATTTCAGCAAGTAACAAGCCATGCTGATTCTTCTGGCGTTAAGGTAAGCGAAGAAGTTTTGGCCAAATTCCCGCTTGAAAAACACACAGAACGACGAACGATTCATACCTAAATGACCGGCGGCCACATCGAGCGTTATGGTGCGTGACAGATTGCATGAAACAAAGGTTTCAATGCTCTTTCGCTTGTCTTGCATCCTCTTCCGTGCCCCTTCAGCTTTCCCAACCGGGATAGCGTTTTGTGTATGCGATACGATAAGCAGAAGCCTGATAAAAGAGGCAGTCCTAAGATAATCAGGCTCTTTAAGCATCTGCATCATCAGTTGACGGATGGTACGTACAGCCTCGCCCGTAAACTTGATGGCATTGGTAATGCCACTCAACGCTTCAATATCCAAATCAATCTGAGGCAGCGATTCGGCTATGGTCATCATGTAATCGTGCGTCCACATGACAGCGACATTGCTTATCCGCCCATGTTTATCCAGATTTTTGTCGTTAAATTGCCAGCAATGCTCAATACCAGGCGGAATAAGCAACACCTCACCACTCCGAAATTCACTTTCATCACCTCCAACAATGCGTTTGCCTGAGCCAACGACTACATAGGCCAGTTCCCAGGTGGGTTGGTTATGCTGACCTATCTGACGGTTGGGTTCCAGGTGAACGTAGTGCACACTAAATGGTTCGGTATATCCTTCTGCCATACAACTATTTTTTACCTCATTACAAATATGCTACAATTAATTCGAAATATAGTGCAAATAGCCGGGCGATTTATTCAATACCTTTGCAGCCATTAAAAAGCAAATTGAACAATGACCAGTTCCGTAAATTACCTTGCCTCGAAACCCCGCTATGAAATCCTCGATGGACTTCGCGGGGTTATGCCCTCGTCATCCGTCACCTCAAAACGTGGATGCTCGCCGCTTTGGTGGTCGTATTCGGGCTCTTCACCATCAATCTAACCATGGATATCGACCTGTTCGGCTGGTGGACAGCCCGCGACTGGTGCCGTTACACCGTCATCGGAGGATGGTCCATGAATGCGCAGGAAATACCCGTAGCCCTGACCCGACTGCTCTATCCCTTCCTTGTTGGCTTGCTCGTGAGCCGCGTGGGCAAACTCATCAATATCAAAGGTGGTTTCGTGGTATGTTCACTCATCGTGGCAGGCATGCTGCTGATGCCCCGCTCGAACAACATATCTTCGTGGGCGTTGCCACCTTTTTGCTAGCCCTCGGCCTGGCTTATGCCTCCCTTAAACTCTACGACATCCCCGTCCGCGAGTGGCTAAAGGAGAAGTTTTTGAATAAAGGCAAGAAGCAGTTGAAGTAACATTTGATCGAATACTTAAGGCGTACCCGCTTCATAAGGGAATATGTTGCACACCTCAACAGTATCCTCTATCCAGTTGCCCAACATATCAATACGAGGCGAGAGCTGGTTTTCGTTGACAGGTATAAACTGTATCATATCCCAGTTGCCCAGGCAATAACACCGCAAGTGGGATAATGCTTCAAAACGTAACGTATGCCTGCCGGTCTCGTAAACCTCAATAGTCCCCAACAGGTATGAAGCAACAACATAGCTGTATTTCTTTGCATTGTACCTTTTCCAGCCCAACATTTCCAGTTGTTCCGGGGATGATCCTTCAGCTTCGGGATTGGGCATATAAAGGCTCATATCAATCTGATGTGGCAATAGTTGGTCCTCGTAGCCGCCCTGTTTAAAAACGGCCCTAATGGTGCCATCCGATTCACGGCGATAACATAGCCATACCTTGTACGTACCCTTCACCAACACCGGCGTTTTAAACTCGATCCATTGTATGCCACCCATGTCCATCCATAACCGTAAGTAATCAGCATAGGTGTACTGAAACCGATCATTAAAAGTACTGATGTCTTGGGGCATCTCTCCCCTATGGTATTCAATATGATCGTAGTCATCAGAGCAATCCGGGTCAACCTGAAACGTAATGTATGACAGTTCATCTGCATGAAAGGTGGCATTGCAACCGGATTGACGAAAAGTGGGCAATGCCATCAGTTCAGGTTGCTCAGCTATATCCCAGTAAACGCGATAGGGAATACGATTTTTCGCCCAAAGGTTACCTTTTATTTTGTAGATGACGCCATTGGAACAATGCAGGTTGGAATAAAGACTTTCGCTGTCCAATACAGCATCAGGAGCGGCAAGATGTCCATTCAGGTCGTTGAATTTCAAGCATGGAGGCGAAGCGCTTTTATCGATTGAAAGAAAAACCTTCTTACCATCCGCCAGGGTCATCAATTCGTTTGTATTCAATAAACTATCTGCTTCAATGGCGTACGGAATGCCTCTATATTTAATGTAATCAGCCAGTAATGCACTGTCGCTTTTTCCCTCAGGCACCATCGCACGAAGTATCTCAACTAAATCATTGACACCATGAATGTCTGCAGCAGCAAAGTCAGCATTATCTTGTATAAAAAAGGTGTACGACTGTGTTGTATCTCCCAGCGTTTCAGAAAGACCTGATTGTATCAGTATGTCTTTCATCAAGGAAAAATTATCTGGTAATGAAAGCACCTGCCCGCTAATGGAATGATCCTCAACGTTCGGTTTTTCAACTGTCAGATTCTCACAAGAGAAACAGCCAATCAAACAAGCTACTGCGATAAAATAAAGAAGGTTCCTATATGTTTTTATGGTAGTCACTTAACTTTTTGGAAAGGTAGTTAATTAAGCGACGTACACCTACTATTTCTTCTGATTTATGTAGGCTGCAACCTGGTCACTGATTTGCTGCATGCCCAAAATGGACGGATGGCCACCCTTTTTATCGATGTCATGCAATTTGATGCAGTCAACCTTGTAGTACGCACAAATGGTTTTGACGGATTCGTTGATGGATTCCTTCAGTTCGGAATTCAACAGAAAGTAGAGCTCAACGTTGGGGTATCGGTTTACCAGGTAATTCAGCATATACGCCATGGCTGGTCGGAACAAATACAAATCGGCCTTTTTCCAGTTTTCGTATTGGTATTCACCAATCGGGGCACCAGCCCAGGCATCGTTGGTGGCGCCAAAAATAAAGATGACATCAGGGTTACCCAGGTTATCCATGCGCGCGATAAACGACCGTTCGCTGTAATCCTCGTTACGGTAGCCGGTATTGCAAATGGTTGAGCCGGAAAACGAATTGTTGACACACAGGCGATACCCATGGTTTTTGACAAACAAATGCCACCAGGTTTGCTGCACCGAGGTCACGTCGGTCTGGGTTCTCACCTTGTTGAAATACCAAAGGGCGTTGGTATCCGGCTCTACATAGCCCTCAAACGTCGAATAGGAATCACCCAAAATAGAAACGGAAGGAAGGCTTTGAGCTGAGCAGACCACAGCAAAGGCGCAGCAAGCAAGGAGCGAAGTAAGGATTTTTTTCATGGCAATCGATTGGTTTAAAACAATAGCAAAAATACCAAAATCTTAAAAATAAGTGCGGGTAGCAAATTCAAATTGATCGACAAAACACGTACCTTGCAGCCAAAATCAGTAAACCCTGGCAACCATGGATAAAAACCAGCACGACGATTTCGAAGGGTATTCACCCAATGAAATGCACCTCCTTTTGTATTGGCTTTACGAGAGAGGCTGTCCCGTGCAGCTCAAACCACTGGAGGCTAAGGACTGCGGGCTGTCGCCCCTTTTCCGGCAGGTCAACTACCTCATCGAAACGTTGCAGCAAGAGGGCAAACTCAAACTAACAGCCACCGGAAAGCTGCCCCCCAAACTGGTCAAAGAACTTTACCCGCTGGGATACCCTGAATACACCATCGAAAAAGGCATCAGCAAACTATCGAAGGAAACCGATTCGGAGTCGGTTCAACTCGTACACATACTGCTCAAGCTTTCCAGGATTGTCAAGGAACAAAAGCAAGTGATGACCCTGACAAAAAACGGCCAGAAAATCACACTTGACGATAACCAGTTAATCCAGGAACTGATGCTGTCATTCAGCCTGAAGTACAACCTGGGGTACTTCGATGGGTATCCTTCGAAAACGATAGGCGGTTTGGGCATTGGTTTTACCTTATTCCTGCTGAGCAAGTATGGAGAAACATGGCGAACGCATCTTTTTTACGCAGAGAAGTACTTCAAGGCTTTCCCTTTCTTGCTTGAAGACTGCCATTCTCCCTACCGAAGCCCCCTTGAAGTAGGCGCTTCGTGTTATTCCAGCCGTGTATTCTTGCGCTTTCTCTTGAAAATGGGGCTCATCGATTATTCCAGTCGTTGGGAACAATACACGGAAATCATTCAAATCAAAAAAACACCCCTGTTCGACAACTGGATCAGCGTTACGGCCCCGGGGAGGCCCAGTGACCCGACAAGTGGGGAGTAGAATAGACTAAAAACAACAGAGAATTACGATATGGCATTGCAATTTGGGAAAACCTGGTGGGGTGAACATTGGTTACGTTCGTTGGAACATGTGGATTACGATAACCGGCTACCGCGAGGAGCCTCCTACGCACGAAGCGGTCACGTAAAAGATGTAAAGATCAAAGGCAA
>JAAYBL010000267.1 GCA_012718945.1 Bacteroidales bacterium
CTTTGGCTTTGCCCTTGGTCTTGTACCCGCCATCATGAACATCTACCTGGCTTGCGACTACACCTTTTTCCGTGTGACACCCCAGTTTATCCCACTAAACACACTGACGACCAATATTCAATTGGGTGTCAGTATACCCTTGGGTAGGGGTAAAGTGCCACCCAAGCATCCCTATTGAACAGCTCCAACCAAGTCGGAAACCAGTATTACTATCATGAGGGGTAGCCCAACCGGGCTCCCCCTCAGTTGATTGGAGAATTCGATTTTTTACGTCATCTTTGTACGTTATACCAGCAACTACCTTTATGAAACATTTTCTGTCTACCACCCTGGCCACCATCGTTGGCTTATTGATTTCTGGCTTGCTCTTTTTTTTCATTCTGTTTGCCGTCATCGCTGCCATGTCCAGCGCCGATAAGACATACGACATCAAACCCAAAAGCATCCTGACCATCAACCTCAGTGGCGCCCTGGTTGAACAAGGACAAGACAATCCTTTCGATCTAGCGATACCCGGCATGCCGATTGATCCCTCGATGCAAGCACAGGGGCTGGACGACATCTTGGCCGCCATCAAGAAAGCCGGCGAAGAGGATCATATCAAAGGCATTTACCTCAAAGCCGGTGCTTTACAAAGCGGCTTTGCTTCCGCAGAAATGATCAGGAATGCCTTGATTGATTTCAAAGCCAAAGGAAAATTCATCGTAGCCTACGGCGACACCTACGACCAACGGGATTACTACATCTGCAGTACCGCCGACAAAGTTTTCCTGAATCCGGGGGGCTTGCTTAACTGGTGTGGACTAGCGGCCAACCCTGTCTATTTTTCCAAAACCCTTGACAAATTGGGCGTTGAAATGCAGGTGTTCAAAGTGGGCACGTTCAAATCGGCTGTTGAGCCTTATATATCAACAAAAATGAGTCCGGAAAACAGGCTGCAAACCACCGAATACCTGGAAGGCATATGGGCCAGCCTCTTAGCTGGCGTATCCGAAAGCAGGGCACTTAGTGTAGACACCCTAAACCTGCTGGCCGATGAGAACCAATTACTTAAACCTGCAACAGATATTTTAAAAGCCAGGATGGTAGACAGTCTAGCCTATGAAAACGGGGTTAAAGACTACCTCGCTGCCAAACTGGACATCGACAAGCGCAAAGACCTGAACATGGTCTCCGTCTCTGAATGCCTGGCTGCGCCTGCCAAGGTTAAATTTGTCAAAAACAAAATCGCCGTGTTGTATGCTGAAGGCGACATCGTGGACGATGGTGGTGACGGCATCACGCCGGCAGCTCTTATTAAAGAAATAGACGATATCAGAGACAACGACAACGTAAAAGCCGTGGTGTTCCGCATCAACTCTCCAGGTGGTAGCGCCTACGCATCAGAACAAATCTGGGAAGCCATCGGAGCGCTGAAGGCGGAAAAGCCAGTCGTCGTTTCCATGGGCAATCTAGCGGCCTCAGGTGGCTATTACATTGCCTGTAACGCCACTAAAATTGTAGCATCGCCCATGACCTTGACTGGCTCCATCGGCATTTTCGGACTCTTCCCCATGGTGGAAAAGCTGACCGATAAAATAGGGCTCTCCTTTGATGTTGTTAAAACCAATGCCATGAGCGATTTTGGCGTTATGGTCAGGCCCATGTCTGCTCCCGAACGTCAAAAAATGCAACAATACATCGACAACGGGTATGAGCTTTTTGTGAAGCGCTGTGCCGAAGGTCGGTCCATGACACCCGAAGCCATCAAAAATATTGCAGAAGGCAGGGTTTGGACTGGCGCCAAAGCGGTCGAATTGGGATTGGTTGATGAGTTGGGCTCCTTGGATAAAGCCGTTGAAGTGGCTGCTGGATTGGCCAAAGTCACCGACTATCAACTTAGCTACTACCCGGAGAAAAAAGACTTCTTCACTGTTATAATGGAAAGCTTTACAGAGCAGACCAAACTCAAGGTTGCCATGGCCCTTCTGGGTGAAGAATACGCGCCCTTTGTCAAGCTGAAAGCCGAAGGCATACAGACCGGCGTATTGGCCAGAATGAACGAAATTAGCATCCGCTGACCTTTATAGTATGAATAGTGCGTCCTCTTTTCGACAATTCTTGTTGCCCCTGTCCTGGCTTTACGGCTTGGGCATGTGGGTGAGGAACGCATTATTCAATATGGAACTTCGAACCAGCCAATCATACGACATCCCTGTCATCAGTGTTGGCAACCTGACTGTAGGCGGAACGGGCAAGACGCCCATGACGGAATACCTGGTTAACTTATTGGGGGCCCATCACAAGGTTGCCGTATTGAGCCGGGGCTACAAGCGCTTAAGCAAAGGACAACAATTGGGCACTCCTCAGTCGGGGCCCAATGAGATCGGTGACGAACCGGCTCAAATCCTACGCAAATTCCCTTCAACAATCATGATGGTGGACGCCGACAGGCGCAGGGGGCTTGACAGCTTAAGTCTTATGAAAGAGCCGGAAATTGAAGCAGTGGTGATGGATGACGCCTATCAACACCGTTCGGTGTTACCTGGCCTTTCCATCCTGCTGATCGACTTCAACAGGCCGATTCACAAGGACCACCTCCTGCCAGCTGGCAACCTCAGAGAGCCGGTTTCACAGACCAAAAGGGCAGACATGTTTGTGTTCACCAAATGCCCCCCGGATCTCCCTCCCATTGAAAGACGTTTGATGGTCAAGGAACTCAACCTTCAATCCCACCAATCGGTATACTTCACTACCATGGCGTATGAAGCGTTCCAGCCCTTGCTCAAACAGCCGCAGGAACAAGCCCCGACCGATAAGGAATTTGGGATAACGATGAACAACCCTTCACTGAAGGATCAGGCACTATCAGAGCATCCCGTTTTGATACTGGCAGGCATCGCTTATCCTCAACCCTTTATCGAAAAAATCAGAGCCATCAGACCCGATGCTCAAGCGTTACTGTTTCCCGACCACCACCGTTTCAACGACAAAGACCTGGCGCGTATCAAAACCACGTTTGAACCCTTGATTGCTCAAGGAGGGGTGATTGTCACCACAGAAAAAGACAGTGTCCGATTGTTGGCCGACAAGCGGTTTGAATTCCTTTGGCCTTACCTGTACACAGCTCCGATAAACTTGCGCTTTCTAGACGAAGAGAGCGATCCATTCAATAAAAAAATCCTCGATTATGTACGCATTAATAAACGACACAGCGACCTGGATCAGGCAACGCATGCCCAATAGCCCAGAAACCGCTATCATACTTGGCACCGGCCTTGGCGAATTAGCCAACGACATCACTGACAAAACGGAAATCCCTTACGAAACCATTCCCAACTTCCCTGTTTCGACGGTAGAAGGCCATAACGGCAAACTCATTTTCGGCAAACTGGGCAGCGTTGACATCGTGGCCATGCAAGGCCGTTTCCATTTTTACGAAGGCTATTCCATGAAGGAAGTCACCTTCCCTATCAGGGTCTTCAAGGCCTTGGGTATTAAAACCCTTTTCGTTTCAAATGCAGCTGGCGGTTTGAACGACACGTTTGAAATCGGCGAGTTGATGATCATCAGTGATCACATCAATCATTTTCCCGAACACCCGTTGCGCGGCAAGAACGACAGCCGCTTAGGCGTTCGTTTCCCCGACATGAGCGACACCTACTCAGCCCGCTTACGTAAACAAGCCAAAGAAATCGCCAAACGCAACAACATAACTGTCAAAGAAGGCGTCTATGTGGGTACTTCAGGCCCCACTTTTGAAACCCCGGCCGAATACCGCTACTTTAAACTCATTGGTGGCGACGCCGTAGGTATGTCCACCGTCCCTGAAGTGATTGTAGCCCGTCATGCCGGCCTGGAAGTCTTTGCCATCTCCATCATCACCGACTTAGGCGTTGACGGAAAAATCGTGGAAGTATCCCATGAAGATGTCCAAAAAGCAGCCCTCATTGCCCAGCCAAAAATGACAACCATCATGCGTGAACTCATTCAACCTGCCCACTAATGGAAAAGAAACGCACACCCATCAGTGAGTATGGCGAGTTTGGTTTAATCCGTCACCTAACCGGCGATATCCGGCTGACTCAAGGGTCCAGCGTGGTGGGCGTGGGAGATGATGCTGCCGTCCTATCGTACGAAAACGAACAGGTACTGGTCACCAGCGACCTATTATTGGAAGGCATCCACTTCGATCTGACCTACACCCCACTCAAGCACTTGGGATACAAAGCCGCCGTGGTCAATTTTTCAGATATCTACGCCATGAACGGGCAGCCCAGACAGCTCATCGTGTCTTTGGGCATTTCAAAACGGTTTTGCGTAGAAGACCTGGACGATTTGTATACTGGTTTACGGTTGGCCTGTGAAAATTACGGGGTCGACCTTGTGGGTGGTGACACCAGCGCCTCCTTGACCGGTCTCACCTTAAGCCTGACCTGTATAGGTGCCGGAGAGAAAGGACGCATCGTCCTGCGCAGCGGCGCCAGGGAAAACGACTTGATTTGTGTCAGTGGCGATTTGGGTGCCGCCTACATGGGATTGCAATTACTGGAACGTGAGAAACACGTGTTTCAAAGCAGCAACGAACCTCAGCCCGATTTCACCGGCAAGGAATACCTGTTAGAACGCCAACTCAAACCGGAAGCCCGCAAGGACATTATCGAAAAACTGGCAGAAAACGACATCCTGCCCAATGCTATGATTGACATCTCCGATGGTCTGTCTTCAGAACTACTGCACCTGTGCACCAACAGTGGATACGGCTGCAGGATATATGAAGACAAGCTGCCCATCGACTACCAAACCGCGATACTGGCCGAAGAGATGAACTTTAGCCTGACCACGGCAGCCCTTAACGGCGGCGAGGATTACGAATTACTATTCACCGTCCCCCTCAGCCAACATGAAAAAGTAAGTTCACTGCCTGGTATCAAGCTCATCGGTCACATTTGTGCCAAAAATTTGGGTTGCAGATTGATAAGCCGCGACGGTCAAGAGATCGACCTCAAGGCCCAAGGGTGGCGGTCCCTTTAATTGGTATATTTATACGGTATTCTTGCATATTTCCTAGCCAATTGAAATAAAAATGCACATTTCATTTGGCAGTCCTTGAAACATTGGTTATTTTTGCGGCTCGTTTGAATTTTTATTCATGCAGAGACCTAAACACGAATGAAGGACAAATCAAACAGATTACTGCTTATCAAAGACTTGATACGCAACAACAGGATAGGAAGTCAGGAAGAACTCCTTAACCTGCTGCAGGAACACCATTTTGAGTTGACTCAGGCCACGCTGTCCAGAGACCTCAAGCAGTTGAAAGTAGCCAAAATGCCAGACCAGGACGGCACGTATGTCTATCTGCTACCCGAAGACGCAGGTATAACCCGCCAAACCTGGGTGAGGCAGACAGACTTGAGCCGCTATACGGCCAGCGGCTTTCTATCCATCGACTTTTGTGGTGTGTTCGCAGTGGTGAAAACCAAGCCGGGGTATTCAGGCAGTATTGCCGCCGACATCGACCAAAAAACATCCTCGGAAATTCTGGGGACAATAGCCGGAGACGATACCATCCTGATTATTCCCAGAGAACATGTTTCCAGGGCAGACCTCTTGAGGGTGCTTTCGGACGTGCTTCCCATACAATAAACCGACGACCAAATCCGTCAATCCGGGGCCGCCATCGTATTTCTGCTTTTTTTATAACAACATGACAACTGACATTGAGGTACTTATTGCCGACGCTTCGCACGTCGTCTACGTCGAAACTATTCTAGACACCATAGCTGCTGCTGCTAAAGTGCGCGGCACTGGTATTGCCCGCCGTACACCCGAGTACGTGACCCAAAAGATGCTGGAGGGCAAGGCCATCATTGCCCTTGATGGCAATGACTTTGCCGGCTTCTGCTACATTGAAACCTGGGGCAACAAACAATTTGTGGCCAACTCCGGATTAATCGTGGTGGAGAAATACAGGGGCAAAGGCCTGGCCAAACGCATCAAACACAAAGCCTTCGAACTATCAAGAAGCCGCTACCCCGACGCCAAGATTTTCGGGCTGACTACTGGCGCCGCCGTTATGAAGATCAATTACGAACTAGGCTATCGTCCGGTAACCTACGCCGAACTGACCGACGATGAAGCCTTTTGGAAAGGCTGCCAGAGTTGCGTCAATTACGACATCCTGCAACGCCAGAACAGACGATTCTGCATGTGTACAGCCATGCTGTACGACCCAATTGAACACACGAAAAAATAAAGATACGTATGAGAGAAAAAGTTGTGTTGGCATTCAGCGGAGGATTGGATACATCCTTCTGTGCCAAGTATTTATCCGAAGAAAAAGGGTATGATGTTTACACCGCCGTAGCCAACACCGGTGGTTTCAGCGAAGAAAACCTCAAAACCATAGAGGCCAACGCCTACAAACTGGGAGCCGTCAAACACGTTGCCCTTGACGTGACCAAAGACTACTACGAAAAGAGCATCAAGTACATGATTTTCGGCAACGTGCTTCGTAACGGCACCTACCCGATTTCCGTCAGTTCAGAACGCATCTTCCAGGCCATCGCCATAATTGAGTATGCTAAGGAAATAGGCGCTGACTATGTGGCCCATGGATCAACGGGTGCTGGCAACGACCAGATACGTTTCGATTTAACGTTCAATGTATTGGCACCCAACATCAAGATCCTGACACCTACACGTGACATGATTTTGACCAGGGAATATGAGATCAATTACTTGA
>JAAYBL010000268.1 GCA_012718945.1 Bacteroidales bacterium
ACGACCTCAAAGCTGTCGCCAAGTATTACTACAGCCGCACGTACAATAACGATGCCAATCACCTGGAGGACCAACCAAAAGACAAGAAAAACTACTTGAACCGCTTTGTCGCATACCACTGTTTCAACCGCATCCTGCTTAGCAGCCGTTTCATCAAGGACTATGCCACACCACATCATTTTCCCCAGTATGATATGTATGAATACATAGAAACCATGCTTGAAAACACCTTGATGGAAGTACACCTTGACAGGGATTACGTGGTACCCAACAGCGAGTATGGTTTATTGAATGACATGGGTAAACCGAGCAAGGCTGCCATGTTCACCAACTACCAAAACATGCCTAGTGGCGGATCATTAAATGGTTACTACCATGAGATAACCAAACCGTTGTTCTACTCGACAGATTTCATTGCAGACATCTCATCGAAGCGTTTGCGTCTGGAAGCCTGTTCCTTCTTCCCGGAAATTGCCACCAACAACATGAGGGGTAACAATCCCACAGCCGTTGCCGGCGTCGTTGGAAAGACACATGCTTACCTCTTACCCAATGGTTATCTGGATGGGATGCAAGCTTCTGCCAACACCCGATTTACCTATATTGGCGCTTGTGCCGCTTATGAAGACTACCAAGGTGATGAAATCTACTTAAGGGGCACGTATAACTTTACCATCCAGACAAGTCCTATTCCTGCCGGCACGTACGAAATACGCATGGGCTACCAACCAACAGCCTATCGTGGTATTGCCCAGCTTTATTGGGATAGCGTACCTTGCGGTATACCCTTGAACTTGTCATTGTTGGCTGATGACCCCGAAATCGGTTATGAGACACCGGGATCTGTACCCGAGGACCTAAAAGGGTTTGAAAACGACAAGATGATGCACAACCGTGGTTACATGAAAGGCCCCAGCAGTTATTACTGCTTCGGTCACTGGTACGGATACGATGCTGACAACGCGCGCTTAAGCCGTCAAAGTCTTCGCCGCGTCTTAGGTACCTACACCTTCACGGAAACCAAAAAGCATTATTTCACCGTTATCAGTTTGGGTTCGACCGCTGGAGATACCCAGTTCATGCTGGATTATCTTGAGTTCTGCCCCACTGAACTTCTGGAAACAGAAGGCATCGATTAATACTGTTTGACCAATCAACAACCTCGTTATGAAGAATCATTTTTTCCCCTACAGACACGTGTTTGCCGCTGTAGCCTTAGGCTTGATACTGGCCGCTTGCACCAGCGATGAATGGGACAAACATTACAATACAAGCAACGTTGTTCTGGCAGATAAGACACTGTCCGAGTGCATTAAATCTCAACCAGAATTGTCAAAATTCTACCAACTAATGGAGCGTTGCGGTTATGATGTTGTTCTTAATGGCTCATTGACTTACACAGTCTGGGCGCCCAACAACGATGCATTGAGTGCCTTCGATCCTGCCACCATGGATACACTGAGTGCCAGAAAAATAGTGGAAAACCACATTTCACTCTTTTCTTACCCAACATCGGGATTGATGACCGAAAAAATTCACCTATTAAGCAACAAGCTCACTACGTTTCATCTGGAGGGCAGCAGCTATCTATTTGGTGAAAATAGGTTGGTCGAAAAGAATACGCCAGCAAAGAACGGCATTCTGCATACGCTGAGCGGCTATGAACCATACAATTCCAACCTCTGGGAGTACATGGATATCTTAACAGACATCGATTCTGTCAAGAACTATTTTCTGAGTCAGATAGTAACGGATGATTTCGGTGAAACAACGAATAATTTGTACCAATACGCTAGATTGGACAATGAAGACAGTACATATACGGTCTTGATTCCTTCCAATAAAGCCTGGAGAGATGCCTTGGAACGTATTCAACCCTATTTCAAGTTTTACGACAATACGGCAGGTTATCAATTGCTGTACAGTAAGGCCTACATTATTCATAACCTCTTTTTCAGCAGGGTAAAAGATCCTTATTTATATGATTCCATCGTGTCGACTGTAGCAGATACATTCGGTGTCAACAACCTGTTCATGGGTGCCACCAAATATCAGGCAAGCAATGGTGCCTTGTTCAAAACGGACACGTTGCGTGTTGCGGCCAATGAATCATGGCAAAAACGCATCGTGGTTGAGGCTGAGTGGGCAAACTACGGAAGAACAAGTACCAACGCCAACCTCTTTTTCAGAAATGCCTTGGGTAGTGGCTTCGAGGCTTCAGGCGACAAATACATCACGCTGGATCCTACATCCGTCAATGATATATCTAAAGTTCGGGTCATGTTCCCTATCCCCAACGTCTTGTCTGCCACCTACGACATTTACTGCGTAATGATGCCAGAACGCATCGCCAATGCGGTTTCACCCAAACCCAATGTGGTCAATTTTTCCATCACCTATCGCAAAGCCAACGGAATCTACCAGCCCACAAGCTTCACAACATTGAAAAATAACGTTGTAACCAGTGCCGATACAGTGACCAATGTCTATTTGGGCCGCGTAACCTTCCCATGGTGCAGTCTTGCCGAAGGAGCAAACTCCCTGGAAGTTATAGTAAGGGCTGAAAATGCCGTTTTAAAAAAGGATGTTGCGACTAAAAGTCGGACCATGCGCATTGACTGCGTCATTTTCGATCCTGTTCAATAGGCAGCCTTAAAAATGTATACACATGAAACAAGCTTCAACAACGTACTTACGCATACCATACATGATGAATACTGTTAGGTCTACTAGCAAGAGGATTTGTGCCGCCTTGCTCCTCGCAGCGACAGCCACGATGATGGTTGCCACTCCTATGAATGCCCAAACAAAGGGTTCAGTCTCAACCAACGGCACCATTGAAGTAAGAGGAAGGGTACAAGACGCCCACAGCAAATCACCGATTGCAGCTGCCCAAATCCAGGCACTCAACAAGACGGCCTCTGCCACGACAGATGCCAATGGCCAATTCACCATCAAGGTGAGCAGCCATGATGAGGTTTTACTTGTCACCGCCTTTGATTATGCGCAGCGCGAAATCGCTGTAAGAGCGAAAGAACAATTGGTCATTGACATGTATCCCGAATCGTTCAGTTCATCTTACTTTTTACAAGAATTGCATTCTGGAAAGCAACGCAATACGACGACCGCACCCTCTATTAAGACCGTCAAGGACTTTACACTAACCCAGGCCATATCTGCCGATGAGTTCGTACAAAGTGAACTGGGGGGACACGTCCGTTCCATCACCCGGTCTGGCGTAGCCGGCATGGGAACATCCATGTTTATCCGCGGATACAACTCATTATTAGCCAACGCTCAACCCCTGTATGTTATTGATGGAGTTCCTGTTGATAACATGTACGATGTAGCATCACTGTACCAGGGTCATTTTCAGAATCCGCTACAGAATATCGACATTAACGACATCGAGAGCATCACTGTTATGAAGGATGGAACTTCCATTTACGGTAGTAAAGGCTCAAACGGTGTGATTCTCATCAAAACGACTAGAGGAAAGGACCCTGTTACAAAAATCAACCTGCACATCACTGCTGGTTCCATCTCGGCCCCTACTACGTCACCTATGATGAATGCCGATCAATACAGGATATTTCTGAGTGACATCCTCCGTTCGACTAGCTATACCAACAAGCAAGTCAACGCCATGCCCTTCATCAACAACGATCCTAGTGCGACTACCTACAGAAAGTATCACAATCAGACCGATTGGAACAATGAAACGTACCAACAAGGTTTGACCCAAAGTTACTTGATCAATGTGATCGGGGGTGATGAGAAAGCACTGTATTATTTCTCGGTCGGCTATACCAACAACGACGGAGTGGTAAAATCAACCGACTTTTCTCGCATCAACACCCGCTTCAATGCGGACATCAATTTATCCAAGGAAATAGACTTGGGTGTAAACATCGGATACACCAACATTGAAAAGACTATTTTGGATGACGGTGTTAACTACTATACCTCACCCTCCTATCTAGCCTCTATCAAATCGCCCTTTTTGAGCCCACATACTTTTACTGATCTGGGCTATGAAACCGTGACCAATGCAGATGCAGACGAATTCGGCATAGGTAATCCGAAGGCCTTGATTGAAAACTCGCTTAACTATACCAGGCAACACAACTTTGAACTGGGCTTGATTCCCACCTGGGATATAACAAATGATCTGACCTTCTCTGCCCAATTCAACTACAACCTGAATAAGTACGAGGAAAATTACTACAGTCCTGTAGTTGGGGTTGCCACTCGATACATAGATGGTTACGGGTTCTCCGAAAACGCGCTACGTAACCAGGTCAACCGCCAACAAACCATCATGCTGGACACAAAATTGGCATATGACAGTCACCTGGATGGCCCTCACCAACTAAAGGGCATTTTGGGATGGCGTCTATTGAACCGCCTCTTTGAGTCAGACTATATTGAAGCTCACAACAGCGGATCGGACAACAATACACTGATTAAGAAAGACTTCAACTTTTTGCAAAAAGATGGTTTAAATAACCATACCAATAGTATCTCTACCTATTTAGGTCTCGACTATAGTTTTAGTAACAGATACCTGCTATCGGCTGCCATGGCTATTGATGGATCTTCAAGGTTTGGTACAGAAACCGAAGGTGGTCTCCATATGTTCAACAATAGTTGGGGTGTCTTTCCTTCAATTAATGGTGCTTGGTTGATTTCCTCCGAACCTTTTATGAAAAATGTCACTTTTGTCGATTTGCTCAAGTTGAGGGCTGGATACGGACTCACCGGTAACGATGGAATTGAAGACTACGCTAGAAAAACCTATTTTGCATCTGTTCAATACTTGCAACAAGCAAACGGTATCGTCCTTAAAAACATATCCAACGAAAAACTGCAGTGGGAAACGACAGGCAGAGCTAACTTCGGACTCGATGCTGGGCTTTTCAATGATCGTTTACGCTTATCGATGGACGTGTACACAGCCAAAACATCCAACTTGTTAATCTGGAAAAACCTGGGTGAACTCGCCGGTATAGATACCTATCAAACCAATGCAGGTAGCTTGACAAACAAAGGATTTGAAGTAGAAGCATCCATAAAGCTCTTGAATCTTAAAGATGTGCAATGGGAAGTGGGCGCAACCGCTGGCCATTACAAAAACCGCATCTCTTCATTGCCAGAGGGAGACATCGTTACCAAGGTTTACGGTGGTACCGTTTTGTCCAAGGTAGGGCAACCTGCCGGCGTTTTCTACGGCCATACCACCAAGGGTGTTTTCAGTACACAGGATGAAGCGAATGCATCTCAACTGAAAGTATTGAACACGAACGGTACGTATTCCTACTATGGCGCTGGCGACATCCACTTCAACGACAACGTGGCTGACGGCGTGATAGACGATAAAGATAAAGAAATCATAGGTGACCCCAATCCTGACATCTATGGTTCCTTCAATAGCAAACTGACTGTGAAGAAATTCACCTTGAGCGCGTTGTTCAACTATTCCTACGGGAACGATGTGTACAATTACCTGCGCAGCCAGTTGGAATCCGGCAGTACATTCAGCAATCAAACAACAGCCATGGTAGCCCGCTGGCGTACTGAAGAACAAAAAACATTCCAACCCAAAGCCACCTATGGAGATCCTATGGGCAATGCTCGTTTCTCAGATCGTTGGATTGAAGATGGTTCGTTCCTGCGCCTGAAAACGTTGTCACTCTCCTACAACATCCCCATTCAAAACATGTTTATTTCCGGATTGGATGTTTGGGTAGCTGCCAACAACTTGTTTACCCTCACCAACTATCTTGGAATGGATCCTGAATTCTCAACGGGAAACAATGTTCTCTTCCAGGGTGTAGATGCAGGATTGGTTCCCCTTACGAGAAGCTTCTTCCTGGGTGTAAAAATTAACCTGTAATCCTATACGATCTTCCATTAATTATGGTATTGGATTTACCTTGAACGAAACAAAAAAAACGAGCACATGAAAAAATTGTTTTATATACCGGTACTGATACTGACGGTTGCCTCCATCACAGTAAGTTGTGACAGCTTGCTTGACGTCGATTCAGAACGATACACCTTCGACGAAGATTATCAGATGGGCTCTGCTCACGACTCTTTGTATTCACTCGTTGGCATTATATCTGAGTTGCAGAAGTTGGGCGATCGCTATGTACTTTTGGGTGAGCTTAGAGGCGAGTTGATGGAGACAAGTGAAGATGCGTCCTTGTACCTCAAACAATTAAACGATTTTGCAATTACTAAGGACAATCCTTATGCTTCAATCAAGGAGTATTACTCCGTGATTAACAATTGCAATTACGTGATCCAGTATGTAGACACAACAGCCAGGGACAAAGCAGACAAACCCAATCACAGGGTTATGGCTGCTGCAAAATCTATTCGTGCCTGGACTTACCTCCAATTGGTGTTGAATTACGGTTCAGCCAACTACATCACCAACCCCATCTTGTCTGCTAAGGATGTCAACAAAACCTATGAAGTCGTTGATCTGACTACCTTATGCGACTATCTTATCGATGATTTGACACCCTTTAAAGACGTTGAGCCTATACTTATGTTTAGGGGGATGGTGCTTCCGATTAACTTATTAATTGGTGAATGCCACCTTTGGAAAGCCAGCGTTTTGGATGGACAAGGGCAAGCTTCAGCAGCCAAACAACATTACCTTGCGGCTGCATCGGCCTATTATGAACTGATCAAAGAAGAGGAATACACCATGCCAAAAAACACCCGTTCGTATTGGGAATGGGACACCAAAACCAACTTGCCTACCACAAGCATGTATGTTAATTGGACTAATGAATTCGATCCAAGCTTTTCGACCTCTGCGGTTGGATATTTGGCCAGCTCGCCTGATTTTGGACACCCCTTTACGCTAGACACATTAACGTACAACCGATTAATCATACCCTCTGAATGGGCCATTAAAAACTGGGATAATCAACTGTATTTCTATTCCGATTTTGGAATCACGGATGGCGATTTGCGTTATTTTGGATCCTATGTGAATTACGGATCTATGAATGACTTGGGGGAAATCATCCGGACCCCCACCATCTACAAATACATCATGATGTCTTCGGTTGAAAAGCAAAAGATTATCATGCTGTACAGGTATGCTCAGGTTTATTTGCATTATGCTGAAGCCATCAACAGACTTGGATATTCCCAAATGGCTTACGAAACCATGAAATCTGGTCTGAATCCCATTACGATGGCAAAGTCAAACATACGCGCAGAAGTTTACGACACAACCCTGAAAGCCATTCCTAATTACCTCGATTTTACCCAGTACATATTCACCGACAATGTTGGAACAAAAATGCGTGGATTGGGTAACTTAAACACGGATACAACCTTTTATGTCATTCCTAAGAGTGTTGATTCCATTCAATGGGTAGAAGATGAAATAATCGCCGAATATGCCTTGGAATGCGCCTTTGAAGGCTCTCGTTTTCATGATTTGATGCGTGTTGCACTCCGACGCAATGATCCCGCTTTCCTGGCCGACAAAGTAGCTCGTAAGTATACATTCAACAAGGAAGAAATTCGCAGCAAGTTGATGGATCCAGCTAACTGGTACCTGCCTAAATAAGTTTTAGAAGGTCATCTTATACAAGCAGGAGGAGAGTGTTTCACTTTCCTCCTGCTTTTTTTATAGTGTTGTCCTTGACTGCATCACATTTATGATGGTACCTGAAGTTTGTATAGGGACCACGTTGTTTTAAAGGTGTTGGGGCTTTCGTCACCTATAACGATGTATTCGAGTAGGCTATTGAAAGCCTACATGCAGTTTAATCTCTCATAGGCATGAGCCCCGTATCGGTCTTTCTGAGCCTCAGGAGGGCCATAACCAGTTTGCAGCAATAAGTAGACGCTTAAATAGTGAAAAGACTCGTATCTGCCATTCTGAGGGCCAAGAGGACCTTTACTATTAGGCGGCAATAGGATGAACGAATTCAAAGGCGAAACTCATAATAGCCTTATTTGGCCCTATTGAGGGTTTCACTTGCAGGCAAGAGCCACAAAAGTAAAGGCTGAATCCAAGTACTATTTCCAAATCATATTAACGACGAAAGCCCTGATAACATTAGCTATCAGGGCAACGCCTTTGGCGTCGCCCAAACCATTATAATGACAAAAGCCCCGTAACTTGTTAGTTACAGGGCTTTCTAAAAACGGCGACTACCTACTCTCCCACTTGCGCAGTACCATCGGCGTGGTTGGGCTTAACTTCTCTGTTCGGAATGGGAAGAGGTGGAACCCCAACGCTATAGTCACCTGAATAAGGTTGACACGTGTGCAACACGGCAGAAAATACATATCATTGAGCAAGTACACACCACACATCAGTGATGCTCTGAACGAAGTCACGGGCAATTAGTACCGCTCGGCTTTGCCATTGCTGACTTTACACCTGCGGCCTATCAACGTCGTAATCTCCAACGAC